>CADCTQ010000042.1 GCA_902805615.1 uncultured Cytophagales bacterium
AGCCCGTCGCCACGGAAAGCGTGCCGGCCGACGAAAAGCACGCCTACCCGTTCGACTTTGTTACCTGGAAACGGGTAAAACCGGACTGAACCCGCCAAAGTAAAGAAATAGCCGAATATTTACGGATGCGTGCAATCGTTGCGCTTCCGTGCCTGTACCCCCGTCCCCACCCGGGTCCGTCCCGGCAGAATCACTCCCTTTCCGCGCCGCAATTCCAAATTTTATTCTGTTTTGAAGGGTTTGCCGTACGCGCAAGGCGACGACCTTGCGGGGTAATGTTTTTACCCTTTTGTCAGCCCGGCACGCCCCGCCGGGGCAAAAAGCCCTTTTTTTGACGCCCAAACGGCCTTTCCGGGCGGCCCGGCCGCTTACCTGTCCATCATTATTCGGGATGACCGGGCTATTTTTACGGCCTCTATCAGCCAGTTCATTTCTCCAACCCCAAATTATTTACTATTCATTTATGAAAAAACGTGCATTTTTCAAAGTTGCCATGCTTGCAGTGGCAAGCATGGGCTTCTTGGCAAGCTGCGGTGACGACACTGAGCCTACGCCCGGCGGTCCCGACGATCCGGCACTGGCCGCGCTTGCTGCCGACAACGGTACCGTTGAAATCTTCTTCACCAACATTGCGGGCACCGATCCTTCCATATCGGCTGCTGCCGGCCAGAACGTAACCGTATCGGTCCGTATCAAGAAAACCCCAGATGGCAGCCGTCCCCAGAAACTGCGGGTATGGGATGCCACCAAAGAAGGCACCCGGGGCACCCAGTACGGCACGACCATTGACCTGCGTAACATTGACGACCAGACCAAGACGGTTGACTACGTAGTACCCAGTGTATCGGGCACGCGCTACGTGTATTTTGAAGTAGACGAAAGCAACAGCAAGTTTCAGCGTAAGTTGCTCAAAGTAAGCGTGAGTGGTACGGCTACCGTTGCTTCCTGGACGGGTCTGGTGCTGGGCGCCCAAAACAATCCCAATGGTTCCCGCGTGGCCTCGGCAACGGGTGACATCTACACCGTTTGCGACGTTGCGGAAAACATGAAATACATTGACCTGACCTACGCTTTGTTGCCCAACAACATCCAAAACACGCCTACGATCCTTTCCAATCCCCAGCGTGCGATTGAAGGTCTGGCTACGACTTCTAACCCCCCTGCTACTTCTCCCTGCGCTGGCACCTCCATCAACACGGGCGGCGGCCGGGCTACTTACTTCGCGGTTGCAACGGAAACCATTTTCAACACGGCTGATGAAACCGTGCTGAAAAACCTGAGCGTATCGGCAACCAACCCGCAAAAGATCACGGTAGCGGCCGGCAAAGTATACGCCTTCCAGAACAGCGACGGCAAGAAAGGCCTGATCCGGGTTAGCTCACTTGACTTGAACAGCACCAACGGTGGCACGATCACCATTGACGTGAAAGTTCAGCGTTAATCCGCAAGTACCCTTTACCCAAAGCCCCCGGCAACCCGGGGGCTTTTTTGTTTGCAGTCATCCGACGGGAGTATATGCCGTGCATTGCAAACCCGCACATCTTCCCGTCTGTCTTTGTACATCACGCCTCATTCAAAATCCCTTCCCATATTTGCACCTCACCAACGGCCCCTACTCAATTCTCACTACTCACTTCTCAATTCTCACTACTCACTTCTCAATTTTCACTACCCACTACCCTCCCATGTACTCCTCCGAATCCCTCCAGCAGTTTGCCCGGCAAGTGTTCCTGCGCATGGGCTGCCCCGAAGCGGAAGCGGCGCTGGCGGCCGAAGTGCTGGTGGCCGCCGACCTGCGGGGCGTTGATTCACACGGCATCGCCCGGCTGCACGGCTACGTCCGCCTCGCCGACCTGAACCGGGTGAACCCGCGGCCGGTCGTGCGGACCGTGCACGAAACGCCCAGCACCGCCGTGGTGGACGGCGACGCGGGGCTGGGACTGGTGGTGGCCCCCCAGGCCATGCAGCTCGCCATCCGGAAGGCGCAGCAGGCGGGCACGGGCTGGGTCGCCATCCGCAACTCCAACCACTTCGGCATTGCCGGCTACCACGCCATGCTCGCCCTGCCCCACGACATGATCGGCCTGTGCATGACCAACGCCGGTCCGCTGGTGGCGCCTACCTTTTCCAAGGACAAGCTGCTCGGCACCAATCCCATTGCCGTGGCCGTACCCGCCGGCACGGAGCCGCCCTTCGTGGCCGACCTGGCAACCACCACGGCCGCCTACGGCAAGCTCGAACTGCTGCAACGGAAAGCCCTGCCCGCCCCTACCGGCTGGGTGCAGGACGCCGACGGCAACCCCGACGTGGACCCGCACGCCGTGCGCAAGGGCGGCGCCCTGCTGCCCCTGGGCGGCGACCGGGAACACGGCAGCCACAAGGGCTACTGCCTGGGCGCCGTCGTGGACATTTTCTCGGGCGTGCTGTCGGGGGCCAACTACGGTCCCTGGGTGCCGCCCTTCGCCACGGCCGGCTTCATGGCGTCGGCGGCCCAGCTGGTGGGCGCCGGCACGGGGCACTTCGTGGGCGCCATGCGGGTAGATGCCTTCCGACCGGCTGACGACTTCAAGGCGCAAATGGACAACTGGATTCGCACGTTCCGCCAGGCCACCCCGGTACCCGGCGCCGAACGGGTGCTCATTCCCGGGGACCCGGAGCGGTTACTGGAGGCGGAAAGACGCAAAAACGGAATTCCCTTACTTGCCTCCGTGGCCGAAAACCTGCGGGAACTGTCGGGAAGGTTTGGTATTGACGCGGAGTTTTTAAAATTTTGAAAAAATTATTTCTAAAATCTGGTTACCTTTTCTTACCTAAGTAGTATGAATGGCGAATAACATACTTATTCATACACCTGTTTAACACTCATTTTCCTCAAAAAGCCTTCTGGTCCTTTACCGGAAGGTTTTTTTATGCCCTTTCCGGTACCATCCGGGGCAGTCGGGCATCCAAAACCGGCCCCGCTGCCATTCCTGCCGCCTGGGTGGGTGCCGGGCCGTCAGCCCGGAAAAAAGATTGTCCCCGGATTTTGTTTGCGTCCCCGCCGGTTCAATCCCGGGCCGCGGATAATGGGTCCCGAAAGGATTTTATTATTTTGTAAAAGACGGGCAAAACTTACATTGACTCCCAACGGGGCGCCCGGCCCCCAAAACGCCTCTTTTCCCCCTTTCCCTTACAGGGCAATTCCCCACTGGCCGGCTGGTTATTGGTCGTTGGTCAATTGTCATTGGGTGGGCGTATCGCCACGCCAGGTTGCGGTAGAGACGCGATGTATCGCGTCTTTCCGGAGAATTACCACAGAGACACGGAGCCTACGGAGTGACACGGAGAACTAAACTGAACCGCAAGGACCGCAAAGGAGACGCAAAGACCGCAAGGAGTACGCGTACCCCTTTACGCGGCAATCCTGCTGATCCTTCAATCCCGTAAATCCTGATCCCTAATGCGTAAGGGCATAAATGCCGATGTAGGCAAAGGCCCCGGCGAAGTAGCCGAGCAGCGCCAGCAGGCTGATCCGTTTGAGGTACCACCCGAAGTCAATTTTTTCCATGCCCATCACCGCTACGCCGGCGGCCGAGCCGATGATGAGTACGCTGCCGCCGGTGCCCGCGCAGTAAGCCAGGAACTCCCACAGTTTGACATCGGGCGGGTACGCCTCCAGGCTGTACATGCCCATCGTGGCGGCCACCAGCGGCACGTTGTCAATCACCGCCGATGCCAGCCCGATGGCCATCACAATCACGTTTTCGTTGCCGATGGTCCGGTCCATCCACCCGGCCAGCGCCGAAAGAATGTGCGTGGCTTCGAGGGCGCCGATGGCCAGCAGGATGCCCAGGAAGAACAGCACGCTGGACGTATCAATCCGCGAGAGGGCGTGCGTGGCCGTGTACGGCGCTTTTTCTGCGTCGTCAAGTTTACTGTTGATCAGTTCGGACACGATCCAGATCACGCCCAGGCTCAGCAGGATGCCCATGTAGGGTGGCAGGTGGGTAACGGTTTTGAACACCGGGACGAACAAGAGGCAGGCCATTCCCACGGCCAGCATCACCTTGCGGCCGTCGTGCACCGGGGCTTCCTCCTCCCCGGCTACCTCGGTCGGCGCCAGTTCCCCTTTCATTCGCAACGACAAAAACAGCAGGGGCACGGCCAGGCACACCAGGCTCGGCACGATCAGCAGCTTCATGATGTTGAGCGCCGTAATCTGCCCGCCGATCCAGAGCATGGTGGTGGTGACGTCGCCGAGGGGCGACCAGGCCCCGCCGGCGTTGGCGGCAATGATGACGATGCCCGCGTAGAACTTGCGCTGGTCGGCATCGCCGATGAGTTTGCGGAGCAGCGAGACCATTACGATGGACGTGGTGAGGTTGTCGAGCACCGCCGACAGGAAAAACGTAACCAGCGACAGAATCCAGAGCAGGGCGCGGCGGTCACGGGTTTTGATGCTGTCGGTCACCACCTTAAAGCCGTGGTGGGCGTCAATCAACTCCACGATGGTCATGGCCCCCAGGAGGAAAAACAGGATTTCGGACGTTTCGCCCAGGTGCTCCGACAATTCAAGCACGATACGGTCGGCCTCGGGGCTCGTGAAGAGCACGTACACCGTCCAGCACAGTACGCCCGTGATGAGGGCGGAGGCGGTTTTGTTGATGCGGATGTTGTGCTCGAAGGCAATGGCCAGGTAGCCGGCAATGAAGATGGCAACCAACAGGATGGGAAGGCTCATAGGGTCGTCAGTAAACGGGTAAACGGGGGTTGTAAGCAGTACGCGCCGCGAAAGTACGGGCTGCCGGCAAGGCCGACAAGGCACTCCGTCCCATTTGGAAACAAACCGGGATATTTTCGCAAAAATGCAATGAAGCAGTCAATTTATTATTAGAATAGTTACATACGCTCAACAGGCTTTTGCCCTTAACGTTTACGGGAAATGCGTAAATTGGTCTTTGCGTCTTTCTTTATTTCAAAATTTCTTGCCGCGTAAGACCACAAATGGTAGCTTTGCTGAGGATAATATTTATCAACGGATAATCATTATCAACTTGGAACAAACCTTGAATTACGAATCCATCAAAGCCAAAATTGCCCTGGCCGGGCTCAAGGCGACCCACCAGCGCATTGTGATCTACGACACGCTGCTTTCGCTGGGCCATCACCCCACGGCCGAAGAGATTTACGCCCGCATCAAGCCGGCGAATCCCAGCATTTCGCTGGGCACGGTGTACAAGACGCTGGAAGCTTTCGTGACGGGTCTCCTCATCCGCCGGGTGCTTACGGCCGACGGCCTCATGCGCTACGACGCCCGTACCGACGCCCACAGCCACATTTACTGCGTCAATACCCAGGAAATCGTGGACTTCACCGACCCGGAGCTG
>CADCTQ010000043.1 GCA_902805615.1 uncultured Cytophagales bacterium
ATGGGACCGCTACGCGCGAACCAGTTGCGCGCAGGGTTGGACACTACCCAGCCACGTAAGAATCGTCACCGGCCTCCATCCCCGGCCGGAGCCCATGAAGGGGTTTCCACTCCCGTCCTGAATACTGCAAGTAACGCCGTTATTACACTATACCAAGAACAAATTGGTCCAAAAAGGGCAAGTAATAAACCACTGCTTGAATTTTTTTGCGTTTGCTTGTTCACTGTAAAATAAATTCAGTTATTGATCCCGATTCCACAAACCACTTTCAACCGTCTACCATCTTGGGAACAATCACCGCCGGGCACTACCCCCCGCCGGCCATTCCGCCTGCCCCGCCGGTCACGCACCTGCGTTACCTGGACGGGCTCCGGGCCGCTGCCGCCCTGTTTGTCGTCCTGCACCACGCCTGGCTGGAAGCCGGCCTGGCCTACAACGTGTTCGGCCACTACGCCGTCGGGTTGTTCATCGTACTGTCGGGCTTCTGCCTGATGCTGCCGGTCATCCGGGGCGGCGGTACCCTGCCGGGCGGGTCGCTGCACTTCTTCCGCAAACGGGCCCGCCGCATCCTGCCCCCGTACTATGCGGCCCTGGCCCTGTCGGTGGTGCTGGCCGGCACGGTGCTCTACGGGCACGGCGAACCCATCTCCCGGGCGGGCCTGGTCACCCACGCATTCCTGGTCCACAACCTGTCTGCCGGTACGGCCCTCCAGTTCAATGGCCCCCTCTGGTCGGTGGCCGTGGAATGCCACATCTACCTGCTGTTTCCCCTGCTGGTGTGGGTGTTCCGGAGGGTGGGGCCCGTCGCTGCCACGGCCGCCATCGTGGCGTTTTCCTTCCTGCTGGCCCGCCTGCTGTTCCGGCTTCCCGTCAACACCGACATGCACGGGGCGTCGCCGCAGTTCCTGGGATTGTTTGCTTTTGGCATGCTGGCCGCCCGGGTCAGCCTTGCCCCCACGGCGCGGCTGGCCCGGTTCCGGGCAACGTTTCCGTGGAAAGCCGCCGTGACCGGTTCCACGGTGCTGCTGTTGCTGCCGGCCTGGCAGTGGTACGGCCAGTACCAGTTCCACTACCTGGTTGATTACCTGGTTGGCGGCTGGGGCTTTGCGGTGCTCGTGTGCATCCACTGCCGGCGGCCGGCGTGGCTCTACGATCTTCTCTCCTGGCGGCCCCTGGTCTTGGTGGGTACGTTTGCCTACAGCATTTACCTGGTGCACCTGCCGGTGCTGCAACTGTTGCGCGTATACGGCAGCGGCACGCTGGGCCTGCAAGGGCCGGGCCTGCTGGCGTTGCTGGCCGGGGCCGGCGTGCCGCTGGTGATCGGGGTGGGTTACCTGTTTTACCGGTGCTTCGAACGGCCTTTCCAGCGCCAGGGGGCCAAAACAGCTTACCAACGGAAAATTCCTGCCGGGGCAGTCGTGTAACAGTAACGTTTGCGGTACCCTGAACGGTAAAAGGGCGGGGCTGCCGCGTTGCAGTATCAGGCAGTCCCGCCCTTTCCTCCTCTGCGAGCCCCCCGCAGCGAGTCTTCGCGGATAAGTCTGGTGATTACGCCCGACATTTCGCGGATCTTGGCGTAGAACACCACCAGCATGAAGCCGCCGCCAACCAGGCTGGCGTACAGCAGCAAGTCGGTGCCCCGGCCCACCCCTACCAGGCGGGCCAGCCGGGAAGTCAGGTTGGGAAAGCAGACGAACAGGGTACCCACCCCCATGATGCCCAGGATGATGAGCCGGTCGGAGATGCGGTTGCGGAAGCGCATCAGGTAGAGGAAACCAATGAGCAGCAGGCTGCCCACCAGCAGGGGTTGAATCAGATTCACCGGAAGAGCTTGTTTAGGATCAGGTCGATGAGTACGGAAAAAGCATTCATGGAAGACTGGCCTTTTGCTTTGGAATACGGCGTATAGATGATTGAAGAAGGCACCTCGACCGTTCGCAGGCGGCTGCGCCGGACCTGGTAGAGGACCTCCGTGGCGTGCGCCTGCCGGTTCTCCATCAGGTAGATCGCCTCTAGGGCTGGCCGGTTAAGTGCCCTCAACCCATTGTGGGCGTCCGTAAGCCACATGCCCGTAAAGAGGCCGTTCACGGTACGCGCCCCGAGCAGGACCCAGCGCCGCAACCTGGGAATCTGCCGTTCGTCTTCCTTGCGCAGGAAGCGTGACCCGAGGACCACATCGGCAACCTTCAGCCGCAGTGGTTCCAGCAGCAGTTCGAGTTCCTCCGCGGCGTGCTGGCCGTCGGCGTCGAAGTGCACTACGTAGTTGGCCCCCTGGCGTTTGGCAAACTCCATCCCCGTCTGCAACGCTGCCCCCTGCCCCAGGTTTACGGTGTGGCGCAGGTACACCAAGGGCAGGTCCGACAGCAGGGGAAACATATCATAGCGCGACCCGTCGTCCACCAGCACCACGGAATATCCTCCGGCCAGCAAGGGCATCACCGTGTGGCGCACAACGTCGGCCTCCTCGTTGTAACAGGGAATGATTACGAAAACGGTGTCATTCATAGAATCAAGGCTTCTGGACGGCTGCCTGGCCGCGCGTAGGGGGCAAAGATAATTGCATGAGCGGTATCCCCCCGCCTATCGTACCCACTTGCCGGGCATTGCCCTCGCGGTACAGCGTTTCCAGGCCGGGCGGGGGAGTGCCGGCAATGGCCACCAACACTGTAACGGGCTTTGTGCAGGCGTATGATTTTACCAGCGTATCAATATGGGTGAGGGCCGCGCCCCCCATCGCCACGTACATCCCAATCATATTCATTGGTGCATTAACCCAATAGTCGTGGATTTGATCGGAGGCGAACACCACCGGGCCGGGGTTGCTGTGCACCAACTGCTGAACGACTGCCGCCGTAGCCAGGGGTTGGCTGACTGCAACCGGTTTGTTCAACCAGTTCTTGAAGGGGGCGAACGCATAAGCGTGCACGTAGATGAATATCGCCAGGCCGTAGAAGGCGTACCGCACGTACGGGGAAGCCGGGCGGTCTTTCCAAAACAGTAAAAACAGCAGTATGCTGCTCACTATGGCCATGTTGAGACTGAAGTACCGGGTTTCCTGTACGTATGTCCATGGCCCCCACGCTTCGGGCGGGTACCGCAGGGAGAGGAAAACCATGAATGCAACGTTAAGCAGAAATGCCACCCAGCTCATTGCAAACCACGCGTACACCACCCGTCGGGCGGGTTCGGCGAGACGCCGGGCGCTGCGGACGGCTACGGCCGAACCGACCAGCAACACCAGCAACAACAGGATACTGCTCAGGGCGTGGGGCACCGGCAATCGGGTAAACCCGGGCACCGACAGGTCCACGAAGGGTACGAACTGCTTGAGGTTATACCAATGGATGGTCACTCCCTGCGTTTGGTGGCGCTGGGAAAGGTAATTGGACGTGCCCGTTATGAAATGATGGTACAGCACCTGTGCGCTTACCAATGCGGCCGTACATGCCATTACCCCAAAAGCCGGCCGCCACCACCCGCGGTTGCCCAACCAGGCCCCGGCCAGGAGGATGCCTGCCGGCATGAAAGCAAGGGGGTAATAGGCGAAGCGAAACAAAAAAGCTCCGCAGATGCCAGCCATGCAACCAGCCAGCCAAGCAACCCGGCGGCCTTCGCCGGGACGGGCAATCCACTCCAACAAACAAGCCATCCCCAGTACGTACCACCCAAGGGCGACCAGGTCTAGGGTGGGCATCCATTTGAACAGGTAGCCGAACGCCCATGGCAGCATGAGCAGCGCCGGGAAGAACGGGACGGTGAAAGGAATGAGCCGCCGGCTCATCAGGTACCAACCCGTAAAAAACAGGACGATCCCCAGGATGTCTACCGCCAGGAAGGCCAGCCGGATGTCGCCGGTGAGCTGGAGGAAACTTCCCGCAAACACGGCATAGCCGGGCGGCCAGAATTCGATTGGCCGCGGAGCAACCTTTGCCAAATCAAGCCGGTCAGCGTACAGCAGTGACAAACCGTAGCCCTGCCGCCATGCCTGGGCCGAAGCAAACTGCATGCACGTATCATCGGTGATCCGGTTTTCCTTCACTCGGACGAAGGCGGTAAAACCAATGAACAGAACAAGCGCGGCCAGGTTAATGTACTTCCAGGTAAAAAGCTTGGTAAGCATTAATAAATGGATCAATAAATAAAAGTATAACAAAAGTACCGCAAGCTAGCAGATAGCCGGTTAATGCGCAGCGTTCCGGAGTAAAATCCTGCCGGTTGCGCACCGTGCACGCATTATCCGCCCGACCCGCCGGAGCCAGGAGCATCTGCACGATTGCTTTTACACATACCCGGTAAAGCGGTATTCTTCGCGGGAATGCCGGTCCGGCCGGCTGCGGGATCGGCTGGATTAAAACCAGCGCCCCAAGCCCGGCCTGCGGGATAAATGCCGAAAGTTTTCTATTTTGGCTCCCCATCCACCTAACCCTTCCAACCGTTGCTTCCCCTGACCCAAACCGATGCCGGCCGGCGCACTGATGCCAACAAGAAAAACAAACTGTACCTGGTCCTGGCGGGCATCGTGCTGACCAACGGCCTGATTGCCGAGATCATCGGCGTGAAGCTATTTTCGGCGGAAGCCATTTTCGGCCTGCCGCCGGCCCGGATTCCCGTGTGGGACGGCTTTGCGATCAGCTTCAACTACACGGCCGGGGTGCTCATCTGGCCGGTGGTCTTCATCACGTCCGACATCATCAACGAGTACTTCGGTCCGCCCGGGGTCAAGCGGATCAGCTACCTGACGGTGGCCTTCATTGCCTACTCCTTTCTTGCCATCTACCTCGTCACGCTGCTGCCCCCGGCGCAGTTCTGGCTCGACGTGAACCGGGAGAACGGGCTGGACATCAACTTTGCCTTCACCAAGATCTTCCGTCAGGGCCTGGGCATCATCATCGGTTCGCTGGTGGCTTTCCTGGTGGGGCAAATCCTCGACGCCTACGTGTTCCAGTACCTGCGCGGCCTCACGCAGAACCGCCTGCTGTGGCTGCGGGCCACGGGCTCCACGCTGGTCTCGCAGCTCGTGGACAGCTTCCTGGTGCTGTACATTGCTTTCTACGTGTTCGGCAACTGGGACACGGCTACGGTGCTGGCGGTGGGCCTCAACAACTACATCTACAAGTTCCTGGTCGCCATCCTGCTCACCCCCGTATTGTACGTGGCCCACGCCGCCATTGACAAGTACCTGGCCGAGCGGGAATAAAGGCGGTCGGGTAAGGAGATTTCCGGGGGATTCCAACTGCAAGAAAGGGGTCTTGCTGATCCTGGCAGGGAAGAAAAGAAAGGATTTCTTGCGGATCTCGCAGGAAGGAAAAAAGGGGTTCTCGCAGATTGTCGCGGATCAGGGCGCGGATGAACGCAGATTTA
>CADCTQ010000044.1 GCA_902805615.1 uncultured Cytophagales bacterium
GGCGAGATTTTCATTCCCGAAAACGAGCCGGGCTCTTCGATCATGCCGGGCAAGGTAAACCCCACGCAGGCCGAAGCCATGACGATGGTGTGCGCCCAGGTGATCGGCAACGACGCGGCCATCACGATTGGCGGCCTCAACGGGCACTTCGAACTGAACGTGTTCAAGCCGGTGATCATTTTCAACCTGCTGATGGCCGCCCGCCTCATCGGCGACGCCTGCGACTCGTTCGACCAGCACTGCGCCGTGGGCATCGAACCCAACCACCAGATGATCAACCGCCACGTGGAGAACTCCCTGATGCTGGTGACGGCGCTGAACCCGCACATCGGCTACTACAAGGCCGCCGAGATTGCCAAGAAAGCCCACAAGGAAGGCACGTCCCTCCGCGAATCGGCCCTGGCCCTGGGTTACCTCACCAACGAGCAGTTCGACCAGTGGGTAATCGCCAAGGACATGGTCGGCGGATTGAAATAGGAGAATCTACCCCGGAGAATACCGGAAATAAAGTGAACCGCAAAGGGCGCAAAGGAGACGCGAAGACCGCAAGGAGTACGCGTATCACTTTGCGCCCTTTGCGCTTTTGCTTTGCGATCCTTGCGGTTAAGTTCCTTGTCAAAAGGAGACCTCGCAGACGAGCAAGGCGGATTGCAGGCGGCCCCGTTCGCGGAAAAATTGGTTGAAAGTGCCTCCTTCGTTGCGGTAGCCGATTACCTCGTCGTCCTTGGGGTCAACGATGAAGTACTCCCGCACGCCGTATTTTTCGTACACCTGGAACTTGCTCTTCAGGTCGTAGTAAGCCGTGGAAGGCGAAAGGATTTCGATGACCAGGTCGGGGGCGCCGTACACCCCGTCTTCCCTGACCAACGTTTCTACCCGGGCTTCGGCAATGAACAAAAGGTCGGGTTGGAAAGCGTTTTCTTCGTCGAAATACACGTCGGCCGGGGCGTGGAGCAGCAGCCCCAACCCGTTTTCGGCAATGTGCCGGCCTAAGCCAATGACCAGGCGGGTTGAGAGGGCCTGGTGTTTGATCTTGGGACCGGGCATATCAGGGTTTGCTTTTTCAATGATTTCGCCGTCAACCAGTTCGTACTTCGCTCCTTCCGGCAGTTTGCGGTAATCGGCCACGGTGGCCCGGGTCTTTGTAATCATGGCAGCGCAGGTTTATCTAAGGCGTATGTTTCCGGGCAAGCCTAATACCCCGAATCGCGCCAGTGCCGCGCCCTCACGTTGCGGGCCTTGACGGTCACGTACAGCACCAGGTAGCTGAACAAGCCGACGAGTTCGAGAATGACAATGGCAAAGTCGCGGCCGCTGGTGCAGGCTTCGAGCCGCCGCTGGTTCTGGATCATCTTGCCCCGGATGAACTCCGCTTCGTTTTCGCCTGCCGCCAACTCACCGGCGAGGCGGTACAGGGGATGGTCGGCCGGCAGGTTGCCGTTTACGGCCACGGACGTGCCGGCGGCGTTGGCCGGTACCTCGTTCTCTTGAGAAATGCGTTCGATCTTCTCTTTGATGCGGTCCATGCGGGTTTTCACCAGGTACAGTTCGTAGTCCAGGTCCACGGCGCTGTGCTGGATGCGTATTTCTTCCTTCCGGCTCTGGACGGCAAGCCGGGCATTGTTGTACACGCTGGTGATCACGCCGAAAAGGCTGGCAATGGCAATCAGCGCGTACAGGTTTTTATGAATGAACGGCGGCAATTTCATGGGCAGGCAGGCAGTATGAGTCTACTTCTAATTTACGGGATTAGGGAGAGACCGCCGTTCATTTTACGAAAAAGTTAACGAAATATTGCCCGCTTTGGGAGGAGCGGTAACTACGGCCAGATTCCGGAAAAGCGGTTCTGCATTCAGAAGCGAACCAATTCAGGGTGCGAAAGGAGCACGAAGAGACGCAGCAATTTGGGGGTTTTGTAGTATTTGCCCGTAAAAGTGCGTTCTGCCCGGACGTACGCCAGGTTGTCGTTGGCTGCCTTTACGTTGTGCACGGCCGTATCGGTCTGGCCGGTGCCGTGGGCCGCCAGGTATTCGTACGTGCGGATTACCGACTGGTAATCTTCCTGCGCGCCGCCAAGCAGTTCCAGCACGTGGGCCTCCTGCCCGTTGAGGTGCCGGGGTGATTTCCGCAGCGCCTCGGCTTTGATGGCGTAGTACCTGGCAAGCGCCGCGGTAGCCGCCTCAAACCGCTGGTGGGCTGCCGTGCGCCGGGCATTTTCCCACGCGTGCCGCACCATGGGGGCGTCGGGGTGGAAGCGAAAAGCCCTTTCGGTAGACTCCAGTTCCTGCGCAAAGGGTTTCAGGCTCAGGTGGCGGGCAATGGTATCGGGGTAACTGAAGGGTGCGCCGGCAGCGATGGCCGGTACCCGGCCCGCCTTGAAATCGGCCACGGTCAGCGGCTGGTGCAGCAACTGCCACATCGGGTCGAAGGGCAGGTGGTCGGCCGCGAAGTGCCTGGGCTCGGTCAGGAAGTACGCATCGTCGAACTGGCGCACGAATTTCCGGTCGGGCGTGACGCCGCCGGCCGCAAAGGTTACGTCGAGCAGGTGCCACTGGTTGGCGATCTTTACCACGTTCCAGGCGTGGGGCGCCATGCGGCGGGCGTCGCTGAAGCCGCTTACGACCACTGCCTCCAGGCCCACGCGCTGCGCCAGTTCCCGGAACAGGTCGGCGTAGCCGGCGCAAACGCCCTTGCGGTTGCGGAACACGCTGGCCGCCTGCTGGTCGGGCCGCACGACGGTGTAGGCGTAGGACGAATGCACGTCATAGTCCACGTGGTGGGCAATCCAGGTGAACGCGAGGCGCGCCCGGGTGGCCTCATCCCGCCCGGCACCTTTGAGGTAGACGGCCAGTGAGTCAAGGTTTGCATGGCAGGCTGCGGGCGTGCGGATGGCCATCCGGTCTGCGTCAGCCCACCGGTTGGCGGGCGGCTGGGCGGCAGCACCAAGGGCGAATGCCAGCAAGAGCAGGAAGAGTACGGGAGATTTCATCCAAAAGTCGGCTCGTATCGGGCAAAGATACAGCCTGTCCGCCACCTCTCCCAACCGGTGTTCTGGTCAGGGCCTGCCGAGGAGTTTGCCCAGGTCAATGCCTTTGCCGATCCGCGACGACATCATCTTCAGCACTACGTGGCGGGTGTAAGGGTGGTCGATGTCCAGGTCTTCCATCAGCGTCACGTATGGCTGGGCTGTGACTGAATCGCCCCTTTCAATGAAATATTCCGCCACCAGTCCCGCGTACTGGAGGACCTCCGTATAGTGAAACACGTCCCGTTCGGGGAAGACCTGCTTGATGTCGAATTTGTTTTCCAGTACTTCGGCTACCCCTGGCAGGTCGCCTTTCTCGATGAGCATCCGGCCGTAAGTCAACCGGGCGTGGAGGTAATCGGGAAATTGCACGTACATTTCCCGGGTCAGGTGTTCGGCCTCTTCCTTGCGGCCGGCCAGCGTGTAAGCAACCACGAGGTAATTTTGCAGGACCGGAAAGCGGGGGTATTGCAAAATGAGTTCTTCCAACACCGGAATCGCCTGGTCGGGCTCCTGCTTGGATTGGTTATGCAATTCCGCTACCCGGTTGCCCAACTGTTCGAAGTATTTCGCGTACCGGGTGTCAATCAGGGAGTCGAAGACGATTTGATACCCGTTTCTTAGCATAGGCGGCCTTTCCTCCCCGTCATCGTCCGCTTCGTCCTCATCCACCTCTTCGTAGTCGTCGAACGCCTCGTCGTCGTCCTCGTCGTCCTCATCAAAGTCGTCGTCCTCGTCGTCGAAATCATCGTCAAAGTCGGGGTAGACGACGATGAAGTTTCCTTTGCCCACCGCGGCTTCCAACTTGCCGACGATCAGCGAGGTGTTGTCGTATGGTCCCACGATGTAGCAGGGCTGGCCGTCGCGGCCGAATTCGAGTTCGATGAGTTCCACGCTTTCGTCGTCCTCCGCCAGCAGGTATTGCGACACGGCGAAGTCTTTCTGGGGCTTGAAGCCCAGGTCTTCGGCGTACGCAATGGCGCCGTAGATGATGTTGTGGGCCAGTACGTAGTCACAGGGTACGTACGTCTGGTGGCTGAAGATCATGTCTTTCAACTCCTCTTCGTAGTAGCGGGGCGTCTGGTTGAAGAAGAAGTAGGTGTTCTTGAGGCCCAGGCACAGCACGTCCACCAGGTAAATGCCGGCGACGAGGTTGCCGCTCGGCTGCTTGCGGCTGATCAGCAAGGTAGCCATGCCGCTCTCCCGCCAGTCGGGGTTGATGAGGCATTCGTGGATGGGCAGGCTGCGGGCTTTGGTTTGGATGTATTTTTCGGGAGACAGCTTCACGGGGGCGGCAGGGGCGGGCTTCCGGGGTTTGTTGCGGGCCATAGCAGTTTAGGAAAGTGGTAATGGAATGTAAAAATAAGGGTTTTCCGGGGCATAACAGTTATAAGTCGTAAGTCCAGAGTTGTAAGTCGTAAGTGGATCGGGAAGGAATCGTTTCCGGGTACGGCTTACAGCTTCTTTTGGAGGAAGGGCTGGTGAATCGTAAATCAAAACGCTGGTTCCTGATCCCCCTTACCACTTACGACGCTGGACTTACGACTATGCCTGACTTACGACTGTTGCACGAAGCCTTGCCCGCTGATCCAGTCTTCGATGGCACGCGCTACGGCCGCCGGGTCTCTTTGTACGTTGTGGTCGGTAAATCGCAGGAGGCGGATGCCCAAGCTTTCCAGGCGCTGCTGGCGTTGCCAATCGGCTGCGTATGCGTCCGGGTGGTCGTGGCTGGCGCCGTCTATTTCAATGGCGAGGAGTAAATCTTTGCAGAAGAAGTCAACGATGTACTCGTCAATTGGGCGTTGCCGGTCAAAGTCGTAGCCCAGCAGTTGCCGGTTTTGCAAGTGTTTCCACAACATGGCTTCGGTCCGGGTCAGGTTGTTGCGAAGCTGGCGGGCCAGTGTTTTCAGGCGCGGGTTGTAGGGAATGATCTTTCTGCGCATAAGCCATCATACGACCTTTCCCTTCATCCGGCCATGCCGGAAAACCGAAAAGCATCACGCTCCGGTTGACTTGTCTCCGCCCCTCAAGATATGTATCGCTATATAAGCCTGTTATGGAGTAAGACGCAGGACGGCATAGGTTACACTACACCTTAAGCCGTACCCTGCCCTGGTACTGGCTGATTCCCATCCTAATCTGTATCTGAGCAAGCAGCGCATTGCGAGAAGGCAGCGCATTGCGAGAAGGCAGCGCATTGCGAGAAGGCAGCGCATTGCGAGAAGGCAGCGCATCGCGAGAAGGCGTCGCATCGCGAGAAGGCGTCGCATCGCGAGAAGGCGTCGCATCGCGAGAAGGCGTCGCATCGCGAGAAGGCGTCGCATCGCGAGAAAG
>CADCTQ010000045.1 GCA_902805615.1 uncultured Cytophagales bacterium
TTTCAGTTCGGCCAGCGAACCGATGCATAGTTCTTCCACGCCGTCGTCGGTGCGCCAGATGGGCAGCGGCGTGCCCCAGAAGCGGGACCGCGACAGGTTCCAGTCCACCAGGTTTTCGAGCCAGTTGCCGAAGCGGCCGGTGCCGGTGCTTTCGGGTTTCCAGTTGATGGTCCCGTTGAGCTGGGCCAGGCGTTCCTTGGCGGCCGTGGTGCGGATGAACCACGCCTCCAGCGGGTAGTACAGGACCGGTTTGTCGGTGCGCCAGCAGTGCGGGTAGGTGTGTTCGTACTTCTCCACCTTGAAGGCTTTGTTTTCTTCCTTCAGCTTGATGGCGATCTTCACGTCGGTGGTGCGGTAGTCGGGGGCCGACTCGTCCTGGCCGTCGTAGTTTTTGACGTACATGCCGGCAAAGTCGGTGATCTCCTTCACGAAGCGGCCCTGCTTGTCCACGATGGGCACCTGCTTGCCGTACTCGTCGGTGACGAGGATGGCCGGGATGTCGTTCTGCTGGGCGACCCGGAAGTCGTCGGCGCCGAACGTGGGCGAGGTATGCACGATGCCGGTACCGTCTTCGGTGGTCACGAAGTCGCCGATGATGACGCGGAAGGCGGGCTTGTCGGGCTGCACGTACGGCAGGAGCTGCTCGTACTCAATGCCTTCGAGCTGGGCGCCGGTGTATTCACCGACGGTCCGCCAGGGCAGTACTTTGTCGTTGGGCTTGTAGTCTTCCAGGGCGGCCTCGGCGCCCTTGGGCGAGAAGTAGCGGCTCACCAGGTCCTTGGCGAGGATAAAGTCGCCGGGCGCGAAGGTGTACGGGTTGAACGAACGCACCCGGGCGTAGCGGATGTTTTTGCCCACCGTCAGGGCCGAGTTGGCCGGCAGGGTCCAGGGCGTGGTGGTCCAGGCGAGGAAGTAGACGTCGTTGTTCGCGCCGTCCGATTCGATGTTCGATGTCCGATGTTCGATGTTCGGGGGGGTGCCGAATAATATTTGGGCCTTGCCGGTACGCCTGGCTTTGAACTGGGCCACGACGGAAGTGTCTTTTACGTCCTTGTAGGTGCCGGGCTGGTTGAGTTCGTGGGAACTCAGGCCGGTGCCGGCGCCGGGCGAATACGGCTGGATGGTGTAGCCTTTGTAGAGCAATCCCTTGTCGTAGAGTTGGCGCAGCAGGTACCAGAGGGTTTCGATGTACTCGGTTTTGTAGGTGACGTAGGGGTTTTGGAGGTCCACCCAGTAGCCCATCTTTTCGGTCAACTCGTTCCACTGGTCGGTGAACTTCATCACGGCCTCGCGGCACTTGCGGTTGTATTCTTCGATGGAAATTTTCTTGCCGATGTCATCCTTGGTGATGCCCAGTTCTTTTTCCACCTGCAACTCGATGGGCAGGCCGTGGGTATCCCAGCCGCCCTTGCGCTTCACCTGGAAGCCCTTGAGGGTTTTGTAGCGGCAGAAGATGTCTTTGATCGTGCGGGCCATCACGTGGTGAATGCCCGGGGTGCCGTTGGCGGAAGGCGGCCCCTCGTAGAAGGTGAACGTGGGGTTCCCCTCGCGGCTGGTCACCGACTGTTCGAATATCTGCTGGTCTTTCCAGAAAGCCAGTACGTCGGCCGCAATGCGGGCGTAGTTCAACTCTTTGTACTCTCTGTATTTCACTCTGTTTGTCTTTTTCCGTGAAACACAAAAGTAGGGAAAAAAGGTTTGGGAGAGAGGGGAGTTAGCGCGTTGGAGCGTTGAAACCGCAGAGGACGCAGCGGGCACGGAGGAAAATAGAGAGGGGTGGTTTCACCAACCGGTTCAAGCAAAGGCAAAAGGGGGCCCAAAGAAATCAAAGTGGTACTGGTATGGTACGCTGCCTTGCGGATGGCAGGCGGCGCATCGCGGGCAAGGGTCGCATCGCGGCTCGTTCCCGCGATGCGACCTGTGCCGCTAAATGATACTTGCCGGGCCAATGGTTACATTTCTTCCATCTCCTTTTTCCTCCGTGCCCTCTGCGCCCTCTGCGGTTTCAACTCCCCAACGCGCTAACTCCCTAAAACAACCGCGGCAGGACTCGCACTGGAGCCCTGCCGCGGGGGATGTATCGCATTGTAATGGGTTTCTTTACAAGACAAAGCAGCTGACAACGAGAATAATGCCCAGCTTCACCAGATTGAAATTGACGCGTTCCATAGTTTTGTACAGTAGGTATCCGTTCATTTAGTAAACAAAGGTTCTTTTTTTGTAACCTCTTTCCCAAATTAAACGGCCTGGCCTCCGTGTATGTTTCCCCGCCCGTCCGGCTCAGGCGCCTTTCTTCCGTTGGGTTTCCGGCACAATCTCATCCGGGGCCTCGTCGTCCGACACGGCGTTGATCTCTTCCAGTTCGTTGATCAGGCCCTCCTCGCCCCGCTTGACCTTGCCCGAATCGAAGGAATTGAGCAACGCCGGCAGCAACGTAAGGTTTGTGACCAGGGCGATGAGCATGGACACTGACATGAGGATGCCCAGGGCCCGCGTGCCGCCGAAATCCGACCACACGAAGATCACGAAGCCGAAAAACAGCACCAGCGACATGTAAATGATGCTCGGCCCGGTTTCCATCAGCGTGGCCGTTACGGCTTTGCCCAGGGGCAGTTTCTTGTACAGCAACTCCTGCCGGTAGTGGGCCAGGAAGTGCGTGGAGGAGTCTACGATGATGCCGAACGAAATGCTGAAGATGAGCGACGTGCTCGGCTTGAGCGAAATGCCCAGCAGGCCCATCAGCCCGCCCGTGATCACCAGCGCCACGATGTTGGGCAGCAGCGAGATGAACACCATGCGGCCGTTCTGGAACAGCGCCGCGATCATCACCGCGATCACGATGAAGGCCGACACCAGGCTCGACGCGAGGCTGTTTTTGAGGTAGTCGTTGCCCTTCGAGAACAGCGGCGTGGTGCCCGTGATGTCTACCTTGAAATCGGTATCGCCGAAGCTGGCTTTGACGGCCCCCGCCACGAAGTTGTTGAGCAGCGTATCGGTGCGGTACGAGCCCAGGTCGGCGATTTTGAGCGACACCCGGATGCGCTGCCCGGTGGAGTCCACGAACGAGTTGAGCAGCCGGTTGCCGGCGCGGGCGGTGTCCTGGCGGCCGTTGCCGGCCAGGTTCCGCAGGTACAGCAGCACGAAGTTCTTGTCGGAATTGGTGGGCAGGCCGTAGAAGTCGGGGTTGTTGTTGTAGAACGCCTGCCGGGCGGCCTTCGTGAATTCGACCACCGACAGGGGCCGGGTCATGTCGGCGTGGCCCGACAGCCTGGCTTCGAACGCCTCGATGCGCCGCAGGTTCGCCAGTTTGAGCACGCCCCGCTTCTGTTTGGTGTCAATGATGATCTCCAGCGGCATCACGCCCTGGAAGTTGCGTTCGAAAAACGCCAGGTCCGTCTTGATGGGACTGTCCTCGGGCAGATCGTCCACCATGTAGCTCACCGAACTGACGTTGGCAATGCCCCACAGCGAAAGCACCACGGCCACGCCGGTAAGGCCGTAGATCCACCGGGGGTGGCTGCGCACCAGGTTGTCTACCCAAGTAAGCACGCCGTTGACGGGCTTTGATTCGAGGTACCGGAGCTTGCGGGGGCTGGGGGCCGGCAGGTAGGAGAAAAAGATGGGAATGATGAACAGGCAGATGAAGTAGGCCACGAACACGTTGACGCCCGCCACCAGGCCGAACTCCTCCAGGATGGAAACGTCGGTGAAAGCCAGGCCCACGAAGCCGGCCGCGGTGGTGGCGTTGATGAGGAAGCTGGCCAGCCCCAGCTTGGCAATCGTGCGGATGAGGGCCTGCATCTTGTCGGGCGACCGGGCGTACTCGAGGTGGTACTTGTTGAGCAGGAAAATGCAGTTGGGCACCGTCATCACCATGGTGATGGCCGGCAGCAGGCCCATGAGGATGGTGATCTTGTAGTCAAACAGTTCGATGGAGCCGATGGCCCAAGTGACCACGATCCCCACGGCCAGCATGGAAATCACCACGGCGTCGAAGGCACGGAAAAAGGCAAACAGCGTGAGTACCGTGACCACGGCCGACAGCACGAGGAACAGGCGCAGTTCGTCCTTGACGGTGGCCGTCACCTGCGACCGCACGAAGGGCACGCCGGCGTAGTGGAGGTCAATGCCGGTGTCTTTGGTAAATACTTCCCCGGTCCGCATAATGCGGTCGGTGAGTTTTTTGCGGTTGCCCGAGTTGAGCACTTCCCGGCTGATGGTCACCAGCACGACGGTGGCCCCGTTGCGGCTGTTGACGAGCTGGTCCTGGTAGAACCGCAGGCCGTTGGCAAACGCCAGCACGCTGTCGAGTTCGGCCTGGCTTTCGGGGACGCGGCCGAACACGGGGCGCAGGGCGAGCCGTTTGCGGGCCGTATCCTTGGCGAAGTATTGCAGCCGGGGCAGCGCCAGCACGCTGCTCACGCCCCCGTAGCGGCTGACCTCTTCGGTGAAGGCGGCCAGGCGGCGGAAGTTAGCCAGTTCGTACACGCTGCTGTCGAGCATGCCGACGGCAAGCACGTTGGCGTCTTCCCCGAAGGTTTTCTTGAACTGGCGGAAGTAGATCAGGTCGGGGTCGTTTTCGGGCACCACCGCCGCGTGGTCGTAGCTCATCTCCACCTTTCCGGCCAGGTAGGCCATCCCGGCCGTCCCCAGGGCAATAAAAATGAGAAAGCCGATCCGGTGCTTGAGAATGAATTGCGCAACGAGGGTCCACATGAGGCGATGGGTAAGCCGCAAATGTAAACATTAGCCGCAAAGTTCGCGGCGGGCCCGGCGCGGGCAGACGGGAATTCACCCGGGTAACGCCTGATTTGAATCCAAAACCGGTTTGCAACAAAAATGGGCCGGATTTGACCGCACCTATTTGGCCGCAAAAGGGATTTGAAACAAAATTTAGCCCGATGGAGTTAGGGAGTATATAAAACGTGTCGTATTTTGCGCACCGGAAATCAGGTCCATCACCCTAGGTATATTACAATGATCAGAACATTTTTGCGTACCCACCTGCCCAAAGGATTCCTGCTGGTGGTGCTGTTGTCGGTGATCGGCTGCGGCGGCCAGTACAACACCGTTGAGCAGGAAGACCCGCACGCCGCCGACCCGTACGTGTACGGCGAGATCGGCGGAGAGCCCCTCCAGTCGAAAAACCAGTACGACCCCAACCCCGAAGCCGACGCCCGCGCCGCCGCCATCCGCGAAAAGATGTTCGGCCCGGCCGGCAAGTCGGAGCAGGGGAATTAAGGAATTGGTTATTAAGGGATTGCGTATTAGGTATTGGGAAAGCACCTTTCGGGGTGCTTTTTTTGTGGGATGCGGGGAAGGCGTGCGTGCAAAAAAACATTTTTTTCGTCCAACCTATTGATTCATAAGGCCGTTCTAAGTATATTAGAAGTCCTTTTCCTCCCAAAGTGCGGAAAGGACCAAGGATAGAAGCATCGAGTGGATTGGTCCTGCCAGGATGGATTCCTGCGGGTAATTACGTTGATACGGTTGGCTGTGTGTGATACGCGTGTTAGTATTTCCTCTTCCCAAGACTTCTTTTCGCATGACTTCTAAAGCTACCTCCCCCTTCGAACTTCCTGCTTTTGCCCCCGGCCCGGCGCCTGCCGCGGGCCCCGACGAACCGCTGACGTTCCTGGAAGAAACGGAAGTATCGCTTCACCGGCTGCACCGCCACGTGCGGCAACGGCTCGGCGACCTCCCCTCCCCCGCTTCTGATCTGCCCGAAGGGGTGGGTGCGGGGCAGTCCGAGCCCAACAACCTGTTTTTGATCATCACGCTCCTGGCAATCCTGGCTGGCGCTTTCCTGGTCCTGTTCACCGGGTTTTAAGTTTTTTCAAGCGTTTTTTCAGGAGAACCACCCCTGTCCCCTCCTTGAAAAAAGGAGGGGAACCGTGCCTGTCTGCTGCGTGAAAAGGAGGCGCACCCGATGCGACACTTGCCTTGGAGTCGAGGCCGTTGGGTACGGCTCCCCTCCTTTTTGCAAGGAGGGGCCGGGGGTGGTTCCTCTTTTCTTACTTAATGCACAAAATTAACTGCATCCACGAGTCCATGCACGCAAAAAGCCGACCCCCAGGGCCGGCTTTCGCATTGATTCGCAACGCTGCCAAATGTAGTTACCGGGCACTGGTGGCCGCGGTCTTTTCGGCGCCCGGCGTATGGGCCGCCACCTCTTTGGGCAGGGGCTCCTCCGCGGCGGGGTTGTTGGGCTTCACGTACGGCCGGATGATGAGGCGCGTACCCTTGTCGTAGGTAAGGTAGCTCCAGATCCAGTTTGCCATCACGATCAGCTTGCTGCGGAAGCCGATCAGGAACAGCACGTGCACCAGCATCCAGGCGGCCCAGGCCAGGAAGCCCTTCAGGAAGAAGCCCCCCGGCAGGTCGGCAACGGCCTTGTTGCGGCCGATGGTCGCCATGCTGCCCCGGTCGTTGTACTTAAACGGCTTCCAGTTGCGGCCCCGCACCTGGTCGTTGAGGTTGAGGGCCAGCCTTTCGCCCTGCTGCTTGGCGACGGGGGCCAGCATCGGGTAGCCCTGCTTGTACTGCTCGGTGATCATGGCCGCCACGTCGCCGATGGCGTAGATGTTTTCGTAGCACGTGGCCCGGTTGAACTCGTCCACCAGGATGCGGCTGCCCTTTTGCAGGCATTCTTCCTTGAGGCCGGGCACCACGTTGCCCTTCACCCCGGCCGCCCAGATGAGGGTTTTGGAGCGGATGGTGGAGCCGTTCTTGAGGTACACCGTCTCGCCGTCGTACGACTGCACCACCGAGTTCAATACCACCGTCACGCCCATTTCCTGCAAGTACTTGAGGGCCCACTTGGACGACTTTTCGGACATGGCCCCGAGCAGTTTGGGGCTGCCCTCCACCAGGTAGATGTTCATGCGCTTGAGGTCCAGTTCGGGGTAATCCTTGGGGAAGATGTGCCGCTTGAGTTCGGCAATCGAGCCGGCCAGTTCCACGCCCGTGGGGCCGCCGCCCACCACCACGTAGTTGAGCAGCCCTTCCTGGATGCGCAGGTCGTTGGTGAGCACGGCCTTTTCCATGTTCTGGAGAATCTGGCTGCGCATGTCGAGGGCCTGCGGCACCTGCTTGAGCGGAAAACACTTCTTGATGAGTTCGTCGTTGCCGAAGTAGTTGGTGCGCGACCCCGTGCTGATGACCAGGATGTCGTAGCGGATGTTGCCGATGGAGGTCTGAATGCAGTTCTGCTCGGGCACGATCTTGTTGACCAGGGCCATGCGGAAGTAAAAGTTCTTCTTGTTGTCGAAGATCTTGCGCAGGGGGGCGGCAATGGAGTCGGGTTCCAGGCCGGCCGTGGCGACCTGGTAGAGCAGCGGCTGGAAGGTGTGGTAGTTGTGCCGGTCGAACATCACCAGTTGGAAGTCCCGGTCGGAGAGGGACTTTACGAACTGGGCGCCCCCGAAGCCGCCGCCGATGAGGATGACGCGGGGCTTGCTCGTATCGGGTATGCGTATGGAAAATTCCGGCGTATCGGGAGTGGAAAATTCGCGAATCTCAGACATATAGGATGAGGTTTAGGAAAATCAAGGTTCGTTTGCCGATCGTCCGGGGCGCAGGTCTCCGAAAAATCATATTCACTTTCTATTATACTATCCCGGGTTCCAAAAAGTTTTTACCGCATCCCTGGGGGACCCGTTTCCGTTAAAAGGAAAAACACTTCCAAATAAAAACTTACATTTCAACCGGTTCCGGTATTAACGACAGAAAAACCCCTGCGATGGGAAATTTGCCGCCTGCATCACTGATACCGGTACGTCTATAGCCATAACAGCCGCATTGATCGAATTATTCCCGGGTAAAGCCATATACTTCTTACATTTACCGCAAACCGTGCCCGGCGGGTTCACTGCCGCGGAAAATTCACCAAAAGGTGCATTTTATACCCTGAAAAGTTTCATTTTATTGCTCCATTGCCACAAACCAACGACTGCATGCAGTACGACATTCTTATCATTGGCGGCGGGATTGTAGGGCTGGCCACCGCGCTGCGCCTCAAGCAGCAGAAGCCGGGCCTGAAGGTGATCCTGCTGGAAAAGGAAAAAAGCCTCGCCAGACACCAGACGGGCAACAACAGCGGCGTCATCCACTCGGGCATCTACTACAAGCCGGGCAGCCTCAAGGCCACCAACTGCATCCGCGGGTACAATGAACTGGTCCAGTTCTGCCAGGACAACGGGGTGCCCTACGACCTGTGCGGCAAGGTGATCGTGGCGACCAGCCCGTCCGAACTGCCGGCGCTGGAAAACATCTACACCCGCGGCATCCAGAACGGCCTCACCAAGATCCGCAAGATCACCCGCGAGGAACTCCGGGAATACGAACCCCACGTGGCCGGCATCAGCGGCATCCACGTGCCCTACACGGGCATCATTGACTACACGGAGGTGTGCCTCAAGTACGCCCAGCTCTTCACCAAGGCGGGCGGCGTGCTCAAGCTCGGCGAAAAGGTGCTCGACATCCGGACCTCCCTGCGGGGCGCCGAAGTGGTCACCGACGGGCCTACTTACCAGACCAGCCTGATCGTCAACTGCGCCGGCCTGTTTTCCGACCGCATCGCCGCCCTCACCCGGCCCAACCTCGACGTGCGCATCATCCCGTTCCGGGGCGAATACTACGAACTCAACAAGAACAAGGAATACCTCGTCAAGAGCCTCATCTACCCCGTGCCCGACCCCAACTTCCCGTTCCTGGGCGTGCACTTCACGCGCATGATCAAGGGCGGCGTGGAAGCCGGTCCCAACGCCGTGTTTGCCTTTAAACGCGAAGGCTACCGCCGCACCGACTTCGACTGGGAAGACTTCTCGGGTGCGCTGGCCTGGCCAGGCTTCCGCAAGGTCGCCCTCAAGTACTGGCAGACGGGCCTGGGCGAATACTACCGGTCGTTCTCCAAGGCCGCCTTTACCAAGGCCCTGCAAAAACTGATTCCCGAAATCCGGGAGGAAGACCTCCACGAAGGCAGTGCGGGCGTACGGGCCCAGGCCTGCGACCGTACGGGCGGGCTCATCGACGACTTTATGATCCTGGAAGACCAGCACATCATCAACGTGTGCAACGCGCCTTCCCCGGCGGCCACCTCTTCCCTGTCCATCGGCCGGACCGTCTCCGAAATGGCCCTCAAACGGTTCGCCACCGTGCCGGCATCCACGCTTTAAAATAGTTGCTCGTTGTTCGGTTACCCTCAATGATCCGGTAAGTCGAACAACCAACAACGCGCGACGAGCAACGATCCCAAACGTCAATACTCAGCAAGCAACCCCTATTCTTATGAAAGCAGTAATTTTTGCCGGTGGCTTCGGCACGCGCATCAGCGAAGAAAGCGGCATCCGTCCCAAACCGATGGTCGAAATCGGCGGCAAGCCCATCCTGTGGCACATCATGAAGATCTATTCGCACCACGGCATCAATGACTTCGTGATCTGCTGCGGCTACAAGGCCCACATCATCAAGCAGTATTTTTCCGACTACTACCTGCTCAACTCCGACGTGACGTTCGACCTGCGGACCAACACCATGTCCATCCACAAGACGCCCTCGGAGCCCTGGAAAGTGACCCTGGTGGACACCGGCGAAGACACCATGACCGGCGGCCGCCTCAAGCGGGTGCGCGAATACGTGGGCAACGACACCTTCTGCCTCACCTACGGCGACGGGGTGAGCGACGTGAACATCCGCGAATCGGTGGCCTTCCACAAGGAACAGGGCAAGTACGCCACCCTCACGGCCGTGCAGCAGCCGGGCCGCTTCGGGGCGTTTACCCTCTCGGACGGCGACCCGACCATCAACTCCTTCAAGGAAAAGCCCACCGGCGACGGCGGCGCGCCCTGGATCAACGGCGGCTTTTTCGTGCTCGAACCGGAAGTGTTCAAATACCTCAAAGACGACACCACCATCTGGGAGCGCGACCCGATGGAACACCTGGCAAGCGCCGGCCAACTGGCCGCCTACAAGCACACGGGCTTCTGGCAACCCATGGACACGCTCCGCGACAAAATGGTGCTCGACGAGATGTGGAGCAAAAAGCAAGCCCCGTGGAAAGTGTGGTAAGGGGAATGACGAATTACCAATGAGTTACAATCTTGATACCCCATTCCCCTAATACCCAGTACCCTGATACCTAATCTCCATACTCACTACCCAACTACCCTACTATGAAAATTCTTGTTACCGGTAATATGGGCTACGTCGGTCCGGGCGTCGTGAGCCGCCTGCGGGCTTCGTACCCGGATGCCACCCTGGTTGGTTTCGACATGGCGTATTTTGCCAACTGCCTCACCAACGCCGACTTTTTGCCCGAAAGCAAACTCAACGAACAAGTCTTCGGCGACATCCGCAACTTCCCGGCCGGGCTGCTGACCGGCGTGGACGCCGTGGTGCACCTGGCCGCCGTCTCCAACGACCCGATGGGCAGCAAGTACGAAACCGTCACCCTCGACGTCAACCACGAATCCAGCATTGCCCTGGCCCGCAAAGCCAAGGCCGCCGGCGTGCATTCGTTCGTGTTTGCCTCCTCGTGCAGCATGTACGGGGCGGCCAGCGACGGCGCCAAAACGGAAGACTCCGAACTCAACCCCCTGACGGCCTACGCCCGCTCCAAGGTGTTCACCGAACGGGACCTCAAACCCCTCGCCGACGCCAGTTTTACGGTGACCTGCCTGCGCTTTGCCACCGCCTGCGGCATGAGTGACCGCCTGCGCCTGGACCTGGTGCTCAACGACTTCGTGGCCGGGGCCGTTTCCTCCGGGCAAATTTCCATTCTTTCCGACGGCACGCCCTGGCGGCCCCTCATCAACGTGAAAGACATGGCCATTGCCATTGACTGGGCCATCCAACGCCCCGCTGCCAACGGCGGCGCGTTCCTGGCCGTCAACACCGGCAGCAACCAGTGGAACTACCAGGTGAAAGAACTGGCCGAAGCCGTGGCCCGGGTGATTCCCGGCGTGAAAGTATCGGTAAATGCCGACGCCCCGCCCGACAAACGTTCGTACCGCGTCAACTTCGACCTGTACGGGAAACTGGCCCCCGACCACCAGCCCCGGCACAACCTGCTCGACACCATCCGCGAACTCAAGCAGAACCTGGACGAAATGGGCTTCTCGGACGGCAACTTCCGCAACTCCCGCCTCATGCGCCTGAAAGTGCTCAATTACTTGCAGGAAAAAACCCTCATTGACAGCCAACTGAGCTGGACGGGAAAATAAAGGAGACCGGAGACCGGAGGAAGGGAAACCGGAGGACCGGTCGTCAGTGAACCCGGGTTCACCGGTAGAGTTCGTACCCGACATTCGTAATCAGTCATTCGTAATCCGTAATTAAATTATGATTTTTACCCCCACCAAGCTCCAGGGTGCTTTCATCCTGGAAGTGAAAAAGATAGAAGATGAACGCGGCTTTTTCGGCCGTTCCTGGTGCAAGCAGGAACTCGAAGCGCACGGCCTGAACGCCAACGTGGTGCAGGCCAACGTGTCCTACAACAAGGTGAAAGGCACCCTGCGGGGCATGCACTTCCAGAAGGCGCCCCACCAGGAGACCAAGCTGGTGCGCTGCACCCGCGGGGCCATCTGCGACGTGATCATTGACCTGCGGCCCCACTCTCCCACCTACAAGCAGTGGATCGGGGTCGAACTTACCGAAAGCAACTACCGGATGCTTTTCGTGCCCGAAGATTTCGCCCACGGGTTCATCACCCTCGAAGACAACACCGAGGTAACCTACCAGGTGACCCAGTACTACACCCCCGGCGCCGAGGGTGGCATCCGCTGGAATGACCCGGCCTTCAACATCGAATGGCCCATCGAGCCCGTCGTCGTTTCGGGCAAGGACCAGGCGCACCCCGACTTCGCCGAAGCATTACCCAAAGTCGTTTCCTAAACCGCATCTTTTTGCACCGATATGATCATCATTGACAAAGCCTTAGAGAAAAGGGCGGGTGAGAATAACCCCATCCGGGTTGCCATGGTGGGCGCCGGCTTCATGGCCCGGGGCATCGCCCTGCAAATCTGCAACTACGTGCCCGGCATGGAACTGGTAGCCATTGCCAACCGCACCCTCGACACCGCCCGCCGGGCCTACCGGGAAGCCGGCCGCGACAGCGTGGCCGTGGACAGCGTAAGCCAACTCGAAACGGCCATCAGCCGCGGCCAGTACGCCGTGACCGACAACCCGCTGCTGGTGTGCGAAGCCGGCAACGTGGACGCCGTGATCGAAGTGACCGGCGCCGTGGAATACGGGGCCCGCGTGGTGATGCACGCCATCCGCCACGGCAAGCACGTGATCCTGATGAACGCCGAGGTGGACGGCACCATCGGCTCCATCCTCAAGCACTACGCCGACAAGGCCGGCGTGGTCTACACGGTGGCCGACGGCGACCAGCCCGGCGTGATCATGAACCTGTACCGCTTCGTGAAGGGCATCGGCGTGAAGCCCGTGCTGTGCGGCAACATCAAGGGCCTCCACGACCCGTACCGGAACCCGACCACGCAGAAGGGCTTCGCCGAAAAGTGGGGCCAGAACCCGAGCATGGTCACTTCATTTGCCGACGGCACCAAGATTTCCTACGAACAGGCTTGCGTAGCCAACGCCACCGGCATGCGGGTGGGGCGGCGCGGCATGTTCGGCCCGACCGTACCGGGCGGCACGCCGATCGAAAAAACCGTGGGCCTCTACCCGCTGGAAGCCATGCTCGAAGGTCCGGGCATCGTGGATTACGTGGTCGGGGCGGCCCCCGGGCCGGGCGTGTTCGTGCTGGGCACCCACGACCACCCGGCGCAGCGGCACTACCTGAACCTCTACAAGCTGGGTGAAGGCCCGCTGTACTGCTTCTACACGCCGTACCACCTGTGTCACTTCGAAATCCACAACACCGTGGCCCGGGCCGTGCTCTTCAACGACGCCACCCTGACCCCGCTGGGCACGCCCTGCGTGGAGGTGGTGACCACCGCCAAGATTGATTCCCGGGCCGGCCAGACCCTCGACGGGCTGGGTGAGTACATGACCTACGGCCTGGCCGAAAACTACGACGTGGCCCGCGCCGAAAACCTGCTGCCCATCGGGCTTGCTGAAGGTGCCGTGCTCAAACGCGACGTGACCAAGGACCAGGTGCTGACCTTCGACGACGTGGACCTGCCCGCCGACAGCCTCTGCGTGCAGCTCTACAAAGAGCAACTGGCGATGTTCCCGGCCTCCGTGCCGACGGGCGTCGTGTAGCGGCAACAGACCACTTACTTTGCGAAACGCCGGGCCCTGTGTCCGGCGTTTTTGCTTTACAGAGGAGGGAGTTTGAGAGGTAGAACTTAACCGCAAAGGGCGTAAGGGGGAACGCAAAGACTGCAAGGGGACGCGTAACTCTTTGCGCCCTTTGCGCCTTTTCTTTGCGATCCTTGCGGTTAAGTTCTACCTCTCAAACTCGCTTCTCTCCGTGGTAAATCTTCTTATCAAAAAATTTTTGGGCGTCTAAAATCCGCTGCCCGGGCGGGGCCGTAGGTTTGGCAATTGCTTCCAAAAACCCCTTAACACATTCAGACACAATGAAAAAGACAGCTATTCTGTTTGGCGCTGCCCTATTGGCGGCGTTCATTAGCGTACCCGCTTCGGCCCAGGGAACCAGTGCGTCCGGCAACAAGGAGGCCATGAACACGGTGATGGTCGGCGGCGAGGCCATGTACCCCCAGAAGAACATCGTGGAGAACGCCGCCAATTCCAAGGAACACACCACCCTGGTTGCCGCCGTGAAAGCCGCCGGGCTGGTGGAAACGCTGCAAGGCGCCGGGCCGTTCACGGTGTTTGCCCCCACCAACGATGCCTTCGAGAACCTGCCCGACGGCACGGTGGAAACGCTGCTTAAGCCCGAAAACAAGGCGCAGCTCACCCAAGTGCTGACCTACCACGTGGTGCCCGGCAAACTTGACTACGCCGCCCTGGCGAAAGCCATCAAAGCCGGCAACGGCAAGGCCAGCCTCAAGACCGTGCAGGGCGGCACGCTGACGGCCATGATGAACGGTCCCCGCAACCTCTCCGTAGCTGACGCGGCCGGCAACGTCGCCAACGTCACCATCACCGACGTCAACCAGTCCAACGGCGTGATCCACGTGATTGACAAAGTGGTGTTGCCGTAGGAAAGTCGTAAGTGCATCGTCGCAAGTCGTAAGGGGACCGGGAAGGGTACGCTTTTGCTTACCACTTACACTTCATTTCCATCCTGTCTTTCCCATCCTGCGCAAGGTCCGTTTCAACCGGGCAAGGTCCGTTCCCGATCCCACTTACGACTTGCGACGATGCACTTACGACGCTTCTAAAATAATGCGTAGATTGAGCCGAAACCGACCGCCGCAGTGACCAACCGCACCATACAAGGAATTACTGAAAAAGAGCTGGTGAGTTTGCTCCGGCAACGCGAGAAACGCGGCTTTACCCTGTTGTACGACAACTACTCGTCGGCCCTGTACGGCATCATCCGCAAGATCGTCCGTTCCGAGGAGCTTGCCCAGGACGTGATGCAGGACGCCTTTGTCAAAATCTGGCGCGGCATTGACTCGTACGACGCTTCCAAGGGCACCCTCTTTACCTGGATTCTGAACGTAGCCCGCAACACGGCCATTGACCGCGTGCGCACGCAGGAGTTCAAGCAGACGGTGGGTGCGCAGTCCCTCAACACCCCTTCGCCTCACTTGGAGGGCATTGCCGCCACCCACCAGTCGGTAGACCACATCGGCCTGGAAAAAGTACTGCCGATGCTGCGGCCCGAGCACCAGGAAATCATTGACTACGTGTATTTCAGGGGCTATACCCAGACGGAAGTGGCCGAAAGCCTCGGAATGCCGCTGGGAACCGTGAAAACGAGGGTTCGCATGGCCATTGATCATTTAAGAAAGATACTCAAGTAACGCGGATACGAATAGTTTTGGAGGAACGTATTCGATCGAAAAACACTTATTCATGATCAGATAGATGTCCTTCGATTTATCTGTTTAATCATTTTTACCCTGGCATACATTGGACATTCGAGCATATATCGCATCAGGCATTCTGGAACAATACGTACTCGGGTTAACTACGCCTGCCGAAACGGAGGAAGTAGAAACGCTGGTCCGGCTGCATCCGGAAGTGCAACGGGAGGTCGAGGAAATCCGGTCGTCCCTGGAAATGTATGCCCGGCAGTTTGCCCAAGCGCCGCCCGACACGCTCCAAGACCGCATCTGGGAAGCCCTCTCGCGGGAGGACGGCGCCACGCCTTCCATTCCTTTTTCCGGCAACCACGTCGCTCCTGCTTTCGCCCCGCCGGGTGAAGGCCCGGCCGAAATACGCGTCGCCCCGGCCTCCTTCTGGCAGACCTACGGCGTGGCCGCCTCTTTCATCCTGCTGTCGGTGAGCATCCTGGTCAACCTCTACCTGTTCACCCAGCTCCGCCGGACGGAAGACCGCCTCGCGCAGGTCAGCACCCAAAACGCCCAACTGGCCCGGCAGGTGCAGGTCAACCAGGCCAGTTATTCGCAACTGGCCAGTACCCTCCAGCTTTACCAGGACCCCGCCAACGCCGTCATTACCCTCAGCGGCGGCGAGGGCAAGGAAGACCAGGGCAGCATGGTGGTGTTCTGGAACCGGCACCGCCAGCAGGTGTACGTGTCCGTGCGCGGCCTGCCCGCCCCGCCCCGCGGCAAGCAGTACCAGCTGTGGGCCATCGTGGACAAAAAACCGGTGGACGCCGGCGTATTCTCCACGGGTACCCGCACCGCCCAGCGGGTCAAAGACATTGCCCGCGCCCAGGCCTTTGCCGTAACCCTCGAAGACGAAGGCGGCAGCCCCCAGCCCACGGGCAGCGTGCTGATGGTCGCGGAAGTATAGTAAGTATAGTATTGGGTATTGAGTATTGAGAGGTGCGTTGCCGGGTAAGTCTGCATCAGTTCAAATACGCAGTACCCAATACCCAATACTACTTTATTCCCTGCCATTCTGTCATAGTCTCCTTCGGATTTCCTATCTTTGCGACCTGTAGCATGCAGCCCGGAAGGGCTGTTTCTCTTTAGCGTGCTTAACGCACTGGCCGGCAAGCCCATCGCTGGAGAGTCACCCGCTAATTGCAAATTCTATGGAGCGCATCAAAAGTCTGGACATCCTTTCCCCCGCCCCCGAAGCCTGCGAAATGCCGCGGATTTCACTTGAAGAAGACCGGGGCAACCGCCGGAAGCTGTACATTGAGAGCTACGGCTGCCAGATGAATTTTTCCGACAGTGAAATCGTCACGGCCATTCTCCAGGAGCAAGGATTCGATACCACGTCCGACTTCCACAAGGCCGACGTGATCCTGCTCAACACGTGCGCCATCCGCGAAAACGCCGAGTTGAAAGTCCGCAACCGCCTCAAGCACCTCACGGGCATCAAGCGGACCCGGCCGGGCACCCTCATCGGCGTGCTGGGCTGCATGGCCGAACGCCTGAAGGCCAAGTTCCTCGAAGAAGAAAAGATCGTGGACATGGTGGTGGGCCCCGACGCCTACCGCGACCTGCCCAAGCTCATCGAGGAGGCCGAAGACGGGGGGAAGGCCATCAACGTATTCCTGTCCCGCGAGGAGACCTACGCCGACATCACCCCCGTGCGACTCAACAGCAACGGCGTGACGGCGTTCATTTCCATCATGCGGGGCTGCGACAACATGTGTTCGTTCTGCGTGGTGCCCTTTACGCGGGGCCGCGAACGGAGCCGCGACGCCGGGTCCATCCTGCTCGAAGCCGAAGACCTGTTTGCCCGCGGCTTCCGCGAGGTGACGCTGCTCGGGCAGAACGTGGATTCGTACCGGTGGACGGCCCCCGACGGCAGCGAAACGGTCAACTTCGCCGGGTTGCTCGAACGCGTGGCCGGGGTGCACCCCGACCTGCGCGTGCGGTTCTCCACTTCGCACCCCAAAGACATTACCGACGAGGTGCTGCACACGATGGCCCGCTTCGACAACATCTGCAAGTACATCCACCTGCCGGCCCAGAGCGGCAATACCCGCGTGCTGGAACTGATGAACCGCACCTACACCCGCGCGTGGTACCTGGAACGCGTGGCCGCCATCCGCCGCATCCTGGGCGAAGAATGCGGCATTTCCACCGACATGATCGCCGGCTTCTGCTCGGAAACCGAGGCCGAACACGCCGATACCCTTTCGCTGATGGAAAGCGTGCAGTACGACTTTGCCTATATGTTCGCCTACTCGGAGCGGCCCAACACCCCGGCGGCCAAAAAGCTGAAGGACGACGTGTCCGAAGAGGTGAAAAAGCGCCGCCTCAACGAGATCATTGCCCTGCAAAACCGCCTCTCCCTGCGCCGCAACCAGCTGGACCTGCACAAGGTGCACAAGGTGTTGATCGAGGGCACGTCGAAGCGGTCGGAGGAGCACCTGTTCGGGCGCAACTCGGCCAACAAGGTGGTGGTGTTCCCCAAGGGCGACCTCCGGAAGGGCCAGTACGTGCACGTGTACGTGACCAACTGCACCGGCGCCACGCTGATGGGGGAAGTCGCGGAGTAGGTTTTATCTGTAGCCGAAGTACATGCAATTAGACTTTTCGGAAATAAGAAACGCTGACCAATTTGAAAATTTGGTTGCGGCGTACTTTGAAGACATACGCAACACCGGGAAGGTGAACCCTCAAATCAGTGACGTCAGGGTAAGTTCGCCGGGCAAAGGAGCCGATGGGGGAAAAGACATATTGGTCACCTTTACAATCAATGATACCATTGCTACCTATTGTAAAAAATGGGTTGTACAATGCAAATTTTATAACCGGGCGGTTAATCCTTCGGACCTGAAGGATGATAACATTCCGACGCTGATTCACAGCTACGGGGCAAATGGGTACCTTTTGGTGTGCCGGGAAAATGCTTCGCAGAAATTAGCAGAACTGTTTGGGCGACTTGAAGAAGCGTGTGTATTCTCCTATAAGTACCAGGTCTGGAACGGAGATAAGTTCAGAGGCAGGATCGTGGAGAACAGCACTTCACTGGTACAAACCTACTTTCCCAAGTATTACAGTTTCATCCACCAACCCTTCAAGAAATGAAAATATATATTTCAAATTCATTGGGAAAACAGGAGGAACATTTAATCTCCATCGTAATCATCAAGTTACGTAATGAAGGGTTTGTCATATCATCTATATCGGAACTGTCGCCTTATTCTACCCCAAAATTGAACTTAGAATCCCAGACTGCCATTGCTTCCTCGGATATGCTCATTGGCTTAGTGACCAAAAGCGGGGGGAACCCGGCCCGGATCACCAAAGAGTGGGACTTTGCCATTGCCAAAAACATCCCTTACGGCCTGCTGGTGGAAGAAGGCGTAGCGGTTGAAGAAAAGTACCGGGAGAATACGTTTTACTTTACGCGCAATGACCTGACCCGGGTCGAAAAGATCATTGAAGAACGGAGAAGCCTGTTTGAACTGGTACACCATCTCCCCGACCATGCACCCAAAGTCAACCGGGCCCAGAGAATCACCTGGTTTGCCGTGTACGACGTGCTGCTGACCGTTCTGCCCGTCTTTGCCGGAAGTAAAGTATCCGTGTAGCGGCCCGCCGGGTTTCCGGTTGCCAGAAGTTCTATTTCAAACCTAAGTTGTAGCAGTGTGGCAGTGAATACAGTAGACATTCAAGGGGTAAAACAACGCTTCGGCATCATCGGCAACTCGCCGCTGCTCAACTACGCCATCGAAAAGGCCGCGCTGGTGGCCCCCACCGACATGACGGTCCTCATCACCGGGGAGAGCGGCAGCGGCAAGGAATCTTTCTCCAAGATCATCCACCAGCTCAGCAGCCGCAAGCACGGGCAGTTCATTGCCATCAACTGCGGGGCCATTCCCGAAGGCACCATTGACTCCGAACTGTTCGGGCACGAAAAAGGCTCCTTCACCGGGGCCGTGGAAGCCCGCAAGGGCTACTTCGAAGTCACCAACGGCGGCACGATCTTCCTCGATGAGGTCGGCGAAATGCCCCTGGGCACGCAGGCCCGGCTGCTGCGGGTGCTGGAAAACGGCGAATTCATCCGCGTGGGCTCGTCCAAAATCCAGAAGACCAACGTGCGGGTGGTGGCCGCCACCAACGTAAACCTGCTGCAGGCCGTCGAGAAAGGCCAGTTCCGCGAGGACCTCTACTACCGCCTCGGCACGGTGCCCATCTACGTACCGCCGCTGCGCGAACGGGGCGCCGACGTGCTGCTGCTGTTCCGCAAGTTTGCCGCCGACTTTTCCGAAAAGTACCGCACAAAGCCCGTGAACCTCACCGACGAAGCCGGCCGCCTGCTGGTGCAGTACCGCTTTCCCGGCAACATCCGCCAGCTCAAAAACCTGGTGGAGCAACTTTCGGTGCTCGAAATGGAACGCGAGATCACGCCCGAGACCCTGCGGCGCTACCTGCCCGAGGACGGTGCCTCCCACGTGCCGGCGCTGGTGCGCGACAGCAACAAGGGCGACAACGGGTTTTCGGAACGCGACCTGCTCTACAAGGTGCTCTTCGACATGAAAAAGGACGTCAACGAACTCAAAAAACTCGTGTACGACGTACTGCGCGACGACCTCCAGGGCGACAAGGTGATCCGCGACCACCCCGACCTGTTCGACGGCGTGGCCAGCGAGGAAGTGGACGACAAACCCGTGCCCCAGAACACGCACCTGCTGCTCGAACCCGCCCGGCGGCCCCGGCCCGATGAAGAAGATACCATTGAACTGGCCCGCATCGAGGACATTCCCCACGAGACGGAAGACGACTCGCTGCGGCTCGAAAAAAAGGAAAAGGAAATGATTTTGCGGGCTCTCCGAAAAAACAAGAACAAACGCAAATATGCGGCACTAGATTTGGGCATTTCCGAAAGAACGCTTTACCGGAAGATCAAAGAGTACAACATCGAGTAGCCCGGTAGCCATTTGCGTAAAAATCCCCATTCGTCCTTTTCAATGAACCGTTATTCACGCTTTCCACTCCACCCCCGGCACCTGCAATGGGCACTGATCGTGCTGGTGTCGCTCCTGCCGACGGGCTGCGGCGTCTATTCCTTCACGGGCATCAGCCTTTCGCCGGAAATCAAGAGCATTGCCATCGCCAACTTCTACAACAACGCCGGCAACGGCCCGGCCAACCTGAGCCAGACGCTGACCGAAGAACTGCGGGATTACTACCAGAACAACTCCCCCCTCTCGATTACTTCCCCGGACGGCGACCTGCTCGTGTCGGGCACGATCATGGGCTACGACGTAACGCCGGTGGCCCCGTCGGGCGACGCCCAGGCTTCCCTCAACCGGCTCTCCATCCGGGTGCAGGTCAAGTTTGTCAACAACTTCGACGAGACCAAGAACTTCGAAAGCCAGTTTTCGCACTACGCCGACTTTCCGCAGGAGCAAACCCTCTCGCAGGTGGAGGCCGGGCTCATTGAGGTGATCTTCGAGCGGATCGTGTACGACGTTTTCAACAAAACCGTGGCCGACTGGTAGTTTTTTTTAATTTAAATTGCCATTTTCAATTGTCAATTTATCTGGTGTGGTGAACAAGGAAGCATTTCATAAACTATTGCAGGACCCGGCGCACATCACGCCCGACAGCCTGGCGTCGCTGGAGGAACTGGTGCGGCTTTTCCCGTTTTGCAGCCTGGCCCACACCCTCATTGCCAAGTCGCACTACGACCAGGCGACCATGCTGGCTTCCCAGAAGCTGCGCAAGGCGGCAGCCTACGCCGTAAACCGCAACAAGCTCAAGAAGATCATCACCGGCAACTGGCCCGAACCGCCCCGCCCCGAAGTGCCCCCGTCGTTCCGGCCGCTGTCGGTGGAAGCCCAGCCGCAGGTGTTTGCCCTGCCGCCGCTCCCGCCCCTGGAACCGTCCATTTCTGAACTATCCATTCCGGAACTGCCCGATCAGGAACTGCCCGCCCTGGAACTGCCCGGCGAGGCGTTGCC
>CADCTQ010000046.1 GCA_902805615.1 uncultured Cytophagales bacterium
AGCATCCCCCTGCCAAAGCCCGTATGGTCGGGATCGTCATTGCCGTACTTCACTCATGTGTCAGATGCTTCCTTCGTCAGCATGACAGGACCCATCGTTTGGCGGGGATGTGCGGAAGAATTCGTACCCATTTGGCTGTACGTACCCATTGGGCGATCATCCGGCTTTTCCAAATCCGCTTTTTCAAACTTTTATGGGACAACATAACGCGTGGACGTTTGATCTAGACATGGAGTGAATGCTTCGACCGGACGCGACAGCGCTAATCATTTACTTTCACCAACGATCACTCATCTCAACTCGCTTTAGAATGTATTGAGTCAAGGGTTATCCAAAATGAAACCAACAAAAAACCCGGTCCCTCTTCCGAGAGCCGGGTTTTTCATTCTTACAAAAAGCCGATCTACTGCTTCACGAACTTCATCACTTTGCGGCCGTGCTCCGTGTCAATCTTGAGCAGGTACAAGCCTTGCGGCAGGGTGCCCACGCCGATCTCCAACTGGTCGGCACCGCTTACCTTGTGCGCGTTCAGCAGGCGGGCATTGCCGGCCGGATCGGTAATGGTGGTCCCTGCTACCGCATCGGCGGAGAAAGGCAGCGTCACCGTCAGCCGGTCGGCCGCGGGGTTGGGGAACACGGTGGCTTTCCAGGTTTCGGTGCCGGCGGCTTCGTCTTCGGCAGCCGTCCGGGCGGCTACGGCAACCGGTACTACCTCAATGGCCGACACCAGGGGAACGTCCGTGGCGCCTTTGGCAAAATAGAGGTTCAGAATGCCATCGGTCACCGTAACGCGTACGGTTTCTCTGACGGCCCGCATGGCCCCACCGGCTTTGGCAAATACGTCGTACTCCGAGAGGCGCTTGACGTTCTCCACGTACACGTTGAACTTGCGCGAACCCACCCCGCCGACGGCCCGGCTGCCCCAGTAGGTTTCGGCAAAGTGCAGCGTGACGTCGAAGGTGCCGTTGCCCGAAGGCAGGCCGTACGAGAAGGCGGCGCCCACCCGTACGTTGCGGTACAGGGCGTCATCCGTCGTATTGGCAATTTCCCCGCTGGCGATGCTTGACACGGCGCCCGAGGCGTAGTAGCTGTCGGCCGAGAACCGCTTGCCGGTGCCGGAAGTAAACGCACCCCCTCCGGCATTGATCGTCAGGGCACTGCCGGCCGGCAGCACTTCAATGGCTTTGATGGCCGGGTTGTCGGCCGTCCCCTTGAGGAAGGCCACGTTCAAAGTGCCGTCCGTCACGTTCACCCGGAAGGTTTCCTGGGCAACCCGCAGGGCGCCACCCGCCCGGGCAAACACGTCGTAATCCGTCAGCCGGCGTGCACCTTCCAGGTTCACGTGGAACTTGCGGGAGCCAATGCCGCCCGGTACGGTGTTGCCCCAGTAGGTTTCGGCAAAGTGCAGCACCACGTCGTAGGCGCCGTTGCCGGTCGGGAAATTGTACGAGAAGGAAGACCCGTGCCGGCCGGTCTGGTAGAGGTAATCGTCGGCCGTGCCGCCAATGCCCAGCGCAGTCGCCGTAGACACCGAACCGCCCGAGAAGTAGGCATCCGCCGTGAAGCCCCGTGCATCAATCGTGGCGAAGGCATTGCCCCCCGCGTTGACGCGGAACGCCGTTGCCGTTGTAGCCGCCGGCTTTACCGTTACGGTAATCTGCTCCTCGGCGGAGGCGGCCGGGTAGCCGTTGTCGGTGATTTTTACCCGGAAGGTGTAGGTACCGGGCTGCGTCGGGGTCCAGCTGAAGGCGCCGGTGGCCGTGGTGGTGTAGTTCACAAACGCCTCGGTGGTCAGGATGGTCGCGCCGGCCGGTACACTGCCCGCCAGGCTGAAAGTCAGGTTCTGGTAGGGGTAATCATTGTCAATGGCTTTGGCCGTAAACGTCAGCGTTTGCCCGGCCGTAACGGTTTTGTTGCCAATGGCGGCCATCACCGGCGGGTTGTTGAGCGGGCTGACGGTAACGGGCACTACTTCAATGGCCGACACCTTGGGTTGGCTGGCCGTGCCGGGCAGGAAGTTGATGTTGAGGGTTCCGTCGGTAACCTCCAGCTGGAACTGCTTGACGTCGGCCCGGAGGGCGCCGCCCGTGGTGGCGAAGATGTCGTATTCAGTCAACCGGCGGATGCCTTCCACGTCAACGTTGAATTTGCGCGATCCGACGCCCCCGGCTCTTCCATTTCCCCAGTAGATCTCGGCGAAATGAAGGTTCACGTAGTACTTGCCGGGTTTGACGGGAATGCTGTAGGAGAACGAACCCCACCGCTCGGTGTGGTACAGGGTGTCCAGGTCCGTGTTCGCAATCCCGGGACTGGTGGTCAGTTTGGAAACCGAGCCGCCGGTCATGTACCGGTCGGCACTGAAAGTGCGGTACGCGCCGGATTCGACGTACTTCGGACCGCCGGCGTTGAGGCAGAGCACGGGGCTCGGCGTGGCGGCCGGGTCGTACTTCCACAGTTCCCGGCCGTTTATGCCGTCGTCGGCGCTGAAATACAACACGCCGTTCACGGTGGTCAGGAACGTCGGGTACGAACCGGCATCCCAGTCCACGGCGGTTTTCCGGATATCTTCCACCACGATGGTGCCGGCGTCCGTACCGTCGCTGCGCCAAAGTTCAGTGCCCAGACCTGAATAGTCGCCACCCCCATCGTATTCGGGAAAAACCAGGAACCCGTTCAGGTTGGTGAAGTAGTTGAACTCGGGGGCTGAGCCTAAACCCATGTCCCGCACCACGGACGCCGTGCTGCCGTTGATCCTGTAAAGGGCTTTGTTGGACGTGCCGATGGAATGGGCAAAAAACACTGTGCCGTTCACGTCAACGAGTTCGCTGGTGGTGGGGGTGCTGATGGAGCCCAGTTCCTCGATGATGCGGGTGCCGGCGGTGGTGCCGTCGCTGATCCAGACGACATTCGTGTAGGGGTCGGCCCCGGTGTAGAAATACAACGCGTTGTTGGAGACCACCAGTTTGCTCGATCCCCCGCCGAAAGAACCGTCGCCCGGGGTGGGCAGCGTGCTGACCTGGACCGTGCCGGCCGGGGTGCCGTCCGTCTTCCACAGGCCGTTGCCCAGGAAGTACACCAGCCCCTTGTACGCGGCGAACGAATACGGGTAGGCGCTGCTGCTGAGCTGGATGGTGCCGGCGGCCGTGCCGTTGCTGCGGTACACGCCCCCGTTCCGGGTGGTGAAATACAGCGCCCCGTTGGCGCTGAACAGGTTGCGGGGAGCGGAACCGGCCGGGCTGCCGTATTCATCCGGGCCCGGGATGAGGTCCTTGACCAGGGTTGTGCCGGCGGCCGTGCCGTCACTCTTCCAGAGTTCTTCGCCACTCACCCCGTCGCTGGCCGTAAAGTACAGCACGCCGTTGACGTTGCAGAACGCACTGGCATCCCCCACGCTGGCGAAGCTTTTCAGCGGTACCGTGCCGGCCGCCGTGCCGTTGCTTTTCCAGAGGGCCGACCCGGTCACGAAAAACAACGTTCCGTTTACGTTCGTCAGCCGGGCCGGGAAAGAATGTTCGGCCCCGGGCGCAAGGTCCTTCACCAGGGTGGTGCCGGCTTCCGTGCCATTGCTTTTCCAGAGTTCAATGCCTTGCGTGCCGTTGTCGGCCGCAAAGTAGAGCGTTCCGTTCACGTTCACCAGGTCGTAGGGGTTGGCACTGGCCGCACCGGGATTGATCTGCTTGACCATCCGGGTTTGCGCCAGCAGGGCGGCGCCGGTCAGCAGCCACAACAGAATGGGGAAAAAAGGGTGCTTCGACACTTTTCTACATGCGTAGGCGTGTAACATAGGGTAATGGATGAAAGGGTAATGAATAAGCGTGGAGAGATTGCAAGAAGTCATGGCCGGTAGGCCCATTTGCCCGCAAGGTCCGGGCAGGCGGCGTGCAGCGTACGGGTATTGCGCGGGTATTGGTGAGGACAGTTTTAGGGCAGGGATTGAATGCGAAGAATTGGCCTGAAAATTAACTTGGGAGGAGTAAGGTGGTCAGGAGAAAAATAACGCGGAGTACGTATATTCTATGTACAAGAATAAACATATATTGACATACTTGCAATACTTTCTCCGCGCGGGTAACGGAAAAATAATTATTTGGATGAACCTGCGCCTCCTTGAAGTACAGTCAGTTAAGGCCCGCACCGTCCGCTGGCAACGCACCGGGGCAACGGACGCCGGAGCCGGAGAGGCCGTAAGGTAACGGGCCCTTTTGAACGGGCCGCAGGTGTAAGCAACGGACGGTTTTTGGACCCGCACCCCCGCACCCACCGGGCCGGAAGCACCCGAAAAAATTCCCGCCGGGCTGCTAACCGCACCCCGTTCGTAAGCGTTTGTAACTGGACATTCACCCCCAACTCCCCTCCTATGCGCCGGATTCTGTTAATCGCGTTGCTGGCCGTTTCCAGCCTGGCCGCACGGGCCTCGTACCTGCTGATTCCCATGGACGATACCCAGACCAACCACTTGAAAGCGTACGGGGTGGCGTACTGGGTGTTGCAGCAGCAGACGGAGGTGGACTGGCTGCTCAACTACCAGGGCGGCAGCTTCATGTTTCCGTACAACCGGAAGTTTGAGAGCGAACTGAACGTCCGGGGCGTGAGCTACCAGGTGATCTCCGACGCCCAGCAGGTGCAGATTGAGGGCCAGGTGAGCCAGCCCGACGTGAACATGGACGTGATGCGCCTCGACAAGCCCCCGAAAATTGCCGTGTACTCGCCCAAATCAAAGCAGCCCTGGGACGACGCCGTGACGATGGTGCTGGTGTACGCCGAAATTCCCTACGAAACCGTGTACGACGGCGACGTACTCGAAGGCAAGCTGCCCACCTACGACTGGCTGCACCTGCACCACGAAGACTTTACCGGGCAGCACGGCAAATTCTACCGCACCCACGGCAACACGCCCTGGTACCGCGCCATTCAGAAGGAGGACGAAGGCACGGCGGCCAAATACGGCTTCGGCAAGGTGTCGCAGATGAAGCTGTCGGTGGTGAAGAAGGTGCGCGACTTCTGCGCCGGCGGGGGCTTCCTGTTTGCCATGTGTTCGGCCGCCGATACCTACGACATTGCCCTGTCGGCCGATGGGGTGGACATCTGCGAGTCGGTGTACGACGGCGACCCCTCCGACCCCAACGCGCAGAAAAAGCTCGATTTCAACAACACGTTTGCCTTCCAGAACTTTACGCTGAACCGCGACCCGTTCGACCTGGAGTCTTCCGACATTGACAACCAGCCGTACGAGCGGGGCCTGAGCGAAGGCAATGACTTCTTCTCGCTGTTCCAGTTCTCGGCCAAGTGGGACCCCATTCCTACCATGCTCACCCAGAATCACCAGACGGTC
>CADCTQ010000047.1 GCA_902805615.1 uncultured Cytophagales bacterium
GATGCCCGACAGGTAGTTTTTCAACTTTTCGTAACCGTCTTCCTCAATGTGAAAAATAATGCCGCTTATGTTGATGCTGATCGTCTTTTTCATGCTTGAAAGCTTTGAAATCTTGGTGAAGGTGAGTCGTAAGTGGCTAGTCGTAAGTCGTAAGTGCTTCGCAAGTAACTCGTGCCGTTGATGGGGGACATCTCCTTTCGTAACCGCTCTTTGCCATTTCCCGGGGAAATTTCCGTCCCGATCCCCTTACGACTGGCGACTTACCACTTACGACTAATCATGCGCTTGCCCGGCCGTTGCCGTGGGTGCTGTGCTTGACGATGATCTGGTTGGTGGAGTTGACCAGCTCTTCCCAGGTCTGCTGGAGGCTTTCGAGGAACACCCGGCCCGTCGCGGTAAGGGTGTAGTACTTGCGGGGCGGCCCCGAGGTGGATTCCACCCATTTGTACTCCACCAGGCCCGCATTTTTAAGGCGGGTCAGCAGGGGGTACAGCGTGCCCTCCACCACCATGATGCGGGCGGCGGTCAGTTCTTCGAGCATGTCCGAAGCGTATACCTCGCCGCGGGAGATGATGTGGAGAATGCAGAACTCCAGAATTCCCTTCCGCATCTGCACCTGCGTGTTTTCTACATTCATAGCGAAACCGTTAGCATTCAATCCATTCTTACGGAACAAAGGTAACGGAAGGTACTATGCGAAGCAAGGTACCTGCGGAAAAAAGTACGAACGGTCAGGGGCAGGGGATGATTGGCTTACCTGATTCTTTTCCAGTCCCGGTCGTACAGTTCCTTCAGGTGTGTCTTATCCGGGGCCGTGAATATTTCGCGGGCGGGTTCGGGGCGGTCCAGGTTCGCCAGGAATGCGAGCTTTTCCCCGGACTGGTCCTGCCGCCGGTTGTAATTGCCGTCCTTTTGCACCAGCATGAGAATTTTGTGGGTACCTCTTACCGGTACCCACGAGATCAGATCAAAGCCCGAAGGGGAGAGCTGGCGAAAAGACCGGCCGGCCAGGTCGGAGACGAACAGGTAAGTGAGGTCTTGGTTGTTGAACCGCGCATCACCATTGTGGTCAGCCGTGATGACCTGGTAAAAGATGTGTTTGTTGTCCGGCCCGTCGGCACGCTTGCTGCCAAGCTCATCTGCTTCGCCATCATTTACGGTGATATCGGAAATGAGCATTTTCCGGCGCTCATCCAGCAGGTGGTGCTCGCCCGTGCGGCTATGGTAGAAGGCGACGTTCCAGTAATGGGCCGGTTCCTGTTCTTTATACGACCGCTCGTCAATGAATCCTTCCTCGTCCGGGGTTTCGCTGATGCTCAGGGGCAGTAAGAGGTAATCCGAACTGTCAAGCTGAATCACCCGCTCAAATTGCAGGTTGAGTTTGGCAATCCGTTGCTGCACGGCTTGGGAATGGTTGGTGGTGTCAGCGGAAGGAGGTTGGGGCTTGTCCTGCGGAGTGCAGGCGGTCAGCAGCCCGATTGCTGCAAGGAGGAAGAATGCTTTTCGCATGAATATGTTGCGGATAAATATTTATATGTTAAGCAAAGCAATGGATGCGCCGGCGAAAGCGGGGAGCCGTTGGGTTATTTCCGGGTTGCCGAAAACGCAAGCTTCCGGTTTTGGCGGCCTACCCAGTAACCCTTCAGGGCAAGCCCGTCTTTGCGGAACTGAATCCGGGCGGTTTCATCGTGGTTCGCGTCTTTTTCGCTGAATGAGTATTCGGCGCCGGTCTGTTCTCCTTCCAGGTAAATGGCACGGCCGTATTTTTTGTAGGCGTACGAGCCCCGGTATTTGTTCTGGTAGTCGTGCCTGAAAAGCAGGTAAAACGCCGCCGAACCCCCAACCCTGCCTTCGTACAACTGTGGCTCGGTGCCGGACCGGAAACCGGCCAGTTGTGCCCCCGTCAGCAGCGCAGACCGGCCGCAAGCATTCAACAGGTGTTTTATTTCCGCAACCGAAAAACCGGTTACGTTGTCGAGCCCGTAAAACTTGTCGTTTTTGCTCAACAAATTTTCATTGTCGAAGAAGATCGAATCTTTGGTGAAATAGAAGTCCTCCAGGTTGTCCCTCCCGATGTAGTCGTAAATATACTTCTCCAGGTGCGCTGCGTCTTCTCCGGAAGCCACCAACGCTTTGATCTGCTTACGGAGGTTGGCTTGTCTCCGGGGAGTGATTATTTGCCTGAGCCGCTCCAGGTTGGCCGCCGGGAAGAAGTCGGGCACGAAATAACGGTCGCCATTCTGCGGGTTGAAGTTGTAGTAGCGAACCCAGTAGGCACACGTTGCCCCGCAACTCGACTGCGTCAGTCGGATGGCTAGATTCTGCCTGGTATTGGTGAGGACCTCATAGGCAATCGAAACTTTACCGCCGTAGATGGTACCGTTGTCGGCGGCCACTTTTTCGAAGATGTGTTGCTGCTCACTCCCTTTCAACAGGTCAAGCTCGGCGAGTTGCAGGTACGCGTTTATTTTTTCCGGCACCGCCGGCGGCGTGCCCGAAACAACCGGGAAACGGAACTGCTTGCCGGCCGAAACGTTTTGAATGGGCAAGAAGCCCATTTGTCCGAATGAGGCCGTAACGAGCATCGAGAGGGCGAATGCCAGGTATTCTTTCATCGTGTAACGCGAAGGTAGGGATACCGCTCCGGCTTTGCATACGGGCCGGTCAGCCCTCAATCACCACCACCAGGTACTTGGATACGCTCCAGAAGCGTTCGGGGTCGGTGATTTTGAGGTAGGTCTCTCCGTCGGTTTTCACGAAGTAGAACGAGTCGGCGGGGTGGATGGTGAGGGCTTTCTGCTTGCGGGTGACGCCGATCTTGATTTCCTGCACCTTTTTGATGTCAATCGTGGCGAAGAGGCCCGGGTCGAGCTGGCTGGTGAGCTTTACGTTCTTGTTGAGCAGGCCGCCCTCCGATTGCAGCACGCCCTTGTCGAACAGGTGCTGCCGGTCGCCGTACAGGATGTAGCCGGTGTTGAGGGTGGTTTGTTTCTCCAGGATGGTTTTTTCCTGGTTGGTCAGCTTGGCTTCCTGCTCGGAGATGATGGCGTCTTTGGCCGCCACGGTGGTGGTAAACTCCTCCTTGAGCCTGGCCATGGATTGGGTGAGTTCCTGCACCTGGGCTTCCTTCTCGAGGATGGCCTGCTTTTGCAGGGCCACCAGCCGCCGCAGCCCCTCGTTGACGTGACGCGATTTGGCCAGCTGCTTGTCGAGCTTGCCGATGAGGGTTTTGTTCTCCTCCATGTAGGCATCCATTTCGGCCAGGATGAGGAAGATGCGGTCGCCCTGGGCGCGTTTGGGCGTGCCCTCGTCGCGGATGTCTTCGATCTGCATCTCGTCGCGGCGCAGCTTCACCAGGTTCTTCTCGATCTGGTTCATGGACAGGGTAATGTCGCTCACTTCCTGCTGCATCCGCTGCATGGAGTCCTGCAACGAGGCGTGGGCGCTCATCAGGCTCTGGTACTCTTCGGAATTCTTGGGGTCCTGGCAGGCCGCGCAGCAGCCGAGCAGGAAAGACAGGGCGGAGAGGAGCCTTAACCATTTCATACGAGGGGAGGGGGGATAGCCGAATCTAATTGTTGCCGCTGGCGGCCGTTGCTTCGGTTAATACGTTGATCTCTATCTCGTTGGTTTCAAAGATTCCGTCCTCCCGCACCTCGATGGTCACGACGGCGGTGCTGGAGGGCAGTTCGGCGGCCGTTTTCACCGGCAGGCGCACCTCGTGGCTCTTGCCGGGCGGCAACGGTTCGAGCGTCATGGTTTCGGGCAGCGTGAGCCCCGGCACGGCCTCGGGCAGGTACGCCCGGACCTTCAGGCCCCGGGTCGCCGTCTTGCCCGCGTTCTTGATCACAAACCGGATCACGGCCTGTTCGTAGGCTTCCAGCGTGCGGTTGCGGTTGGCGTCGTCGAGGCCCACGTTGCTGAAGGCGAGGTTGCCCCGGGGGACCTTGTCTTCGTCCACCGCCAACTGGACGGCGTTGCTGCGGCCCTTGACCGTCTGGGCGTACGCACCGGAAAGCGCCAGGAAAAAGCATATGAAGAAGGCGATCCGCCGCATGGTCAGGCAATTTATCGGACAATCAATTTTTGCGTGAATTCTTTCCGGACGCCCGGGGCAATGACTTCGAGCCGGCCCACGTACATGCCGGAGGGAACCCGGCGTCCGCCCGTATCCGTACCGTCCCAGGGAAGGTAATGAATTCCGGGGGCTAAAGATACCTGCTCCACGGTATTAATTAACGCACCCTGGGCAGAAAAGATTTGCAGGCGCACGTCGTAGGCGTCACTTTCCTGCGGCAAAGCCACCGGAATCTGCACCTGGCTCACGAACGGGTTGGGGAACGGCAGCCCGGCCCGCACCTCGCGGATGGGCAGGTGCTCGCGGATGTACGACTCGGGGCCGTACACCACCCGGAACGTGGCGGCGCTGTCGAGGCCGAAGGCATAGCTGCCCTGGCGGAGCATGTCCACGGCCGTGCCGTTCCGCTCGTCGTACAGGTAGAGCTGGTGGCCCGACGGGATTTTGTCGAACAGGCCTTCCCAATCCACGCGGACGGCTTGCCGGGCCGGGCTGGCGGCCACCGTGAACGTCCAGGTGTGGGCGTCGGCGTCGGGCACCATGTCGCGGGTAAACCGGCGGGCGAAGTACTCGGGGTGGTCGAAGTTCATTTCGAGGAACCCGCTGAACCGCGGCGGCGTCAGGTCGTCGAAGGCGTCTTTGCCCAGGCTGGCCTGCCCGTGCATGCCCAGCCCGCCGAGGCGGTACGAAATGTGGTCGCCGTGCAGGTCAAAGTTGGCCAGCCAAGCCAGGCCCGGGTCGTCGCGTTCGGCCTGCGTGATGCGGCTGGTATTGCGGTTGGCCGATACGCGGCCGTTGGCGGCCTTGTTCTTGAGCACGGGCAGGCTGATCATCATGTCGTTTTCGGCGAACACGAAGGCCCCGCGGAACTTCTTGAGGGTGTCGCTGTTCTGGAAGCCCCGGTCGAACACCCGGAGGCCGCCCAGCCCGGCGGGGTTGCGGTTGTAGGCCTTTACCTCGCTCCACACCACGTTGAACTCGTAGGGGTTGCCGATCTGGTTCCAGCCCTTTTGCAGGCGCATCACGTAGGGACTCTCCTGGTACACCCGGTGCGTAGAACCTTCGCCGGTGGACGCGTCGCGCGGGTCCTTCACGATCAGCCAGTAGCCCTGGTTGGGGTCTACGGTGGTGAAGCCCTGCTCGTACTCCTGCAACACGCCGTTGCGGTAGGCAAACATGCGCCACTTGCGCGGGTTGTAGTCGCCCAGGTTGTCTTCCAGGGTCGTCGCCACCGACGGGTCTTTCAGTTCC
>CADCTQ010000048.1 GCA_902805615.1 uncultured Cytophagales bacterium
AAAACGAAACCATCGAACACATCCTGCTCACCGACCCGGAGATGCAAACGCTTTACCAGGACGCCCTGATGCTCCAGCACCAGGTGCCTCTTGTAATGCTGCACCCCTCCGACCGGGTCACCGACCGGATCACGGCGTACTCGCGCTACTTCCCGCAGGGGGGTTAAGGAGTCACCGGGTTGGGGAATTGAGCGTTCAGGAATTGCACTTGCCCTTGCTGTAGCCCCCGGGAGCAGCAAGCGCAAGTGCTTTTGCTTTTTGAGAGCGATGGGCCGGTCCCCGTTTGGTCATTATTCTGCCATTCCTCCTACTTTTGCAAGCCGGACGGGGGCCTTCCCCACCCCAAACCCGCAAACCCCTCAACCCGCAAACTCCCCCATTCCTCCCATGACCAAAAAAGAGCGTTTCCGGCTTTTCGTGGAGTACTTTTCCGTGCATTTTGCCGAGCCGAAAACGGAACTGCACTTCAACAACCCCTACGAGCTGCTGGTGGCCGTGATCCTCAGCGCCCAGTGCACCGACAAGCGCATCAACCTGGTGACGCCGCCCCTGTTCGAGCGGTTTCCCACGCCCCGCCACCTGGCCGCCAGCCACTACGACGAACTGTTTCCCTTCATCCGCAGCGTGTCGTACCCGGGCAACAAGACCCGGCACCTGCTGGGCATGGCCAAGCTGCTGGCCGAAGCGTTCAACGGCGAAGTGCCGGCTACGCTGGAAGAACTCCAGCGGCTGCCCGGCGTGGGCCGCAAAACGGCGCACGTCATCCTTTCCATCATCTACAACCAGCCCACCATGGCCGTGGATACGCACGTGTTCCGGGTCTCCAAGCGGCTGGGCCTGGCGACGCAATCGGCCAAAACGCCCCTCGACATCGAGAAACAACTGGTGAAGGAACTGCCCCAGGAAGTGATTCCCAGGGCGCACCACTGGCTCATCCTGCACGGCCGGTACGTGTGCGTGGCCCGCAACCCCAAATGCCCCGAATGCGCCCTCACGCATTTCTGCAAGTACTTCGCCCAGGTCACCAGCAAACAGATAGCCGCCGCCGGCATCAAAGAAAGTCCGGCCAAAAAGCCGGTGCCTTAGAAAGGGAGACCGGAGGAAGGGAGACGGAAGGAGGGATCGGGAAGGGAACCTGTGCGTTGGCATTGGCAACGCCTGCATTGAAAAAGAGTCGCCAGCCGCAAGTGGAAACGGTTCCTTCCCGATCCCACTTGCGACTGGCGACTTACCTAGACGCGATGAATCGCGTCTCTACTTACGACTGGCGACTTACGACTTACGACGCTTTAATCCACATTCCCCGTTTTGGACTCATCCGTAGCGGTGGGCTCCTTTACTTTGGCGGCGCTGTGCATGTCGGGGTCCTGGTCGCGCTGGATGGCTGACTCCTGCAAGCCGCCCCGCTGCCCCGCGGGCTTCGTGCTGTTGGCCGGGGCGGCCTCACCGGGTTCTTCCCCCGACGCGTCCTCGTGCCCGGACCCGCCTCCTTCGAGGAGGGCGGCCGAGGCCGTATTGTACATGTACATCACCATGGCCGACGCGGTCAGGCTGGCAGTCAAGAATATCATTAGTTTTCGCATAGCAGTCTTATTTTCTGGATTATACAACTTTTCCGGGTTATACGATGCGTGCCCGGCAACGGATACAAATTAAAAGGAAGTTTCACCACGGAGAGGGAGTGAGGAGCGAGAAGCAAGGAGTGAGAAGGCGCAAACGGCGCCAGGAGTACGCGTATTTCTTTGCGCCTGCTCTTTGCGATCCTTGCGGTTCAGTTCTTTCCTTTGCGTCGTTTAGGCCTTCTTACTCCTCGCTCCTCACTGCTCGCTCCCTTCTCTCCGTGTCTCCGTGACAAAACCATATTAAACTTTCAGTAACTATTGAAAATTAGAAAAAGAGTATTACCTTTGGTCCATGCAGTACGAAGAAGGCAAGCGGCAATTCATCCAGACGTGGGGCAAGTTGGGCGGTGAGTGGGGCATCAACCGCACCATGGCGCAGGTACACGCCCTGCTGCTGATCTCGCCCCGGCCCCTGAGCACCGAGCAGGTGATGGAGGAACTGAGCATTTCGCGGGGCAACGCCAACATGAACCTGCGCGACCTGCTCGACTGGAACCTGGTTCACAAGGAACTCGTGCCCGGCGACCGGAAAGAGTACTTCGTGGCCGAAAAGGACATCTGGGAAGTCGCCAAGCGCATTGCCCGGGAACGGAAGCGGCGGGAAATCGAACCCGTCAAACAAGTGCTCGAACGGCTCCAGGCCGTGGAAGGCGACCCCAACCGCCCCGAAGTACGCGAATTTACCGAACGCATGGCCCAGCTCAACGGCTTCGTGGGCAAAATGGACAGTTCCTTCGATACGCTGCTGCGGGCCGACGAAAGCTGGTTTTTCAGCACCCTGCTCAAACTCATGAAATAGCTTTTTTTATTTGCTTGTATGTTTCAATAATTCCTGAAAGTATGAGAACCTTGAAAGAACACGTGATCATCTACGACGACCAGTGCCCGCTGTGCCACCTCTACACCGGCGCTTTCGTAAAGACGGGCATGCTCGAAGCCGGCGGCCGCGAGGCCTACACCTGCCTGCGCCCCGAACTGGCCGGATTGCTCGACGGGGAGCGGTCCCGCAACGAGATTCCGCTGGTGGACCTGCGCACGGGCACGGTGGTGTACGGCGTGGACAGCCTATTCAAGGTGGTAGGGCACCGGTTCCCCGCGCTGCAACCGTTGTTTGGGCTGCGGCCCTTGCGGTGGCTGGCCCGGACGGCCTACGCATTCGTCTCCTACAACCGCAAGGTGGTGATTCCGGGCCGGGTGTTTGAAGCCGAGGGGTCCTGCACGCCCACGTTTCACCTGCCCTGGCGGCTGGCCTACCTGGGATTCGCCTGGCTGGTATCGGCCTGGGTGCTCACGGCCTACGCCGCCCGGCTCGTGCCGCTGGTGCCGCCCTCTTCGTTCGGGCGGGAATTCCTGGTCTGCGGCGGGCAAATTTTCTTCCAGGCCGGGGTGGTGGGCCTGCTGCGCCGCGACCGGCTGGTGCACTACCTGGGCAACCTGATGACCGTTTCGCTGGCGGGGTCCCTCCTCTTGCTGCCGGCCCTGGCCCCGGGGGCGGCCGGGCTGGTCCTCCCTTCCCTCTTTTACGCCGCCTGGTTCACGGGCGTGGTCGGCCTCATGCTCCTCGAACACGCCCGGCGGGTACGGCTGCTGGGCATTCCGGTGGCGGCCACGGCCGGCTGGGTCGTTTACCGGCTGCTCGTGCTGGGGGTCATCCTGTAAACCAGCAAGTTCTCCGGCGGGGCGCAATCCCCGGGGACGCCTTCTCCGGTTCCCGTCTCAAGTCTAACTAACCTTTCACGTCTCATGAACAAGATCATCCTCGCCGGTGGCAGCGGCTACCTGGGTTCCCTGCTGGCCCGGCACTTTGCCGATACGCACTCCATCGTGATCCTGACCCGCGGGGCAGCCTGGCAGCGGGGCAACGTGCAGGCCGTGCCGTGGGACGGGGCCAACCCGGGTCCGTGGCAGGCCCACCTGGAGGGCGCCGACCTGCTGGTGAACCTGGCGGGCAAAAACGTGAACTGCCGCTACACCGAGGCCAACCGGCGGGAAATCCTCCGGTCGCGGGTGGAAGCCACCCAGGCGCTGGGCCGGGCCGTGGCGGCGGCAAAGACCCCGCCCCGGGTGTGGGTGCAGTTTGCCTCGGCCACCATTTACCGGCACGCCGAAGACTTTGCAATGGACGAAATTGCCGGGGAGCTCGGCTACGGGTTTTCGGTGGACGTGTGCCGGCAGTGGGAAAGGACTTTCTGGGCGCAGCCGGCCCCGCATACCCGCAAGGTGGTTCTCCGCACGAGCATTGTGCTGGGCCGGGGAGACGGCGCCTTTCCGCGGCTGCTCAACCTGGTGCGGCTGGGCCTGGGCGGCCGGCAGGGCAACGGCCGCCAGTACGTCAGCTGGATTCACGAGGCCGACGTGGCGGGCATTGTAGAATGGGTGGCCGGCAACGAGGAGGCCACGGGCGTCTACAACTGCACGGCGCCCGGCCCGGTGCCCAACGCTACATTTATGGGGCTCATGCGCGAGGCGTACGGCGTGCCCGCTGGGCTGCCCGCGCCGGCCTGGCTGCTCGAACTCGGGGCCGGGCTCATCGGCACGGAAACCGAACTGGTGCTCAAGAGCCGCTGGGTGGTGCCGGCCCGACTGCTCCAGGCGGGCTACCTGTTCCGGTTTCCGCAGGCCGCCCCGGCGGTCCACGACCTGATCAGCATCCGGGTTTGAGGGCCTGGGGCATCAGTCGGACGGTCAGGGCAAAGTGTCGCGTATCGGGCCCGGACGGTCGAAAAAACCCTTGCCTTTCCGTAAAATATTTTTGGGTTGCTATGATTTGTTCAAAAACTTTTCTTCATTCGTGGCTGCTACGGCGTTTCCGCAAGGCATCACCGCAAGCACACAACCATTTACGACTCCTTACCCTCATTCAGTGACACGGCTCACCGTTTTTCTCATTGCCCTGCTTTTCCTCTCCGGCAGTACCCCTTTCGCCTTCAGCCAGTCCGTCCCCGCCGACAGCGCCCTGGTGCAGCAGTCGGTGGCCCAGGCGTACGCCCGCTACCGCGCCGACATGCACACGCAGTCTCACCTCTACAACGGGAGTGAGTACGTGGACTACGACAACTACATTGACGGGCACCAGTACTTCGAATCCGACGAATGGGAAGACGGCAACGTCCACTACGACGGCACGCTGTACCGCGGCGTGCCGCTGCTGTACGACGTGCGCTTTGACCAGTTGATCACCGAAAACCTAGCCGGTCCCCTGCGCATCCGGCTCGTGAGCGAAAAAGTGCGGTACTTCAACCTGCTCGGCCATACCTTCGTGCGCATCGTGGCCGACTCCACGCAGCAGGGCGGGGTGCGCACCGGGTTCTACGACCAGCTCTACGAGGGCAACGTGCAGGTACTGGCCCGACGCGCCAAGCTCATTCACGAACAGATCGCCTCCGGCCGGGTGGAGCGTAATTTTTACGGGCGGGACCGGTATTTCATCCGGAAGGCCGGGCAGTTTTACCCCGTAAAGCGCAAAGGCTCCGTGCTCGGCGTATTTGATGACCGCAAAAAAGAGTTGCAAAGGTTCCTGCGCGAACAGAAGATCCGCTACAAGCGGGACCCCGAATCGGCCATGGTGCAGTTGGCCCGCCAGTACGACGCTTTAACCAAGTCCCTATGAACCGCTTTACCCGCCTTTTCCTTTTCCTGATCCTCAGCCTTGCGGGTACGTTCCGGACGTCCGGGCAGGCGGCCGGGGAGCAGACGGT
>CADCTQ010000049.1 GCA_902805615.1 uncultured Cytophagales bacterium
ATCCACCTTGTAGCCGCCGTCGAAATTCTCGGCCACCAGCATGTCCAGCTGCGAAAAGGTCATGGTGTCCTTCAGGCCGCTGGTGCGGGAGAGGTTGGCGTCGGAGTTTTTGTCGAATATGTTCTGTTCGAGTTGGAGCCAGAGGTAGCCCAGCTCGTCGGGGGAATTGTTGAAGTAGTTGATCGTTTCGGTGCCGGCAATGCGCTGCTTCTCGTCGTCGAGTTCCACCTTGATGTCGTAGTCGGCCCGCTGCTGCCAGTAGGCCGGCCCCGGGGCTCCGGAGGCTGAACGGTACGAGTTGGGCGTGGGCAGCACCGAACCCAACTGCTCGAACTTCGAGCGGTCCTCCTGGAAAGTCTGGGCCCCCGCCGACGCGTTGAGCAGCGCCACGGCCACCAGACCCAATAGTATTTTCTTCATGTGCGTGTTAAGTGGGAGAGTGGTAAAGCGCAAATTTACTCAATTGCGGGAAGCCCTAAAAGCAACACTTCTCCTCCCGGACGCCAAAGATCGTTTGCCACCGGCATTTTCGGGCCAAATCATGTGCGTACCGCCAGGGAACGGCAGCCCTTTATCTGCCGCCTGCACGCCCGGACTTCCGTTGCTGGACTCTTTTCCAGGATTGCCGTGGGACAAAGCTGCTGCGGGTGCCCGTATTCTGTTCCTAACTCACCCGCGCTGGAAGGGGTTTCCGGGTAGAATCGTCCTTTGCCGCATTGCGCCGCGGGACGTAAGCTTGCCCCCGGCGCCCTTACCGCTTCCGGATGCGTACGGTAAAGGCTTTCTGGGGGTTGTCCTTCACCAGCCCGTCAATTTCCTTGCGGGAAAAGCCGTCGGCTTCGAGGGTAGGCAACAGGGTGGTGAACAGGGCGTCGCAGGGACGCACGGTGTCTTTGCCCACGGAAAATGAGTTGCCGTCGTGGGAGAGCAGCACCTGCCCGAGCAGCCCCCGCTTCTGCATCTCTTTGAGCAGCACCAGGTGCTTGAGGATGGTGCCGGGCTGGCCGTTTTCGCCTTCCTGGCCCACCCGCACGCCGTCGAACGAAATCCAGGCGCCCTGCCCGGCGGCGGCCAGTACGTCGTCGGGGTGGGCCACCTGGTGGGCGTGCACCCAGATCCAGGCGCCGGGGTGTACGCCGGTGCGCTTGAGAATGTCGAGTTGTTCTTTCACCGCCCCGGGGTTGTTGGCCGTGTGTACCGCCAGGGTGAGGCCGGTGGCCAGGTGAGTGAGGGCACCGGCCCGGATGAGCTTGGCGTCAATCTCGGAGAGGGGGCCCGCGTCCACGGCCAGCTTCACGAACCCGGGCCGGATGCCGGTGCCGTCAATGCCTTCTTTCCACTCCTTCACCCAACGACCTGCCAGTTGCTCGGCGGTCTCTTCAAAGGCGTGGGGCGGCACGTACCGGTCGTCGGCGGCGCCGTAGTAGCCGGTGTTGGTGACGATGTGCAGGCCGGTCTGCTCGGATATTTTCCGCAGCAGCCGCACGTCGCGGCCGAAGTAGGCGGCCGTGCAGTCGAACAGGGCGCGGCAGCCCAGGGCCTTTACGCTTTTGAGGATCGGCACCACCTGGCCGAGCAGTTGTGCTTCGTCGTAGCCGGGTTCGTAGCGGGGCTCTTCGCCGAAGGTGGACATCACGTGTTCGTGGGGCAGCGCCACGCCCAGCCGCCCGGCCGGGATGGAGCCCTGCACGGTCATGATCTCGGCTTTGCCGGCGGCAACGGCCGCGGTGGACCCGTCAAAAGCGCCGCCAGCCACCGCCAGGGCGGCCAGTCGGCGCAACGTTTCGCGGCGGGAAAGCCTTAGGGGGTGTTGCATTGCCGGAGTTAACCGTTAAGGGATTGGTTGTCGTCGTCGCGGCCGGCGTAAAAGCCGGAGGTGCCGGTGCCGCCCGGCGGGAGGGCCGGTACCGTCAGGCCGTTCTTGCCCAGGGTTCGCGTGTTCATGGTAATGGTGAGGTTGGATGGTTCGCCGGTAAGCAGGTTGGGGGCAGCGGTATCGCTTCCTTTCATTGCGGCAAGTTATCAGAAACCGGGTGGCTTTGAAAGATGCGGGGAAAAAAGGGATTGGGTATTGGGAGGGGCCGGGGGGCTCCGAACATCGAGCACCGAACATCGTCCCAATCTCCACTCCCCACAAAAAAGCCCCGGCCACGTACGGGCCAGGGCTTCGGAATGATCAATGGTCCAGTTTGGACCTACCTCAGATGGTCCGGCGGCGGCGGGTAAAGCGGCCCTCGCCTTCGGGGAACGTGGTGATGCCCCCGCGGCGCTGGCCGGCCACGCGGTTGCCGAAGAAACGGGTTTCGTCGAAATGGCTGTCGGTGTAGAAATCCGTATTGGTGAGCGTGCCCGGCTCGGTCTGGTTGTCCCGCACGCTGCCCGGCTGCCGCAGGTGGTTCTCGGCAAAGTCGGAAAGCTCATTTTTCCGGTCCGTGTAGCTGTTGGTCCCGTCCGGGTTCAGGTTCCCCGACTGGCCCGTGTTCACCGTGGACGCATCGGAAGCATTCGGGTCGTTCAGGTTGGTAAACACGGTGCGGTCCGAATGCAGGTCTGTGCTCCTCAGCTCCGTGCTGCCCATGTTGGCGCCCGTGGTGCCCAGCGTAGAGGGGTTCATCGGCTGGTCGTTCAGGCTCGTCCGGTTGGGGTCGTTGCGGCGGTCCAGGTCGTTGCGTTCCTCGTCCATGAAGTTGTTGGCGTAGGCGCCGCTGGCCAGGTTGGTGCCGCCGTCAATGATGCCGCGGTTTTCCAGCGGCGTGGGCCGGTTGAGAATGTCCGTGTCGCGCATGCCGGTGGCGCTGTCGAGGCCCGTGGGATCATCGCTCGATGCGTTGTCCAGGCGCGAGGCGTCATTGATGTCGGTTGCGCTGCCCAGGCCCGACGAGCTGGTGAACGCCGGCGTGTTGTTGCGGTTGTTCAAATCGCTACTTCGGTCCACGTCACTGCCGCCCGTGCGGTCGTCGGCGCTGATCGTGTAGCGGTCGGTCACCACCAGGTTGCCGGGGGTGGAGCCCGTAGAACCCGTCACCGGAATGTCGAGATTGTCGGCCTCGTTGCGCAGCGTGCGGTCGTCCACCTTGTCGAGGTCGGCGGGCGTATCGAGGTTCGACACATTGCTGTAGGTATCGGGGCTGCGGAACTCATCGAGCCCGGCCGGGCTGCCGGCCGTCAGGTGGGTATCCGTATGGAGGTCGCGGGAGCCGTGGAACGACGAGGCATCGTCGGGGCTGGCGCTGCGCAGGGCCGACATGTCGGTGCCCAGGCTGCTGCCGATCTGCGCGTCGAGCTGGCGGTCGCCGACCACGCTGTCGGTGCGGCTGTTGCCGAAGTACTGGCCGGCGCTGCGGGTGTCGTTGTCGTAGAAGGTACGCACGTCGGTCTCGTACGAGCGGTTGATGCCGCCCCGGGTTGCCCGCGGGTAGTTGCCCAACTGGTCCTTGGTGAGGTTGTCGGCGTGCACGCAGTCATCGTGGTCGTCGAGGCGGGCCGTGCCTACGGGGATGAGCAGGTGGTAATCCTTGTCACTGTCGGGGGAGGCGCTGTCGCGGAGGTCCACGTCAATGTAACGCACCACCTGCGCGGTGGGGTCCACGATCAGGTCGTCCACGCGGCCGATGCGGTCGCCGTTGCGGTCCACCACTTTCCAGCCCCGCACGTCGGGCACCCCTTCGGCGAGTTCGTGGTCGTGCAGGCTCCGCAGGCCCTGCAAATTGTACGTGTTCCCGTCTGCATTCTGAATGTTCCCGGCGTTTTGTCCTTCAAAAGAGTTCATGGCGTGTTGGGTTTAGGAGAGGTGATCAATTGAAAATTGCACTGACATGGATCGGAGCCTGCGTATTTGATTGGATACAACCAATGAATCATCAAATCAACATCCGCCAATTCATCCGTTCAATCATGTGCATCATGGTATTACTTCTTCGACAGGGCCCGGATGGCCAGGGCGGCAACGAGGCCGCCGGCCACGTACCAGGCTACGGTCATGGCTTTGGTCTGGGGCTTGCGGCCCACGGCGTCGCCGGCCCCGAACAGCCGGGGCACCACCAACGTGGTCAGCCCGGAAGCCAGGCCGAGGATGGCGCCTTTCTGCCAGGCGTTCTTGCCCTGGCCGGTGCCCACCAGGCCGTAGTACAGGGCGTTGGACACCACGTCGCCGACCAGGGCGCCCCAGTACAGGTTCTCGCCCTGGGGCGGGGTGGCGCCGGCCTTCTGGAAGGCGGTAGCCAGGCCCTTTTTGCCCACCACGTCGAGGCGCGGGGCCCCCGGCACGAAGCGCCGGGCGGTTTCGTTCAATATGTTGAGGGCAAGCGCACCCATGAGGCCGCTGCCCAGTGATTTGGCGGTGTTGTTCATACGTTCTAAAAGCTGGTACCCCTGTTATAAGGAAAAACGGGGAAAAGGTTGCACAAAAGGGGGGATTAATGGAAAGGTAACATTGCGAATATGAACGGGTTTGCCGAAATTGATGGCTCCGTACGAGTAACCCTTTTTCCATGCCAATCTCTTTCCGAACCCTGCTGGGCATTGCCATGCTCTTGCCCGCCCTTTGCGTTGCCGGTCCCAATCCGCTCTGGATGCGCTACCCGGCCATTTCCCCTGACGGTCAGTTTGTTGTGTTCAGCTACCAGGGCGACCTGTACAAGGTGGCGGCCTCGGGCGGACAGGCGTTTCCGCTCACGCTGCACGAAGGCCACGACTTCATGCCCGTGTGGTCGCGCGACGGCAAACAACTCGCCTTTGCCTCCGACCGCTACGGCAACTTCGACATCTTCACCATGCCCGCCACCGGCGGCGAGGCCATGCGCCTCACGTTCCACTCCTCCACCGACCTGCCGAGCGACTTTACGCCCGACGGCAAGCACGTCATCTTCTCGTCGGCCCGCACCGACGCGGCCACCAACGTGATGTTTCCCAACCCGGTCATGACGGAACTCTACAAGGTGCCCGTCACGGGCGGCCGTTCGCAGATGGTGCTCACCACGCCCGCCGAACTGGCCCGCTACAACCGCGCCGGCAACGGGTTGGTGTACCACGACAACAAGGGCTACGAAGACCCCTGGCGCAAGCACCACACTTCGTCCATCACCCGCGACGTGTGGCGCTACGACGCCGCCACGGGCAAGCACACGCAGCTCACCACCTTCGCCGGCGAAGACCGCAACCCGGTGCTGGCGCCCGATGAAAAGGAACTCTACTACCTCAGCGAGGCGGGTGGCTCGTTCAACGTGCACCGGATGTCGCTCGACAACCCGGCCGGGAACAGCCAGGTCACCCGGTTCACCAAACACCCCGTGCGCTTCCTGACGATGGCCG
>CADCTQ010000050.1 GCA_902805615.1 uncultured Cytophagales bacterium
AAACGGTGAACAGGGCAATCTGCGCTTCGGGAGAGCCAGTATCATTCTTGGCTTTGGCGTGCCCGTGGGCTTCGAATAATTCCTGTTTTTTGTCAGTCGTCAGATACATTTTTGCAGCGTATATAAGTTCTTTTTCTCTTTTTTAAATAGAGGGCAAAAGTAGACAGTTTTGCCCGGAAGTGCAAGGTTTTACCCTTTTTTTAATGCCTTTTGCGCCGCGCCGCTACACGCCGGCCGGCACCGGCGACGGTTTGCGCCGCCCCCCCAATCGTTTTTTGAGGCGGTTGAAGGCAATGCGGTAGGCGTCGGCTTCGAGCAGGCGCGAATCGTTGCGGGCCTGGCGCAGGAAGAACATGCCCACCCAGAAGAGGATGAAATTGCCGCCCCACATGCCCACGGCAATGCGCGTGATGCCTTCACGGGCCCATTTCTCGCCCAGCATCGAGAACACGTAGAAGATGATGAAGAACAGGATGGAGATGAGCACCGGCACGCCCAGCCCGCCCTTTTTGATGATCGAGCCCAGCGGCGCCCCGATCAGGAACATGATCAGGCAGGCCACCGACTGGGTGTAGCGGCGGTGCCTTTCGGCGGTGTAGGTTCTTTCCTCGGCCCGGGCGGTTTCCAGTTGCTGCAGGTTGCTTTCGGTGTAGGCCCTTACGCTGCGGGCCTGGTTGGCCGCCCGGCTGTAGATATCCTTCTGCTGGTAGGGCTGCGTCTTGTGGTTGCGCAGCGAGTCGCTCCACTTGCCCGGGGCAACGGCTACGGTTTTGAGCGTGTCTTTCCCTTTGCCGCTGGCGACCAGACGCACCGGCCGCAGGTGGTTGGTGTAGTACTGCGACACGCCCCGGGCCAGGTTCTCCTGCATCTTGACCTGCTCCCGGCGCAGCGAGTCCACGGCGTAGTTGAGCTCGTCCACGTTTTTCATCCAGCGGTGGTTGGAGAAAAGCGTTTCGGGGGTGTCGCCCATGTCGAAGGACGACAGGTCGAACACGATCTTGCTCTGCTTGAAATGGTTGCGCACGAACTGCACGTTGTCGGCCCCGCCCCGCCGGTTGCTGGCCGAGTAGTCCTTGTAGCTCTGGCCGTCGAAGAGTTCGAACACCAGGTAGCGGCCGTTGAGGATGGTGTACATCTGGGCCGAGTCGGCCAGGATCACGTGGGTGTTGCCGTTGTTTTCCTGGTGGTCGTAGATGATCATGTCCAGGAGCGTCTTCTCGTCGGGCAGCTTCTTGTTGGCCTTGATGCTCACGCCCGGCAAATCTTTGTAAAAGATGCCTTCCTTGAGCGACAGGGAGGGTTTTTTCTGCTTCACGTCCCACAGGAGGCTGAAGGCTTTGAGGTTGGCCTTGGGCACCACCCGGTTGTTGAACCAGAAGGCGGCAAAGGTGAGCAGGATCGAAAAGATGAAGATCGGGAACAGGACCCGCACCAGCGAAATGCCGGCGCTTTTGATGGCGGTGAGTTCGTAGTGTTCGCCCAGGTTGCCGTACGTCATCAGCGAGGAGAGCAGTACGGCCAGCGGCAGGGCAATGGGCACCGTGTTGAGGCTGAAGTAAAAGAGCAGTTCGGCGAATACCCCCCCCCCGAGTCCTTTGCCCACCAGGTATTCGAAGTACTTGATGATGGTCTGGGTAAGAAAAATGAATACTACTACCGCAAACGTGAGGAAGAAAGGCCCGATGAAAGCCTTGATAATGAATTTGTCGAGTTTCTTCATGGAAAACTACCGGTTGACAGTGTCGTGGCCGGGAAATGGTAGCAATAATAGTGCCTTTTCCCGAACGCATACAGTCTGGGGTAATGCCGGATGTGAGGTTAGACCACCTTTATCCGCCAACTGCCTCACGAAGCGAACCAACGAGCTGGGACCAAAGTTCCCGCAGGTCGTCTTCATTTTCGGTGTCGGAGTAGTCGGTGATCTTCAGAAAGGAGGATTGGGTCATCTCGTTCTGGTCGAGCCGGAATTCGAGGAAGGCCACTTCGGGCAGCAGGGGGTCGTCTTTGGTGAGGAACTCAAACTTGACGTACTTGTTGGCCCGGAGGGCGGTGATCTTGGCGTAGTGCGGCGTATCGTCCCAGATGAAATTGAACACCTTACGGTCGTCAAGCTTCACGTCGTCGGCAAACCACTGGGCGAGCCCGGCCGGGCTGGTGAGGTAGGGAAAAAGCATCCGGGGCGAAGCTCTCAGCTCGAACTCGGCAATGTAGCGTTGTTTTCCCATGCACGTGAAAGCTTGATGTCTAGAAAGTTGCTCTCGGGGAAGGTATCCTTTTTTTGGTACCAAAGCAACTGCCCTAAATATTTTGGCGGGAATTTTTCTTTGCCGGGTGGAATGAGTAACTTTGTGACCTCAAAACGCAAAGGTGCCGGCGGACCCCCGCGGCCCCGCGATGCGGCGAGGTAGCTCAGATGGTTAGAGCGTAGGATTCATAACCCTAAGGTCGGCGGTTCGATCCCGCTCCTCGCTACCGAAAGCCCCCGGATTGGATTCCGGGGGCTTTTTTCGTTTTTGCCTTTTCCCCGCCCGTGTAATGTTCCGCGCCGGATTCCGGTGTCACCTCAAGGGGCAGGAGTGTATCTATGGCTTTTCAATTTTTGGCCCGCACTCCGCATGAAAAACGCCTTTACCCTCCTCTTTTTGCTGCTCCTGGTGGGCGCGTCACCCGCCGTTTCGTCGCCCGTCCGTGCCGCCGGCGGGGTTGCCCCGCTTCCCGGCAGCCCGTTGCGGTTCAGTGAGAACAAAGGGCAGGTGACCGACAACGCCGGCCGGCCGCAGCCGCATGTATTGTTTACGGCCCAGGCCCGCGGCGTAAAAGTGTTCCTGACCAAAACGGGAATCACCTATACCTACTTCAAAGAGGAAGGTTTCGGGGGAAAAGGCCGGGCCGGCAGCAGCCGACCCGGTGACTACGCGGGTGGGCAAACCACGACCTACCAGGTAGACATGCACCTGGTGGGCGCCGATCCCGGCGTTACCGTGCGGGGCGAAGCACCCACCACCGACGTGAGCCACTATTACCTCGAACACTGCCCCGGAGGCATTACCGGCGTGCGGAACTTCGGGCGGGTGGTGTACGAAAACGTCTACCCCCGCGTGGACCTGGTGCTCTACGTGCAGGACGACGGGCTCAAATACGACTTCGTGGTAAAGCCCGGCGGCCGGGTCGGCGACATCCGGCTCCGGTACGCCGGCAGCCGGGGCATCGCCCTCCGCCCCGACGGGAGCCTGGATATCCGGAACCCGCTGGGCAAGCTGGCCGAAGGCAAGCCGTTCACCTACCAGCGGGCAGGGGGGAGCCGCCGGGAAGTCTCGTCGGCGTACCGCGTGCAGGGCGACACGGTCGGCTTTGCCGTGGACGCCAATGCCTGCAACCCGGCCCTGCCGCTGGTGATTGACCCGACGCTGGTGTGGGGCACCTACTACGGCGGGTCGGGCGAAGAAAGAATATACGGCGTAGCCACCGATGCGGCCGGCAACGTATTCATGGCCGGCGAAACCACGAGCTTGAGCGGCATCAGCGACGCCGGCCACCAGGCTACCTACGGCGGCAGTTCCCGCGACGCGTTCCTGGTCAAGTTCAACGCGGCCGGGCAGCGCCTGTGGGCCACCTACTACGGCGGCAGCGGCTCCGACGAGGCCATGGGCGGCGTAGCCACCGACGCGGCCGGCAACGCCTACCTGGCCGGCAGCACCATCAGTTCCGACAACATTGGCTCCGGGGGCTTCCTCAACACCCGCAGCGTCAACTTCAAGGCGTTCCTGGTCAAGTTCACGCCCGGCGGCACGCGGCTGTGGGGCACCTACTACGGCGGCGAGGGGAGTGAATCGGGCCTTGACGTGTGCACCGACCCCCAGGGCAACGTGTACCTGGCGGGCCTGACGCTGAGCAATACGGGCATTGCCTCGCCCCTGGCGCACCAGGTCACCCGGGGCAACACCACCGGCTTCGACGTGTTCCTGGCCAAGTTCGACCCGGCCGGCGGACGGCTCTGGGCCACCTACTACGGGGGCACCGAAAACGATGACGACGCATCCGTCGCGACCGACCCGCAGGGCAACGTGTACCTGGCCGGCACCACGGGGAGCGCCAACAACATTGCCTCCGGCGACCTGGGTTCCACCTTCAACGGCGGCGGCAGCGACGCCTTCCTGGCCAAGTTCAACGCCGCCGGGGTGCGGCAGTGGGGCCGGTTCTTCGGCACGGGCACGGCCGACAAGGGCAAAAGCATTGCCACCGATGCGGCCGGCAACGTGTACCTGTCCGGCGACACGTACTCCACCACCGGCCTGGCCTCGGTGACGGGTCACCAGTACGGCTCGGGCGGGAGTTGGGACGGCTTCCTGGCTAAATTCTCCACCCTGGGCTACGCGCAATGGTCCACGTACTACGGGGGCGCTAACCTGGACCAGGGCGAATGCGTGGCGACCGACGGCACGGGGCACGTGTACCTGGCCGGCAGCACCCTGAGCACGGACCGCATGGCGGCCAACGGCCTCGACAATACCTACAACGGCGCCATGGACGTTTACCTGGCCAAGTTCGACGGCTCGGGCAGGCGGATGTGGGGCTCCTACCTGGGCGGTACCGGCGGGGAAATGATTTTTCCCAACAGCCTCCTGGCGCAGGGCACCACGTTGTACGCGGCCTTCTCCACCAGCAGCCTGGCCGGCATTGCGCTGAACGGGCACCAGAACGCCTACGGCGGCGGCCCGCAGGACGCGGCGCTGCTCAAACTCTACGAGCCGGCGCCGGCTCCCCTCGTGACGGGCTTTTCGCCCACCTCGGGCGTGGCGGGTACGACGGTCACCCTCACGGGCAGTTATTTTGAGGGCGTGAACCAGGTGGAATTCAACGGCGTGGGCGCCGCCTTTACGGTCCAGAGCGCCACGCGGCTTACCGCTACCGTTCCCGCCGGAGCCACCACGGGTCCCATCCGGGTGATCTCCCCCAACGGAACCGGCGTGACCAACGCCAGCTTCGCCGTGGCGCAGCCGCCCCTCATCACCGGCTTTACGCCCGGCTTTGGCCCCGCGGGCACGCAAGTCACGGTCAGCGGCAACTACTTCACCGGCGTCAACCGGGTGGAATTCGACGGAACCAGCGCCGCCTACACCGTGGTGAGCGCCACCCAGCTTACGGCTACCGTTCCCAGCGGCGCCTTCACGGGCCCCATCCGGGTGACCAACGCCGCCGGCACCGCCACCAGCACCACGTCGTTTTACCTGCCCCCGGTGCTCACGCTGGTGGAGCCCGCCGAAGGCACCACGGGAACTGCCGTTACGCTGAGGGGCTACCACCTGACCACCGCTACCCAGGTACTGTTCAATGGCGTGCCGACTCCTTTCACCACCGGCACCGCCGGGCAACTGCACGTGAGGGTGCCGGCCGGCGCTGCCACCGGGCCCATCCGGGTGGTTACGCCGGGCGGCGCGGCCACGGGCTCCAACGATTTCAAGGTGGTGTACCCGCCCGTGCTGTCGGGGCTCACGCCCGCCACCGGCCCGGCCAACAGCACGGTTGTGATCAGCGGGTCGCAACTAAGCTACGTGACGGCGGTGCAGTTCAACGGGCTGAACGCGGAGTTTACCATCGAGGGCGACGGCCGCCTCCTGGCAATCGTACCCGTTGACGCCACCAGCGGCCCCGTGACGGTGCGCAACCTGGCGGGCAACGCCGTTTCGGCGACGTCCTTCACCGTCATTCCTTCCCCCAGGCTGCTGGCCCACCTGCCGGCCAAACACGAACCGGGTGCCGTCCCTGACGCCCCGCTCAGCTTCTCCTTTTCGGAGGCCATGCAAGCGGCGGCTTCCCCGGCCGCCATCAAGGTGCACGGCTCGCTTACCGGCCTGCGGTCGGGTGACGGCACGTTCAGCGGGGCCGGCACGGCTGCCGCATCCTTCGCGTCCCGGCGCCCCTTCTACCCGGGCGAAAAAATAGCCGTTTCGGTAACCCGCGCGGCCCGCAACGGGGCCGGCATCGGCCTGGGACGGCCCGTCGTGTATGACTTTACGGCAAAGGCCGGGCCGGGACCCGCTGCGTTCCTGGCGGGTTCGGGCGTTGACGTCGGCGGCAAGGCTTATTCGGTATTCCCGGCCGACCTGGACGGCGACGGCGACGTGGACCTGGCCGTGGCCAACAGCACCACCAACGTAGTTTCCATCCGCCTCAACGACGGCCGGGCCAACTTCACGTCCGGCGCCGAACTGCCCGCCGGCAGCCAGCTGCGGTTCATCCGCGGCGGTGACCTGGACGGCGACGGCGACGTGGACCTGGCCTGCCTGGTGAATGACGGTGATAACCTGGCCGTGTTCCGCAACAATGGCAACGCCACGTTCGGCCCGGCGACCCTCTCGGAGGAGATTTTTGCGTCCTACCCGCCGGCGTTCTGCCTCCTGGACTTTGACGGCGACGGCGACCTCGACGTGGCCGTCAGCAGCAACAGTTACCTGAGCACCCTCCGCAACGACGGCGCCGGCAACCTGGCCGCGTACCACCAATACGGGCAATCCATGGGGACTACGGGAAGGCGTTCGCTCAAAGCCGGCGACCTGGACGGCGACGGCGACCTGGACCTGGTGGCGACGTACGCGGACAATTCCTCGGACGCGAAGCTGGTGTACGAAAACGACGGCGCCGGCAAGTACGCCCTCTCAACGAAGCTCACCGTTACCGGCATCGCCTACCCCCAGTCCCTCGACGCGGGCGACTTCAACAACGACGGCGCCCTCGACCTGGCGGTGATGGCCTACGACCCGACGGCGGTGTACCTCCGGTTCAACAACGGCAGGGGCAACCTCAACCTCGAGTGGGGCAGCACCATCAACAATACGTGGGCCAACCGGCCCCGGACCGTCTGCGTGGGGGATTTCAACGGCGACGGCCTCGCCGATTTCGTGACCGGTACGTACAGCAATACCCTGGTGCTGCACACCAACACCGGGGCCGGTACGTTTGCCCGGCCCGTCCTCTTCAACGTCAACACCGGCGACCGGGAGATGTACGCCGTGGACCTGGACGGGGACAAGGACCTGGACGTGGTATCCACGGACGGGTTTTATCAGCCCGTCTACATCAGTTTGAACAACGTAACCAACCCGCCGGTAGTCACGGGCTTTGTTCCCGCCGGCCGCGTGGTGGGTTCGCCGATGACCATCCGGGGGACGGACCTGTGGGGCGCCACCGCGGTAACCTTCAACGGCACGCCGGCCGCCTTTACGCTGGTGAACGGCAACGAGATCACGGCTACCGTGCCGGCGGGGGCCACCACGGGCCCGGTGCGCGTCACCACCGGCAACGGAACGGCCACCAGCCCGGCAAGCTTCGTCATCTACCCGGCGCCCTACCTCGTACTGACCGGCGTGCAACCGGTCCCGCGCACCCACCGGGCGGACCCCGGCACCTCCTTCACCTTTCGGTTTGACCGGGAAACCGGGGCGACGGCCGCCGCACCGGCCGCCATCCGCGTGTACGGCGCCCACAGCGGCTCGCGGGTGACTGCCGGCGGCACCTTCAGCGGCGGCGGCACCGGCACGATTTCCTTCGACCCGGCCCTCGGCTTCGGGGCCGGCGAACTGGTACAGGTCACGCTGAGCGAAGGCGTGGTGAGCACGGCGGGAACGCCCCTGGAAAAACCGTACGTGTACGCCTTCCGGACGGCCAACGCCCCCGCTACCCTCGCTTTCCGGGCCAATCTCCCGGCGTACAGCATAAGAGGCCCGCGCGCAATGGGCCTGGCTGATTTCAACGGCGACGAGAACGTGGACGTGGCCCTGCTGGCGGGCCAGGTGGCGGTCCACCTCAACGACGGGGCCGGGGTGTGGTCGAGGCCCTTGCTGACGGCCGCCGACGGAAACTGCCTGCAGGTGGCCGATTGGGACGGCGATGGCGATCCCGACCTGGCCGTGGGCCGCTTTAATGGCTCTAGCTCCACCGTGGAGGTGCTCACCAATGACGGCAAGGCCCATTTTACCGGGAAAGGGGCCCTGCCCAACCCCGGCGTAAGGGACATGGGGGCCGCCGACCTGGACGGCGACGGTGACTTCGACCTGGTGGCCGGCAGCAACAGCTGCCCGAACTGCGACGTACCCCACCCGGCCACGCTTACCCTGCACTGGAACGACGGTACGGGTGATCTTTCCCGGCGGGATCGAATCGAAGTGGGCAGCAGCATCCTTTTTGTTTCCACCGGCGACTTCAACGGCGACGGCAGCGCCGACATTGCCGTCGCGACCGAAGACCGGACGCTGTTGATCTACCACAACGACGGCCGCGGCCGGTTCAACCGGGCGTCACGGCTGGAAGTCGGGGGGGACGTCCGGGGTAAAATCCACCCGGCTGACCTGGACAACGACGGCGACCTGGACCTGTTGCTGGCCCGTCAGGAATACATCACTTGGCAGGACGGCCTGCTGCTGTTCCGCAACGACGGCAAGGGCGGCTTTACCCGCACGGTGGCCATGCCGGGAAGCTTCGCGCAGGGGCAGGTGGGTGATTACGACGGGGACGGCGACGTGGATTTTGCCGTGACGGGTACCAGCCAGGGGATTGACCTGTGGCTCAACGACGGCAATGCCGGCTTCACCAGGCAGAAGACCGCTGCGACCGGCTTTGATCCGCACCTCATCGGTTCGGCCGACTTCGATGCCGACGGCACGGCCGACCTGCTGGCCGTTGCATCGGAAACGGCGGGGCGCGTGCAGACCATTCTGAACCAGTCGCCCCTGCCGCTGACCACGCTCGGAAGCGTGGCGCCGACCAGCGGAACCGCCGGCACCCCGGTCGTGATCCGGGGCAGCCACTTTACCGGCACCACGCGGGTAAAATTCAACGGCGTACCGGCGGACTTCACCGTGGACAACGACGGGCAGATCACGGCCCTTGCCCCGGCCGGGGCAGGCCGCGGTTACGTGGTGGTGTACGCCCCGGGCGGCGCCGCCGTGAGCCCCGGCGTGTTCGTGGTGACCGTGCCGGGTACGCTGCTGTCGGTGAGCCCGGCCCCGGATACCCACACGGCCCCCACCGGTGCCCCGGTGGCGTTCTCCTTCCGGTCGGCCATGCACGCTACTGCCGCTTCGGGCGAGGCCATCAAAGTCTTCGGCGGCCTCGCGGGCGGCCGGTCCGGCAGTTTCACCGGGGGCGGTACGCCGCAGGTTGCTTTCCAGCCCGCCCGGGGTTTCCTGCCCGGCGAACGCGTGTCGGTGACCCTTACGACTGCCGCCCGGCGGCAGGACGGTACGCCGCTGGAGAAGCCTTACGTGTATTCCTTCCGGGCCGCTGCGGCGCCTTCGGACCTGGCTTCGTTCACGGCCTCGCCGCCGGTATTGGACGGTTACGTGAACACGGTGTGCCTGGCCGACTTCAACGGGGACGGGACCGTTGACTACGTCGCTACCGTACACCAGTACACCGTACCCAGATATGACTTCGTGGTGGCCTTCAACGATGGCACGGGACATTTTCCCACCCGGGCAACGATTGCCGAGACCCGGGAAGAAGGGCCGCGGGCGGTGTTGGCCCGGGACCTGGACGGCGACGGCGACATGGATCTGGCCACCACCACGATCATTGCCGGCTCAACGTTCTACAATTGCTCGACCTACCTCAACGACGGGCGGGGGCACTTTACCGCCGGGCGTACCTTCAAAGTGGGCGAAGGGTCTAACGGATTGCAGGGCGACGACATTGACGGCGACGGCGACCTGGACCTGCTGCTGATGAACGGGCACAACGACGGCCGGGTGTTCGTGCTGCGCAACGACGGGGCGGCCAACTTCACGGTGAGCGAAACGCGGGTGATTCCCAACCGGACGGATATGAAGACCGCCGACATGGACGGGGACGGGGACGTGGACCTGGTCACGATGGGGCGTAACGGCGACAGTTCTACCTTAATCAACCTGATCACCCTGTGGCTGAACGACGGGTCGGGTACCTTCCGCGAAGACCGATCGGTGGAATTTACCGAACCGGCACCGAAACTGCTGGTGAATGACTTCACCGGCGACGGGTACCCGGATGTAATGCTACCTGATGATAAATACACCAGGCTGCTCCGTAACGACGGTGTGGGCAATCTTACCCCGCTGCCGGCGGTGCCCCTGCCGTTTGCCAACGCGGCCAGTTACTGGAGCGAAGCCGACTTTGACGGGGACGGTGACCTGGACCTGACGACCGGCACCATTGACAACAAGTTTCATTTCCTGCTCAACGACGGGAAGGGAAATTTTGCAAACATCGTCACCCGCACCGCGGCAAAGTACCCGGTCCACGCGTACCCGGCCGATTTCGACGGCGACGGCGACGTTGATTTTCTGACTTGCGACTATACCTCGCTCAATGAAAAGGCGTACATCCTGCTGAACGGGGGAACAGGTGATCCGCAGCTCACCGGCTTTTCGCCGGCCGCCGGCGCCCCGGGCACTTCCGTGGTGGTAACGGGCTGGGGCCTCAACCGGGCCGAAAAGGTGTATTTCAACGGGGTGGAAGCGGTTTTCGCAGCAAACGGCCCGACCACCGTGCGGGCCACCGTACCGGCCGGCGCAACGTCGGGACCCATCAGCCTGCTGGCGGGCGGCCAGACCTACAGCAGCCGGGAGACCTTCACCGTCCTGTCCGCGGCCCCGTCCGGGCTTACGGCGTCGGTGCTGTCGGCCACGGGGGTACGGCTGGCCTGGGTGGACCAATCGGGTACTGAAACCGGGTTTGAGGTGTACCGGTCTACGGAGGCGACGGCGGGCTTTGTCAAAGTAGCCACCGTGGCGGCCAACGAAACTGCTTTTGAAGACACCGGCCTGGCGGCCCGCACGGGCTATTACTACCGGGTAGCGGCCGTGTACGCCGGCGGAACGTCGGGCTACAGCAACGTGGCCGCGGCGACGACCCTCCCCGTTCCGCCCGCTCCCCCGGCCCACCTGTCGGCAACGGCCGTCACGGCGACGGGGCTGGCACTGCACTGGACCCCCGGCGACGGGGAAGCCACCGGGTACCGCGTGGAGCGGTCCGCGGGAGACGAGGCGCACTTCGCCGAGGTGGGCGTGGCGGAAGGCAGCGATGCCAACCACTACCCGGACGCGGGGCTGCTGCCCGGCACCACGTATTACTACCGGGTGCGGGCCGTCAACGCCGGGGGCTTCTCGGCGCATTCCGCCCCGCTGGCAGTCGTGACGCTGCCGGAAGCCCCGGCGGCCCCCGGCAACCTGGCCGCCCACCCCGCGGGCACGGCCGAAGTACGGCTGACCTGGGCCGACCACGCGGGCAACGAGACGGGCTACGCCGTGTACCGCTCCGTGAACGGGGCGGCGTACGAACCGCTTGCCACCCTGGGCGCGGACGTTACGGGCTACACCGACGGGGCCGTGCAGGCGGACACGCCGTACGCCTACAAAGTGCGGGCCTCGAACGCGGGTGGCCATTCGGCCTTCAGCAACGAGGTGCAGATCACCCTCACCGCCCTGCCCACGCCACCGGCGGCGCCCGGTGCCCTGACGGCGGCTGCCGTCTCGTTTACCGCGGTTGAACTGGCCTGGACCGGCGCGACGGGAGAGGCGGGCTACGTGGTAGAACGTTCCTCCGGCGACAGCACCCATTTTGAGGTAGTTGCCACGGTGGCGCCGGGCACTACGGGTTACCGGGATACCACCGTGAACAGCGGCACCACGTACTACTACCGCGTCAAGGCGTACACCGCCACGGCGGAGTCGGCCTACGCCCCGGCAGTTGCCATCAACCCGGCCGTACTGGTGGCCGCCCCGACGGGCCTGGTGGCCGTACCCGTGTTTTTCGACCAGGTGGACCTCTCGTGGGAAGACCCGTCGGGACTGGAAAGCGGATTTTTGCTCGAACGTTCCCGGGGTGACAACCAGCACTACCTTCCCATCGCACTGGTGGGGGCCAACGTCACCACCTACCAGGACACGGCGCTGACGGCCGGCACCACGTACTACTACCGGGTAAAGGCCATGTACCCGCCGGCCCACTCGAAGTATTCGGCCGAGGCCGTCGTTACTACCCCCGGCCACGCTACCCTGGCTGAGGCGGTCACCGTTTACCCGAACCCGAGTGCCGGCGCTGTCAACGTGTCCCTCGATACGCCCTACCCGGGAGAAGTCCGCGTGGTGGTGTTCAATGAAATCGGTTACGCGCTGCAAACGTGGACGGTAACCAAGGGCGACGAGAAGAAGACGTTCGTGCTGCACCTGGAGACCCTGCGTACGGGCATGTATTACCTGCAAGTCATCACTGCGGAAGGCACCGTGGTGAAACCCATGCTGAAGTTGTGATCATGGAATGGGCAGGTATTGGCAGCACCTGGAAGCGTAGCGTGTCGGTAAATTAAATGAATGGTAAGGGTAGTCTTCGGGCTACCCTTTTTTCGTGCGGTTGGGACAGGTACAACCGGCGGCGACCGTGGCGCAAATTCCTTATATTCATTGGAGGTTGATGGAATTTTCTAGCCCAGGCCGCCCAGGGAGATGCCGCCCAGATAGCTGTCGAGTTTGCTGATCTTTTCGAAGGCGTTGATGTGGGTAATGCTGTTGCGGCCCCGGTCAATCCAGATTTCCACGAAGTAGTTGTGCAGGGCGTACAGGCTCACCCGGGTCCACTGCCCCTCGCGGTGCATCAGGTGCCGGCCGTTTACCCAGACGTACTGCGCCTGTTCATCCATCGGCGTCAGCACAAATTCCCAGATCGTCATACGATTTATAACGCCGCGGGGGCGGCATTGATTCTTTCGGGGAAGGGGTAACTGCGAAAATGCGTATTTTCCGCCCGCCGGGGCGGGGCCGGCCGTCAGTGCCCGTTCCCGTTGGCGCCGTAGTGGCGGTTGAGGAATTCGGTCAGCGACTCGGGCGTGAGGGGCTTCACCAGGTAGTCTTTCACCCGGAGCTGGTCGGCTTCCCACTGGTCGCCGGCGTTGTCGGACGTGGTGAGCACCACCACCGATTCGCGGATGAGGGACGACAGCCCGAGCCGGGTGAGTTCTTCGAGGAATTCAAAGCCGTCCATCACGGGCATGTGCAGGTCGAGCAGGATCAGGTCGGGGCAGGCGCCGGGCTCCGGGGCGGCGGCAAGGCAATGCTGCTGCACGTACTGGAGGGCCAGCTGGCCGTTGGGCAACGAGATCACCTGCCGGGCGATGTCTAATTCTTGCAGTAAATCGGAGTGCAGAAACGAACAAATCTTATCGTCGTCCACCAGCAGAATCTTTCCAAACATCATTCTGGTACGTATAAAGGAGGTTGCCTGGCTTCTTGTACGTAGCTTTCGGGCGGCAGGATGAACCCCGGCGCTTTTTTTTACTCCCATGCTGTTCAACTCGTTGGCGTACCTGGCTTTTTTCCCGGCGGTAACCCTCCTGTATTTTCTCCTGCCCCACGCCTGGCGCCCCGTGCACCTGCTGCTGGCGAGTTGCTTTTTCTACGCGGCCTTCGTGCCGGCCTACCTGCTGGTGCTCGGCTTTACCATCGTCGTTGACTACGCGGCCGGCCTGCTCATCGAGCACGCCCGGGGACGGCGGCGCACCGTGTGGCTGGCCCTCAGCATCGTTGCCAACGTGGGCGTGCTGGCGGCGTTCAAGTACTACAACTTTTTCGCCGAAAACCTGAACGGCCTCCTGCACGCATTGATGGGCGGGCCGCCGGCGCTGCCCCTGCTCGACGTGCTGCTGCCCATCGGGCTGTCGTTCCACACGTTCCAGGCGATGAGCTACACCATCGAGGTGTACCGGGGCCGCCAGCCGGCGGAAAGGCACTTAGGGATATACGCCCTGTACGTGATGTTTTTTCCCCAACTGGTGGCCGGCCCCATCGAACGGCCGGGGCAGCTGCTCCCGCAGTTCCGGGAGCGGCACCCGTTCCGGTACGACGACGCCACGCACGGGCTGCGGCTCATCCTGTGGGGCATGTTCAAGAAGGTGGTGATTGCCGACCGGCTGGCCCTGTTCACCGACCCGGTGTTCAACGACCCGCGCGGTTATTCGCCGCCCGTGCTGGGGCTGGCCGCCTTTTTCTTTTCCTTCCAGATCTTCTGCGACTTTTCGGGCTATTCCGACATTGCCGTGGGCTCGGCCCGGGTGATGGGTTTCCGGCTGATGCAGAACTTCGACCGGCCCTACGCGGCCCGCACGGTGGCCGGGTTCTGGACCCGCTGGCACGTTTCCCTGTCGTTCTGGCTGCGCGACTACGTGTACATTCCGCTGGGCGGCAACCGGGTGCCGGTGCCCCGGTGGTGCCTCAACATCGCGGTGGTGTTCCTGCTGAGCGGGTTGTGGCACGGGGCAGCCTGGACGTTCGTGGCCTGGGGCGCCCTGCACGCCCTGTACGTGATCGGCGAGGCCGGCGTCCGGACCCTCGGGGCGCGGCTCGGGATGGCCGCCGGCCCGGCCCGCCTTTCGGGGCTGTACGGGGCCGGGCAGGTGGTCCTTACGTTCTCGCTGGTCACGTTCGCCTGGATTTTTTTCCGGTCCCGGTCGTTGGAAGACGCTTTTTACATCGCCGGGCAGTTGCCCCGGATTCCCGGGCAGGCAGGGGCGTGGCTTGCCGCTGGCCGGCCCGGCCTGGGGGCGCTGCCCGTAACACCGGGCAAAGGGGTGTTCTGCCTGGGCCTGGTCGTTTTCCTGGAGGCCGTGCACGCCTGGCACGGGGCGCAACCCGTATTTGCCGGTCTGCGCACCAGGCCGGTGTATTTCCGTTGGGCCGTCTATTACGCCCTCCTGGCCGCCATCCTGCTGGCCGGCGTGTTCGACAGCCGCCCGTTCATTTATTTTCAGTTTTGAGGAATTGGGGGAATAAGGTATTGGGGTAATAGGGTAGTGAGGGATCGGGCGGGGTTCGCGCAAAGGCGCGCAAAGGACGCAAAGAAGTAAAGAGAAGAACTGAACCGCGAGGCTCGCAAGGAGGAGCGCAAAGGAGGGCCGGTGCTTGCCCGAAACCGCGTAACTTTCCCGCCTGACGTCCAAACGCTCAAACTCCCAAACGCTCTAATTCCTTAACTCCCCAACTCCCATGTCCGAGGCCCGGTTGTTCCTGCGGAGGCTGTTGCTGTTTTGTTTGCCGATGGCCGTTGGCGCCGGGGTGGTGGAGGTGATCCTGTACCGGACGCCCAACACGTACAGCTACAAGCGGGAGTGCTTCGAAGGGCAACTGGACCGGGTTGAGGTGCTGGTGCTGGGGTCGTCGCAGCCGCTGTTCGGGGTCAACCCCGCCCATTTTTCCCGCCCGGGCTTCAACCTGGCCAACGTCTCGCAGACGCTCTACTACGACAAAGCCCTGACGCTGAAGTACCTCGGCCGGCTGCACCGGCTCAAACTGGTACTCATTCCCATCAGCTACTTCTCGTTTGACTACCAACTGTACGACACCCGGGAGCGGTGGCGCGATTACTACTACCGGACCTACTGGGACGTCCGCTACCCCGAGCTGCCCCGCTTCGACCTGCGGGACGTTTCGCGGATTGCCCTGTATTCGCCGGCCGGGGTGGTGAGCCTGCTCAAAAACGGGTTCCGGACGGATTTTACGGAAAACCTGCTGCCCAACGGATTCATTCACATCGCGCCGGTGGCCGCCAACGACAAAATAAGCGAGGCGGCGGGGCGGGAGCGGGTAAAGGTGCACGACGGGACCCGGCACCCCGCCCGGTTTGCCCGGATCGCCGCCGACCTGGAGGGGCTGGTGGCTGCCCTGACCGGCCGGGGCATCGCCGTGGCTTTCCTGACCACTCCGGTGCTGCCCACCTACGCCCGGTACTGCAACCCGCAGGTGCTGCGCCGCAACCGCGCCGTCATCAACCGCCTGTGCCGCACCTACGGATGTCGCTATTACGACTACTTCACCGACCGCCGTTTTCCCCCGGCCGAATTCTCCGACAACGACCACCTCAACGCCACCGGCGCCGCCCGTTTCAGCCGGATCATTGACGAAGAAATACTACGCAGACCGGATCAGGATTTACAGGATTAAGGGATGACCAGGATTACTTGTCTGAACCCTGATGGGCCTGATGACCTTGATTAGCTTGATGAAAGGATGAAGAGGATTTGGGCGGGGATGCGGATGGAGTTGGTAATGGGATGGGAGGCAGATCGGGAAGGAGACTTACTGGGAACGACTTGTGAAGGTACTGCGGGTGGGGGCGGGTTCTTAAGCCCAACCAGTCCGGGATGAGGTCAGTGGAAAGCACTATTCTGCCAGAAGCTGCACCCATATCAATAGGATGGGGTTTCAACCCTGTCCACCTATCCTCACCCGAACCCATCCGCATCCCCGCCCTAATCCCGGTCATCCTTTCATCAAGCCCATCAAGGTTCAGACACCTAATCCTGGTCATCCCTTAATCCTGTAAATCCTGATCCTTACTTTAATTTGAAAAACAGCCGCGAGACGGGAATCAGCAGGAGGCCGGCCAGGGCAAAGGCGGTGAAGGAAACTCTGAGGTTGAAGGCGTGGGCCAGGTACCCGATCAGCGGCGGGCCGGCCAGCACGCCCACAATGCCGAACGTGGCGATCAGCGAAATCGCCATGCCGGGCGAATACCGGGTGGAAGCCCCGGCCAGCGTGTAGGTCATGGGGACGACGGACGCCGTGCCGAACCCCACGAACGAAAAACCGACCAGGGCCGGCCAGAACTGCGGAAACAGGACGGCAAGGCTGATCCCGAACCCGATGCACAAGGCGCTGAGCACGTACGTGGTCGCCATCCCGATGCGCTCGATGATGCGGTCGGAGAGGAAGCGGGAGAGGGCCATGCACACCATGAACACCAGGTAGCCATACGTAAACACTTTTACCCCGATCACCTTCTGAAAATAGTAGCCGCTCCAGTCGAACATGCCGCCTTCGCAGATGGCTGCCAGGAATACCAGCAGCCCCAGGTACAGGATGTAGGGATCGGGCCGGCCCAGCGCCAGCCGGTTGCCCGCCGGGGCCCGGTCGCCGCGCAGCATGAAGCGGTAGGAGCAGGCCGTGACCACGAGCAGGACTCCCGCCACCACCAGCAGGTGCGGCGTGATGGACACGTCCAGGGCGATGAGCAGCGTCGTAAAAGACACCCCCACGATCCCGCCGGTACTCCACAGGCCGTGGAACGAGCCGTTGATCTTCCGGTCAAACCTTTTTTGCAGGGTGATGGCCTGCGTGTTCATGGCAATGTTGATGACGCGCATGCTCATGGCGTACAGGAACAGGGCCACGACCAGCACGTAGGAATTTTGGGCCAGCCCGATCAGCGGCAGGCAAAAGGCGTTGGCCACGAAGCCGGCCGCTACCGGCACCCGGCTGTCGAACCGGCTCACCAGCCACCCCGACAGCGGCAGCCCGATGATCGAACTGAGCGGCATGGCCAGCAGAATGCTGCCCAACTGGGCCTCGTTGAGATCCAGGGCGGCCCGGATGGTGGGAATCCGGGAGGTCCAACTCGAAAAGCTGACGCCGGAGAGAAAGAAAAATACGCTCAGGAAGGTCCGCTGCTGGTTGATGGAATGCATTGCCTGGAATAGAACGGAGGGCGCAGCAATGGGTTTTTGAGGAAGGCACAAAGAAATTCCTGAATTTTGCAACTGTGTTGCAACTTTGGGGGAAGCTGGCGGGTCATGGCAGTGGAGACAAATCCCGAAAAAGATGAAACGCATCGTTACGCTACTGGTATTCACCTTCCTGCTCCCGTTCCTGGGCGCATTGTCCTGCGACCCGTTTTGCAACACCAAGCCCAGCTTCTTTGACATTGGGGGCGTTGCCCTGGGCAACTGGGAACTCTCCGGGACGGCTTTTCCGGACGGCCAGTTTGTGCGCCAGGTCCGGGAGGGCGACACCGTCAGGCTGTCGGCGCACTACGTGAGGGTAACTTTTGCCGTGTCTTACTACACGCAGCGGGAAAGGGTGGGGACGGCCGGGGCGGCCTTTGCCCTGAGTTGCGACGATTATCCCATCTCCAGGGAAACCTACGACACGCTGTTCGTAATCACGCGCAATGCCTGGGACCGCACGCACCCGGCGGGTGACACGATCAATGACCTGGTGGACGTGCGACTGTGGGACATTAACCGGGCGAGTGATACAACCTTCTTCAAGCCGTTGGCGCAAGCAAAGACAACGGATAACGACGCGATCAACTACGAATCATTTGCCCTCCGGATCAACCGGGAACCCGAATTCAAATCCACGCCGCACGCGTTCAGGCTGGTGTACCGGTTGCGCAACGGCGAAGCGTACACGGCCGAGACGGGCAGCGTCCGGTTCCGGTAGCAAAGCCTCTACTTCTTACTACTTTCCGCCGGGCGGTTTCCCGCCAGCACCAGCGCCTTGCCTGCCAGGGTACCGTGTTGCAGCTTCATGGGCGGATTGGGTGTCGTGCAGATAGAGATTAATCACGATAAAACAATATGAAAAGATTTACGCTGTTACTCTTCTTTACCCTGCTGATGCCGGTCGTCAGTTTCTTCTCCTGCGATCCGCCCTGCAGCAGGCAGCCCAAGTATTTTGACATCAACGGGATGCGGTTGAACAATTTCATCGTCTCCCGGACTGAGTTTGCCAGCGGGCGTTTTACCCGGGAGACGGAAGAAGGGGAAACCGTCTCCTTCGCTGACCATTGCGTGAGCGTCAATTTCGACGTCACGTACGCCCGGCGTGAAGCCGGTGGATTCCCCCCGGGAACTGCCTTCGCTGAAAGTTGCATCCAGCCGTCCTCGCGGGAAAAGGCCGACACGCTGTTTGTAATCACCCGCAATGCCTGGGATGCAACGCACCCGGCCGGCGACACGATCAACGACATGGTGGAAGCGGCCCCTTATGCCAGTCGCTACGAAGATTTGAAAAATTTTCGTTCGTTGATGAATTACCGTGCCTACCACGGAAGCTGGTTGTCGTCGCCCGAATTCGTGTTCAGGGTCAGCCGGGAGCCGGAACGCAAGGATACGGATCACGCTTTCCGGCTGGTGTTCCGGTTGCAGAACGGCACCGTGTACACGGCTGAGACGGGCAGTATCCGGTTCAGGTAACGCAAAGCGATTATACCCCGGCCGTCTCCCGGTACCTGGCTGCCGCCAGCACCAAGGCCCCCACGGGCACGGCGTCTTCCCCCAAGCGGGCCGTGGTCACCGCCGGGCCGGGGCGGAACGATTCCATGAGCAGGGGAGGGAGGTGCGCCTGCATGGCCGACCGGAGCGGTTCGCCGAGCAGCGACAGGCCCCCGCCGAGAATGATCACTTCCGGGTGCAGCAGGTGCACCACGTGCGAGAGGCCAAAAGCCAGGTCGACGGCCGTTTCTCGCAGGATGGACTGGGCCAGCGCGTCGCCGCGTTCGAGGGCAGGGCCGAGAAAGCGGGCTTCGCCGGGCGATGTGGTGCCGACGAGCTGCGCCAGCGTACTTTCCGGGTGTCGCCCAATGGCTTCGCGGATGCGCCCGTCCACGGCCCAGCCCGAGCAGCGCGATTCGAGGGTGGTTCCGCCCCGGTCGAGGCGCAGGTGGCCCACTTCGGTTTCGCCGGGCAGGGCGCCGTGGTAGAGTCCGCCGTTGACGACCAGCCCGCCGCCCACGCCGCTGCCGAGGGTCACGTAGAACACGTTGGCGTAGCCGGCGCCGGCCCCCGCCAGGGCTTCGGCCAGGGCGGCCACGTTGGCGTCGTTTTCCACGAAGGCCGGGCAGCCCAGCTTTCCCGTGAGCCACTGGCCCAGTTCGAAGCCCGACCAGCCCGGTACCTGGTGCGAGGTGGCGATCCGGCCGGTCCGCCAGTCCACGGGGCCGCCGAAGCCCACGCCCACGGCGGCCGGGGAAACGTTCCATTCCCGGAAGGTGGCTTCGATGGCGGCCCGGATGCCTTCGGCGCCGCGTACCCGGTCCACGGGCAGGCGTTGCCGCCGCTGGATGGTGCCGCCGGGCCCGCCCAGCACGACCTGGAGCTTGGTGCCGCCGATTTCAATGCCCGCCAGGAGGGGTTCGGTATGCATGGGAAAGGTTTGATATTTCAGGTAGTGAGGAAAAAAGGTTTACCACGGAGACACGGAGTTACACGGAGAAAAGAACTGAACCGCAAAGGACGCAATGGAGACGCAAGGACCGCAAGGAGAACGCGTACCTCTTTGCGCCCTTTGCGCTCCTCCTTTGCGTCTTTGCGTGAAACGCTCTTCTCTGTGAAGACGCGATAAATCGCGTCTCTACGCAGGCCCTCCGTGTCTCCGTGGTAAACCTTTTTTCCTGCATGAATATTACACTCAGGAAATCAGTTGCCCGAGGACGGGCAGGGACAATTCCCGGAAGTCGGTGATGACCAGGTGCGTGTTGCTCAGTTCGGCGGGCGTGTGCGTGGTGGTGATGCCGATCACTTTCATGCCGGCGCCCAGGCCCGCCTGCACGCCCAGCAGCGCATCCTCGATCACGATGCACCGGGGCGGCGCCATCCCGAGGCGGTCGGCAGCCTGGAGGTAAATTTCCGGGTCAGGCTTGCCCCGCTTCACGTGCCGGGCATCCACGATTTCGCGGAAGTACGGCCGGGTGCCCGTGCCGCCGAGGGTAAAGTCAATGTTGGAGTAGGGGGCCGATGTCGCTACGGCCGTGGGAATGCCTCCGGTGCGCAGCATTTCCAGGAAGGGGAGCAGCCCTGCGGTGGGCTTCAGGTGCGGCCGGTACAAGTCGCGGTACACGTCCTCTTTTTCTTCCGTGTAGCGGTGCACTTCCTCCGCCGTCAGTTCCTTTTTGAAGAGGTATTCGAGCACTTCCTTCGCCACGCGGCCATTGACGTAGCGGGTCAGTTCGTCGTCGCTGAGCGCCAGGCCGTAGCGGGCCGCAAACTGCCGCCAGGCGTCGAAGTGGTAGGGAATGTTGTCCACCACCACGCCATCCATGTCGAATATTACCGCAAAGGGTGCTGCTGTCATCGGTACGTTTTTGCGTAAAAGTAATGACTTTTTTGG
>CADCTQ010000051.1 GCA_902805615.1 uncultured Cytophagales bacterium
AGGTCAGCCTGTAACCGTTTCAGCGACACCTCCCGGTACTGTCATTCCGGAAGGGAATCTTTCTGGGGATACGCAGTGCATATCGTATTCATAAAAGATTCCCTTCGGGAATGACCGCGAGGGGAGACTCAGCCGGTAAGGAGGGCTGTGCCGAGCTTACGGTAAGGAAAGGCTCGGCCGCGATTGGGGTAAGCGGATGTAAAGCCGAAATTTTTACGGGTTTGTCTAAGGTGATGAACGGGTTGTATGGGGGCGTCATTGCGAGGAGCAGGGCCGAAAAGCGGGAAGGCGACGAAGCAATCTCATCCGTATCCCAGCCAAAGGCCAGAGACGGCTTCCTCTCCCAAGTATTAGGTTTAGGAACCTGACCTCATCCGTAACGTCGTCCGGCGGTTCTCCGGTTGAGATTGCTTCGTCGCCCTTCCCGCTTTTCAGCCCTGCTCCTCGCAATGACGCCCCCGTACAACCCGTTCATCATATACCTCACGGACGGCTCTGGATCGCTTCTGGAGGAGGTTCCGCAAAAGTGTCCTCATCGTAGCTCCTGGGGAGAGGGGCCGGGGGTGAGACCGTATTTGCTGCGAGACAACTCCAAAAATACCTAGAAATAGGTATTGACTTTGCCTGGATTTCGGGGCACCTTGGGCGCACAGACCAGGAGTTACCATTGGGATTCTTTTAATGACAATACGCGCAGCCATTCCCGACAGGGCCGTTCAATCATTGTTTTCACCACTTATAAACGCAAGCAAATGGCTACCCGCCCCATTAAAATACTTAAAAGCGACCCCAACGGTTCGTTGCAACTGGATGACGACGAAGATACTAAAGACGGACATACTAAAGCAGATGCCGGAGATACGATCCTGTGGCAAATAGCCAACCACTCGGGCGTTCATTCCATTGTGGCCATCAAACAAAAAAGTGGTAGTCCCAACTTCTGGCTCGAACAGCCCAGGCCGCGGGGCGCCAACTGGCAGGGTACCATCAGTCCGAAGGTTAAGAAATCCGAGCAGTACGAGTACGCCATCCACTGGAAAGCTTCGGAAAACGGCGACGAACTTGTGCACGATCCCATCATCTCCATCAAACCATCCAGGTAAAGGGTGATTTTCCCCGGATTGCTGGTTGTGACGGAGCCATTCACCTTCCCTTTTATTGCGCATACAGAATCACCGGCTGGTATTTTTGCCCGCATGCATTCGTGACATCCCTTCCTACGGTCCAACGCTTTACCTGGTCATCAACATGTTCTGTAGCAAAGCGTATTCACTGCTGTTTGGCTGTTTTTGGTTGGTCGTCCCCGGGGTTTTTGCGCAAGACCAAGGCCGGGCGGACAGTCTTGCCGCCATCTATGCCCAAGATACCCTGACGAATGCCGGGAAAATAGACCTGCTGGTGGATTTATCCTTTAACGAGATCAGCGATCTGAAGAAGGGCTTACAGTACGCCGAAGCGTTGATCCGCCTGGCGGAAGGAGCCCGGGATACGAATCGCGTGCGAATCGGGTATTTCCTGAAGGGAACCAAGGAACGGTCATTGGGCAACCTCGACAAGGCCCTCAAGGCTTACACCAAAAGCGCCGAACTCGCCAGGAATACCGCTCACCTGAAGGCGGAAGGCGAGGCGTACGGCGCCGTGGCGGACATTTGCGTAGTCGCCGGCAATCTCCCGGACGCGTGGCATTACTACACCAAGGCTATTGCCACTTTACGGGAGTGCAAAGGTGATTCCACCAGCCTGGCCTGCGTGCTCAACAATGCCGGCGATGCGTACCGCAAAGTGCAAAAGTATGATTCCGCGCTTTTGTACCTGAATGAGGCAAAAGTAATTTTTAATACGCTCAACCACCCGAGCGGAAAAGCCTACTGCCTTGGCAACATCGGGATGGTGTACGCAAGCCTCGGGAAAAACGCGCTTGCCGGGAAGAACATCAATGAAGCGATCCGGCTCCTGGCAGAAAAAGGGGATCATTACCCCATCTGTGACTACCTGGTTGCAATGGCCGACGTGTATTCGGGCAAGGGCGACCACCAGACCGCGTTGAATTACGTCCTCAGGAGCCTGCACCTGGCAGAACGGCACGGGTTGAAAAAACAGGTTGCCGATGCCAGTCTCAAACTGTCGGAGTTGTACGAAAAAGCAGACAACCGGAGTGCGGCTTTTACCTACTACAAAAAGCACATTGCCTACCGCGACAGCATCAGCAACCTTGACGTTGTGCAGAAAATGAACGATGAGCGCACCAAATACAAACTCGCGCAAAACCAGTACGAACTTGCCCAAAAACAGCGGGAGATAGACCAGGCCAACCAGGAAAAGCGGGACCAGCGAACCGCGCTGCTGGCGCTGTTCGTCATCCTCGGTTTGACCATCACGCTGTTGGTCACGTTTTTTAAGTACAAAGCCAAGGAGGAGATGCGGCTGCACCAGCAGGAACTGCTCACGATCAGGCTGGAAATCCAGGAACAAACCTATCGCACCATCAGCCAGGAGTTACACGACAACATCGGACAAGTGCTGAGCCTGGTCCTGCTCAACATCAATACCGTTGACGTGCACCATGCCGGGGCAGCCAGGGAAAAATTAGCGGATTCAAAAAATCTACTCAAGAAAGCCATCCAGGACATCCGGGACATTTCCAAAACGCTCAATACGGATTTCATCAACGAAATCGGGTTGACCAACGCCGTTGACCAGCAGTTGGAGTTACTCAAAAGAACGGGAATCTATTCGACGCAACTCGTGGTGGAAGGCGATCTGTACGGGTCTGAACCCGAGCGGGAACTGCTGATCTTCCGGGTGGTGCAGGAACTGTTGAACAACATCGTGCGGCACGCCGGGGCGAACCAGATCATCGTTTCCATGCGGTACGAACTCGAAAAGTTAGTCATCAAGGTGTGCGACAATGGCAAGGGATTCGACGTGCAAACCCAGGAGCTATCCCACGGCAGGGGATTGGGATTGCGCAACATTCCCAACCGGTTGAAATTGATCGGAGGCGCTATTTTTTTGGAAAGCGAACTCGAAAAAGGCACCACGGCCACGATCGAAATCCTGAACTGATGCACGCTGCCCAAGCCTCCCAATGCCCCGGTACTCGGGAAAGGGCATTGGTCATTAAATACAAACCCTCTCCCGTTTCCCCGCCAAACGCTGAGTCCTTGGAAAAAGGCATTGGTCATTAGAGAAAAACACCCTCCCGTTTCCCCGCCAAACGTTGAGCCCTGTCATGCTGACGAAGGAAGCATCTGGGCAACAACCCGGAAGCATCCCCAAGCATCCCCGGCAAAAGTCCGCATCGCCGGGATCGTCAAAGCCGTACGCCATTGGGGTGTCACTTCATTTAGGTGTCAGATGCTTCCTTCGTCAGCATGACAGGACCCATCGTTTGGCGGGGTAGCGGGTGTATGACTGTAATTTTTACGGAGCAGTGGGCAAAGCTCTGGAGGAGCGTACTGTTCCCAGACAGTGCATCCGATTAGACAAATAGCAGAAGCATTGTCCAAAGCTCCGTTGTATGTGCTTAGCGGGTTGTATGAGCTGCGTCATTGCGAGGAGCAGGGTTGCCAAGCGGGTAGGGCGACGAAGCAATCTCCCACGTATCCCCGCCAAACGCCGTTATGGGTGGTGTGGGGTTGTTGAATCTGACACTCTGGGGCGGAAACCGTTTGTGGCCTTTAGCGCCTCTCCGGCTGAGATTGCTTCGTCATGCCCACCCTATAGGCCAGCCCTCATTCCTCGCAATGACGCAGCTCATACAACCCGCTAGTGTCATACGCTCCGTAGGAGCGGCCTGTTCCTAGAAAGGCCTCCCAAAAATAGACACAAGCTCCGTAGGAGCGTCCTGTTCAATCAAAAACAGGTCGCTCCTACGGAGCTCTGATGTGAGGGAAATGTTGCGTGCTAGGAACAGAGCGTCCCTCCGGGACTTTGTCCCACTAAACGGGACGCTGTCCAACTACGATCTAATCGGGGATACAAGCCAATCCGGCAATTGATGAAGAACAGCGCGGCTATCTTATCATACGTTACCGATCAAACACTTGCACTTGCCACCAACACCTCCGATACCGTCTCCTCCAGTCTCCCTTCCTCCTTTCCTCCGGCCTCCATTCTTTCCGGTTTCCGGTCTCCCTGCATCGCCGCGGTCACTTCGTCCACCATTGCGGCGGACCCGATGCACAGGGGCGTCCGCTGGTGCAGCTTGTTGAGGGGCAGTTCGAGGATGCGCCGTTCGCCGTCGGTGGCCCGGCCGCCGGCCTGCTCGATGAGGAAAGCCAGCGGGTAGCATTCGTACAGCAGGCGCAGCTTGCCGTTGGGCGCCTTCGCCGTGGACGGGTACAGGTACACGCCCCCTTTGAGCAGGTTGCGGTGAAAGTCGCCCACCAGCGAGCCGATGTAGCGGGCCGCGTACCCCCGGGTCCGGCACGCTTCGATGTAGCCCCGCACGCGCAGGGGGAAGTCGTTGAAGTTGCCCTCGTTGCAGGAGTAGATGGCCCCGTTGGCCGGCGTCACCATGCCGGGGTGCGAGAGGAAAAACTCGCCCAGGCCCGCGTCGTACGTAAAGCCGTACACGCCCCGGCCCGTGGTGTACACCAGCATCGTGGACGTGCCGTAGAGCACGTAGCCCGCGGCCACCTGGTGCGTGCCGCCCTGCATGAAATCTTCGACGGTGGGCGGCGTGCCCTGGGGCGTCACCCGGCGGTACACCGAAAAGATGGTGCCGATGGACACGTTCACGTCAATGTTGGACGAGCCGTCGAGGGGGTCAATGGCGACCACGTACTTGGCGGCTTCGTTGCCCGTAAACAGCACGTCGTCCTCTTCTTCCGACACCACCGCGGCCACCTCGCCGCCGTTGCGCAGGGCCCGCAGGAACCGCACGTGGGCAATCACGTCGAGGTTCTGCTGCTGCTCGCCGTGCCCGTTTTCGGCGCCGAACAGGCCGGTCACGCCCGCCAGCCCGGCCCGGTTCACTTCCCGGTTCACGATCTTGGCCGCCAGCGCAATGTCGCGGAGCAACTGGGAGAGTTCGCCGGTGGCAAACGGAAACGCGTCTTCGTTGCGCTTGATGAAGCGGTCCAGCGCCACCCCGACGGGCAGGGCCAGCTTTTCCTTGTCTTCCGAATGGTTGGTCATCATATGGTTTGCTACGCGTTGGTGAGTTGACGGGTTTGGGCACGCACTTCCCGCCGGGTGCTTTCGGCAAACTGGGCGTAGTTTCTGGCAAAAGCCCCGGCCAGTTGCCTGGCCTGCGCGAGGTAGGCTTGC
>CADCTQ010000052.1 GCA_902805615.1 uncultured Cytophagales bacterium
GGAAAGTACAAATGCTTCTCCTGCACGTCTTTGATGATGCCCAGTGCGACCAACCCTTTGTTGATGACGTCCGCCGCCGCTTCGTGCGGGTCCCCGAAATCGGCGCCTTCCCGGCAGGCGGCAATGCCCGCTTCCTGGGCCCGGTACACCAGGTCGTAGATGGCCCGCTGTTCTTTGTTGAACTTCCCGTTGGCCGGCACCGTGCGGGTCACGTCGGCGGTGTAGCCGTGGTACTCGGCCCCGATGTCCATCAGGACCAGGTCATTATCCACCCGGGGGCGGCTGTTCTCGACGTAGTGCAGCACGCAGCCGTTGTTGCCGGCCCCCACGATGCTCGGGTAGCCCTCAAATTCCGACCCGTAGCGGCGGTACACGAACTCGTGGATGCCCTCGATTTCGCGTTCGGACATGCCCGGGTGCATGGCTTTCATCACCTCCCGCTGGGCCACGGCCGAGATGCCGATGGCCTTGCGCATGAGCTTCATCTCTTCGTTCGTTTTGGTTTCGCGGAGCCGGTTCATGAATTTGGGCAGGGTGTAACCGTCCAGGTTGCTTTTGGGCAGGCGGGCCACCACCGCCGCCCGGCCCTTGGCATCGGCGGCCCGCACGAATTCCCGGAGGAGCGGATCATGCTGGAGGCTGGGGTAGTAGCTCTGGTAGTCGCTCACCGTCTGGGCGGCGTTCACCCCGTCGCCCGTCCCCGACTTGCGCAGGAAGTCGTACAGGCTGTACCGCTGGGCGTCGTAGTCGGCGGGGTAATCGGTTTTTTGCCGGAACTGGCGCACGAGGTCGTACAGGTCGGCGGGGTCGTCCTTGTCGTCCCGCACGTCGTCGTGGAATTCGGGGAAGAGCACCTTGTCGAAGCCCTTCAGGTTCAGGGGCAGCGAATCGAAGGCCGCGTTGTCGGCCACCCGGTCGAAGCCCAGCGTTTGCCGGGCCCTGTCCGCACCCATCCGGCGACCGGTCCACATTTCGGCCTGCGGGTTGCGGGGCTGCACGTAGAGCAGTTCGTTAAAGGTTTTGCCCTGCGCGTCCTGCTGGGGCGAGGAGAACAGCAGCAGCACGGCGTGGGGTTCGCCGTAGCCGGTCAGGTAGTAGAAGTCGGGGTCCTGGTGGTACTCGAAGTCCACGTCGTTGGCCCGGTTGCGCACCGGGGCGGCAAAGACCACGGCCACGGAGTTGGGCGGCAGCAACTGCCGCAGGGCTTCGCGCCGGCCTTTGTGGAAGCCGGCCGGGAGGCGGTCCCCCGGGTCCCCGGAACGAACGGCAAAGGCGGAGAGGCCCACCAGGGCCAGCGTAAACAGCGTGAGGCGACGCATCACGGGAGTGAAATGAATCATTGACGATGGAAAGTTGGAAAGATGAATCGCGGGTTTCGCGGCCCGGGTCACCCAATCAAGTTACGAAAAAAACGGTTAGCCCGCAGGAGCCGTGGCGGCGGCCAGGCGACGGGCCAGTACCCCGATGTCGGCGCGGCGGACCAGTCCGTCGAGCCATCCGGCAGGAATGCCCGCCGTGCCGTACAGCAGCCCGGCCAGGCCGCCGGCAACCGCGCCGGTGGTATCGGTATCGCCGCCCAGGTTCACGGCTTTGAGCACGGTAGCGGCGTAGGTATCCTCCGTGAGCAGGCACCAGAGGCTGGCTTCCAGCGTGTGCAGCACGTAACCGCTCGACTGGATTTGGGCCTCGGTACTTCCGCGCAACGTGCCGCTCAGGATGCGGGTAAATTTCTGAATTTCATTAGGGTTAAATGGTTTTTCTTCAAGAAAAGCATGCACTTCCCGGATCGTGTTTTCGTAGGCTTGTTGCTTGCCGTGGCCGGCCAGCAACTGCCGGGCAAATTCCAGGTAGATGAAGCAGGCCAGCACGGACCGCAGGTGCCCGTGGGTCATGGAGGAGACTTCGCGGGTCAGCCGGTACCGTTCCTCGGCGGGCTGGGAATGCACGTAAAACAGCAGCGGCAGGATGCGCATGAGGGAACCGTTGCCGTTGTCTTCTTCATCAAACCCGCCGGCCAACGTTGGCCATTCGCCGTGCATGAGCCGGTGGATGGCTTCGCGGGTGGTATTGCCAATGTCGAACACCTCGCTGTGAGGCGTCCAGTGGCCGCGTTGGTACCACGCGATGAACTGTTTGGCGACGTTGTCGAGGTCGTAGCCGGTGCAGAGGCTGTCGGCCAGGCAGAAGGCCAGCGAACTGTCGTCCGACCACGTGCCGGGCGGCTGGTGGTGGGTACCGTAGCCCCGCAGGCCGGTGACGGGCTCCTTGCGCAGGGTGTCGCGGTTTTTAAACTCTACGGGTACGCCCAGGGCGTCGCCCACGGCCAGCCCGAATAGGGCGGCTTCAACTTTTTCCGGATAAGGCATGGTCAGCGGAGGATCATTGTTTCTGGAGCATTTTTATCACTTCCGGCAGTACCGTTTCGGCCCAGCGGTGGTGCTGCTTGCCGGAGTAGTGCAGGCCGTCGGAGGCCAGTTGGGCGGGGTCGTGCTGCGCCTGGCGGGAGAGGGGCGTAATGTCGAAGAACTGCGCGCCGGCCTTGCGGGCTTCCTCGGCGCACACGGCGTTGAAGGCGTCAATTTCGGCGGTAATTTTGGCCCCGTCGCGGTCCTTGGCGAAGGGCGTTGCGCCCCAGTCGGGAATGGAGAGCACGACCACGCGGCCCGGCTGGCCCTTCGCAAAGCCAATTGCCGTTGTCAGCAACCCCTGCAACTCCGTCCGGTAACGGTCCAGCGGCTGGCCCCGGTACTGGTTGTTGACCCCGATGAGCAGCGAAACCAGGTCGTAGGTATGCGCGTTGCCGCTCTTTTGGATGGCTTCGGTCAGCTCGGCGGTGGTCCAACCGGTGCGGGCAATGATGTCGGGCGGCGCCACGTCCACGCCTTTTTCGCGGAGCATGGCCGCCAGTTGCACGCTCCAGCGGTCTCTCTCCTCCACGCTTTCGCCGATCGTGTACGAATCACCCAGGGAAAGAAAGGTGTATTTGTGAGCAGGGTCTTTGGTGACGGGTGGTTGATTCATAGGCGTTTGTTTGCAACTGGTTAAACCAATGGTTGCAGCCAGCAAGAGGGCCCGGATGGTCAGTCGAACGCAGTGAAGCATGGGATGTAATGACGAATTTTTCCAAATATAGGTACGTTCCGGTAGCAAGCGGTGCCGTATCACCTGTACAATTCCTACAATAGACTGCCCAAACCACTCACCTTCTGATCTCGTACATCGGGCATCGCACATCGGGCATCGAACATCGGCTTACCCGAAATGCTTCCGCGTAAAAACCGCGACCGGCAGCATGGCCAGCAGGGAAGGCACGTTTGCCATCAGGATGTTGAAGTAGCCGCCGTGGACCAGGCACATGGTTGTGTCGAGGACGAACCACGCGAAAAAGGCCGTGAGGATGGCCCCGTACGCCCACTTCTCGCGGCGGGCAAAGGCGTAGCGGGCAATGCAGTACTGCAAGATGAAATACCCCGCCGAAGTGGCCCCGAACGGTCCCAGGATGAATCGGAAGGCCGTGCGGGCGTCGGGCGGCAGGGTGTCCCGTCCCCAGAAGGCCCGGGCGAAGTAGTGGTCGTACACGCCCAGCGGGTCGAAGGAGCCAACCACGGCCCACAGCACGCCCATGCCGGCGAAGAAAAGGCTGACGCCTTCCAGGTACCGTACCCAGAAGCGGAAGGCCCGGCCGGCCGCCGGCGGGGCAGTCACTTGGTTCATTGGTATAAAATTGGATTTGCCAAATGAGGTTGAAAACGACGGGCTTTCGTACGCTCCGGTTCAAGTGTCCCATTGACTCAAATTGGGACAGCAACCCCAAAAGAAATGAACTTTACCGGAAAGGCAAAGGCCGAAATGACCTACGACGCCACTGTGGTGGGGTCCGGCATCAGCAGCGGCTGGGCGGCTAAGAAGATTTCCCGTTGACCCTGTCGAAACGTGGAAGGCGAACACGAATTACGGCAACGAGATCCGGCTTAGGTCAATTGATCTTCAAACGCAAATAGGTATACGCTTTGGGCGGCTCCTTCCCATCGTTGACGGCTTTCCAGTAGTCTTCCACGGAAGTGGTCTGGATGAGCAGGGTATTTTCGTTTTCCCACACGATTGCTTCGGGAATCCACACTTGTTGATCAATCTCGATAATCTTCGCAAGCGGGCTTGCCGCGTTTCTTTTCCCTTTCGCAACTACCCAGACTTGCAGGCCATTCCGGTCACCTTCCATGCCGTAGGACATTGAAGGGTTGGCAACGAATCTCCCGGATGGGGAGAGAACGGGGACGCCCCAAAGCGTAGTGACGGCTCCCGTATGCTGGTCCACCAGGTAATATTCACCGTGTTCCCAGAAGCCGCCTCCCAGTACATACTGACCAATGGAAGGCAACTGTCCCAGGTAGAGGTACGTGCGAATGGCCGTATCATCCGTGCCCGTTAACGTATCGGCAAATGATATGGCGGGTTTGGCGGAGTTGGCGAGTGGAAGCCTGATAACGCCATTCTGCTTCTGGTGAACTGTCGTATCGTAAAGAACCGGGTCAATGCTGTTCCGAACGGCTTGGGTGTACGCTTGTTGATTGGCCCTGGAAATCGTGTACACAACTTCAGCCTGCGGGGTTTCTGCCTGCGGAGCCGCTCTGGTCACTGAATCAGCTACCGGGGTTGTGGCCTTGCTGCTGTCTTCAACAATCCTTGCAGCAGATGAAGGAGGATGCTTCACTTCGTGCTGCCGGTGGCAGGCCATTGACAAAACCAGGAGTAATGAGGGTAGCGTTTCGTTCATCTTCATCATTTGTCTGCCGTAAAAAGACCCCGATTCATTGTGCTGAAAACGACGGGCTTTCGTACTTTCCGGTTCAAGTGTCCCGTTGACTCAAATTGGGACAGCAACCCCAAAAGAAATGAACTTTACCGGAAAGGCAAAGGCCGAAATGACCTACGACGCCATTGTGGTGGGGTCCGGCATCAGCGGCGGCTGGGCGGCCAAGGAACTGTGCGAAAAAGGGCTCAAGACGCTGGTGCTCGAACGCGGCCGGGACGTGGCGCACATCAAAGATTACCCCACCGCCACCAAAAACCCGTGGGACTTTCCGCACCGCGGCCGGTTTGCCCTCGGTGTCGAAACCGAAAACCCGGTGGTGGGCCGCTGCTACGCCTTCGAGGAGGCCACCGAACATTTTTTCGTGAAGGACAAGGAGCACCCCTACGTTCAGGAAAAGCCCTTCGACTGGGTGCGCGGCTACCAGGTGGGCGGCAAATCCCTCATCTGGGCGCGGCAG
>CADCTQ010000053.1:0-19583 GCA_902805615.1 uncultured Cytophagales bacterium
CGCAACTACCTGAGTAAAGGCTTCGCAGGCTGCCTTCAATCGCTCCGCCTGCCGCCGTCAGTGTCTCACTGACGGCTCGGGATGGCCTTTGGAGGAGGTTTTACAAAATGTGTCCTAATCGTAGCCTCCATCAAGGAGGAGACAGGGGTGGTTCCTTTCCAATACCCTAATCCCGAGTCCCCAATACCTCAATCCCTTTTCTCCGTTCCCTCTGCGCCCTCTGCGGTTAAGTGACGTGGCTGCGTTAAGAAATGTTAAATTTTACTTTTTTCTTTTCCTCCTGCATAAATTCACAAAACCCAACCGGTATTTGCCAGGTATAGCTTATACAATTACTTGCCAACCGTTATGAAAAAGAAAATCCTTGCCCTGCTGACGCTGACAATTGCCGGCACCCTGCTTGCCGGCTCGGCCCTGGCCCAGGAACGTACGCCGGCCCCGGAAGAAAAAACGGCACCTTCGGAGGCGTTCCCCGAAGACAATATGCCCGTTCTCCGCTCCGATGTCACTCCAATGCGCATGCCCAACCCGGCCATGCAAGGCGGAATGGTTGACCGCAAGACGGGCAAGTATATCCTTTACAATGATTCGAAGACCGGCCTCGGCTATAACTTCGAAAAGCAGGAAATCATTGACTACAAGACGGGTAAAGTGTACAAGTTCTCCGAACACCCGGCCTACAAAGGCCCGAAGCAGGAACCGAAAAAGAAGGGTTAATAGTCAATGGTCACTGGTCAGTAGCCATTGGTTACGGGGAACGTGGGTCAACCGAATGCGGCAACCCACGCACACCCAATGACCAATGACTACTGATCAATTACTTCTCCATCAAATACGCCGCCAGATCCGCCAGGTCCTGCTCTTTGAGGCCCAGCGCGGCCGGGTCGGGCATCAGGCTGGTGGTCATCTGCTTGCGGGTGGCAATCTCCTCCCGGCGGATCACGTGCTGCGCCCCGGCCACGTCTTTGACCACCACCGCCTGCGCGTCGCTCACCAGGAAGCCGTAGTACGAAGTCCCCTTTTTGGTGGTGATCAGCCAGGGTTCGTAGCCGAACGCCAGGCCGGCACTCGGGTTGATGATTGCATCGAGCAGGCCCGGCTTGTCAAACTTCCCGCCGATCCGCGTGAGGTCGGGGCCCACCTCGTTGCCCTCCGCGCCGTGCCGGTGGCAGGTGGTGCAATGCGTGGCAAACAGCTTTTGCCCGTTGCCCGGCGTGGCTTGCAGCTTGGTGATGAGCCCGATGGGGTACGACACGTTGCGGTCCCGGCGGAAGTAGTCACTCGCCATCACCCGCACCGACTGGTCGGGGTTGTTGAAAATGTGGTGCTGCACGGTGTCCCTGATTTCTTTGGGCAGGCTGCCTTCCGCCGCCAGGCTCACCAGCATCCGGCCGCCGTCGGCATCCCGGGCCAGGTCCAGGGCGGCAGCCACGCGGTCGGCCGCTGAACGCTTCGCGTCGGTGACCACGGCCCGCAATTTGAGCACCTGCTGCCCGCGGGCCGAAAACTGCCCCGCAATGGCTTCCTCCCAATCCAGCACGTCCAGCCAGTCATTCGACTTGCGGAAATTCACCCACCACAACGCCTGACCGGCTACGTCGGCCCGTTTGCTCTTGGTCAGGGCCACCATTGCCCCGGCGGCCCGCTTGTCCTTCATGAAGCCCAGGGCCACCAGGGCCTGCCGGCGGTCGGCGTCGGACAGTCCCTCCGCGTCGGCCCGCCGGGCAAAGGCTTCGGCGGCCCCGGCCGGGTGCAGGCGCCACAGCAGCGAGGCCGTGGGCGCATCCCAACTCGTTGGGTCGGCCGGGAGCCGGGACTGTTGGTCGGCGAAGTACGCGTCTTCCTTGCCGTCGAGGGCCAGGCCCAGCGCTTCCAGGTAGTAGCGGTCCTCGCCGTCGTAGCCCTGCACCAGCGTGCCAATGATCGTTTTGCACTTTTCGTAGGGCACGTCCCGCAGGGCTATGGCCACCTCCCGGCGCACGGCCGGGCTGGGGTCGGCGGCCAGTTGCCCGGCCAGCGGCAGCACGTCGGGTTGTACTTTGCGCAATGCCCGGAAGGCGGTGAGACGCACGTGCGCGTCGGGGCTGCGCAGGAGTCCGGCCACGACCGCCTCCCCTTTCGCGCCCAGTTGCGCCAGCAGCCACGCGGCCCGGGCCCGGTGGTACGGGTTTTCGGACGCCAGCACTTTTTGCAGGGGCTTGACGGCCTTGCTGCCCCGGGCCTTCAGCCGCACGAAACCCGCGTTGCGGACGTTGACGGCCGGGCTGAGCAACGCCTGCACCTGCCCGTCGGTCGTGCGCAGGTCAAGCACGGGCGGCGGCAGCTTTTTGCCCTTCGGCGTGACGCGGTAAATGCGGCCGTAGCCCTGCTTGTCGTGCATGAGGTGGCCGCCCACGATGGGGTCGTACCAGTCGGCGATGTAGAGGGCGCCGTCGGTGCCGGCGGCTACGTCGCTGGGCCGGAACCACTTGCGGCGGTCGGCCCCGGTCTGGTTCCAGAAGTAATTTTCTTCGTGCACCGGCAGGGAGCTGGCCAGCGTTTTGCGGTCCAGCCGGAAGCCGGCGCCTTGGGGTTGGGGCTGGTAGGAGAAGATGACGTTGCGGCCGGCCTCGGCGCTGAGCAGCGTGCCGCGGTACTGCGGGCCCAGCGCGTCGCCCTCGTAGAACAGGACGCCCGTGGGGGAGCCGGCCCCGGTATTGTCGCCGGCGGGCAGCACGCCGGGGTCTTCCTGGTGCCAGTGGGCCGTAAACATCTCCTGCCCGGGCCGGCGGTCGGCCTGCCAGTAGCGGGTGCCGTCGGCGCTGAAGTAGCCCATGTTGGCGCCCTCCATCAGCCAGGAGGTCCGGCAGGTGATCACCTGGTCGTCGTTGTCGTTCTGCCACAGGTTGCCGTACGAGTCGAGGGCGGTTTCGTAGCTGTTGCGGAAGTTGTGGCCCATCACCTCCAGGCCTTTGCCCTCGGGCGTGATGCGCAGGGCCAGTCCGCCCACCCACACGCGGCCGTCGTCGCTCTTCAGGTTGCCCGTATTCTTCTCGCTGTGGGGCGTGCCGCCGGTGTAGAGGCTGCCCGACCGCAGCGTCCAGCCGGCCTTGTCGGTGACCACGTGCGGACCGGCGTTGCCCGTGTTGAAGTACCAGTCGCCGTCGGGGCCGGCCACCAGGGCGTGCAGGCTGTGGTCGTGGTCCAGCCCGCCGAAGCCGGTGAGCAGGATTTCCTTGTTGTCGGGCTTGTCGTCGCCGTCGGCGTCGGTGTACACGATCAGGTGCGGCGCGCAGGAGACGATCACTTTGTTGCCGATCACGGCGATGCCCAGGGGCGACACCAGGTCCTTGTCCTGCACGAACACCTTGGTGCGGTCGGCCTTGCCGTCGCCGTCGCTGTCTTCGAGGATCACCACCCGGTCGCCGGGGGCGTGGTGCAGGATGCTGTCGGGCTTGTTGTTGAAATTCCGGTAGTTGACCGCCTCGGTGACCCAGAGCCGCCCCCGCCCGTCCACGTCTACGTTGGTGGGGTTGTGGAACAGCGGCGACTCCGCCCACAGGGTTGCCTCCAGGTCATCGGGCAGGTAGAGCTGGTTGGAATCAGCCGGGGCTGCTGCCGGGTTCACGCGCATTTCGCTCACCGGGTTGCCGGGCACCGGCAGCAGGGTTGAGGGCAGGTTCGCGGACCGCAGGAACGCAAAAACGCTGACCAACCCGGCAACGGCCACCGTCGCGGGAACAAAGGAGGCGGACAAGCTTAGTACTTTCATCAGAGGGAATAAGGAATGGGTTGGGAAACGCATTGACTGGGACGAACCCTTGGTTAGGAAAACTTTGGCTTTTCAATGGCATCAGTGGATAAAGCAGAAAATGGTATTCATGCATGGAGCCGCTTCCACAACCATGTCGTCAATCCGTCCAGCGGAGGCCCCACCCCCAGAATCAATATGCCGCAGAAAATTATTTGTAAACACAGCAGGATGGTTGCGAGGGGGTCGAAAACAACTTTCCTCTTTGCAAATATAGGTCGGTATGCGCACAGATAATTTTTCTTTTCAAGCCACGAGCCGTACGCCAGCACACTGGCAATTCTTTCTTTATTCGAAGTAAGAACAATATAAAACACCCGGCAGATCGTGATTCGTTTACCGAAATAGCTCGCATCAAAAACTTTTTTTCTTTTCAATTCTGCTCCAATCACCCACTTTTCACGCTGCAATAGCAAGTAGATCAGGCCGATAAGCTGCATCGTGTAAATGAACATAAACAACATTGGCAATGCCAATACAAACAATACCAGTTTATTTCCCTTTGTGTAGCAATGCATTACGGGAGAAAGTGCCTCTGAGGACATCATCATGACCGGCAGTGCACGCAAGAACACGAAAATTTTTTTCATTTCAGGACAGCCCCCGGCTTCGTAATTGCATCATTCAATAATTCAGCCCTTTTTCAGCCCTGCCCCAGCGTCTTCCGCACGAACGCATTGTTGGCGACGTAGCTCTGCGTAACGTCGCCGCCCTTGGGCACGGCCCCTTCGATCTGCACCCAGCCGCGGTAGTCAATCTCGTCAATGGCCTCGCGCACCTTGCGGAAATCCACGATGCCGCCGCCGAGCAACGTGTCGTATTCCTTGAAGTGGAATTCGCAGATTTGCCCCTGCTTGCCCAGCCACCGGATTTCCTGGTAAATGTCGTAGCCCATGTCGGCCGAGTTGCGCACGTCGTAGTACACCTGCACGTTTTTGGACCCCACGGCCTCGATGATCTTCAGGTGGTCGGCGGCACTCAGGTACGACTCGATGCCCAGGATGACGCCGGCTTTTTCGGCCGCCGGGGCCACGGCTTTGAGCTTTTCGATCACCACCCCCTGCCCGGCCGGGTCGTTCCGCAGGTCGTTTTTGCCGAAGAAGGCCAGCAGGACCACCTTCACGCCCAGGGCTTTCGCAACGCCGATGCTGTCGCGCACCCAGGCGTCGGTGCGGTCGTCGGCTTTGTAGGGCACGTTGTTGAGTTCGCCCAGGGCCAGCCCGCCGAGTTGCACGCGGTGCTGCCGGGCGGCTTCCCGGTAGGCCCGCTGGACGTCGGGGCGGCGCAGGTGCATGTCGTTGGCCGCGCTGCCCATGTTCACCTGGATGCCGTCGAGGCCGATCTGCGCCCCCAGCGCCAGCGAACCCACGTCGTCGCGCTTGTTGATGGACCAGTCGCAGGCCCCGATCCGGAACCGGCGTGTGGCGGCCCGGGCGTCCTGGGGCTTGAAGAAGGCGGCCAGCCCGGCGGCCCCCAGCAGGGCGGCGGACTGCCGCAAGGCGTTTCGGCGGGAAATCATGGGTGCGTGGTTTGAGCAGGTAATATACAATAATACAGGCGTTAGGCAATTGCCCGGCGCCTACCGGCACCGGCAGTACCGGCAGGCGCTTGGGAGAGAACTTATCCAGGTGCAGCGGTTTGGCCAAACATATGCGATTGGGAAATATAAGTTACCCGACGCCCATTTTCTTCAACATCTGCTTTACGGCGGTTGCCCTGGCCGGGTGCCTGCGGGAAGAAAACCAGTCGCCCCAAAAATAAAAGCGTAACCACTCCCGGTTTTCCGCCCCCTCTTTCCGTATGAAACGCAGGTTCCCGGGTCATCCAGCCGACATTCTGTCTCATCCACCCAACCACCGATGCAATGCTTCTAAATTACCTGACCATTACCCTCCGCAGCCTGAAGCGGCAAAAGCTTATTTCCTTCATCAACATTGCCGGGCTGTCGGGTGGCATCGCGTTGAGCGTTCTGATTCTGCATTTTGTGTACCAGGAATTTACTTTTGACCGGTTCCACCAAAAGGCCAGCCACATTTACCGGGTTACCCAGCGGAGCCAAGAAGCCGTTGACGGGCAGAGCACGGCGCAAATGCCCCCTACGCTGGCCGCGGCCTTGCAACTGAACTACCCGGAAGTCCGGCAAACGGTCCGGTTTTACAAAAGTGACCGCGTGCTGATGGGCGGGACCGGCAGCCGTGCCCGCAGGCAGTTTTACGAAGACAAGGTGCTGTTTGCCGACAGCACCTTTTTCTCCGTATTTACCTTTCCGTTGCGCGCCGGCGACGCCAAAACGGCCCTCAATGCGCCCCGCAGCATTGTGCTCTCCGACAAAACCGCGCGTAAATACTTCGGGGGGAGCAACCCGGTGGGACAGAGCCTCTTGCTCAACAACCGGGAACTGTTCCAGGTAACGGGGGTGGCGGCCCCGCTCCCTTCCAATTCTTCGGTTGATTTTGAAATGGTTGCTTCCTTCCCGTCACTGGGCATGATGGAAGGCCACAAGTCACTGCTGGCAGCCGGCTGGGGAGTTGCTGCCTTTCCGACCTACGTGGTGATCGGTTCGGCAACGGCCGCCCGGCGCATTGAAAAGCAGATGCCGGCGCTTTACCGGCGGTATACGGGTCACGACTGGAGCGGTACGCAATTCACGCTCGAACCCCTACGCGACATCCACCTGCATTCGGATGCAGTCGGCGACACGCGTTCATCAACCGATGTACGCTACATATACGTCTTTGCCGGCATCGCAATCCTCATTCTGGCCATTGCCATTGTCAACTACGTAAACCTTTCCACCGCCCGCACGGCAGTACGGACCAAAGAAATCGGGGTTCGTAAAATCATCGGGTCAACCCGGGGCGAGTTGATCGTGCAGTTCCTGGGAGAGGCGGCACTGATTACCTTTGTCGCATTTCTGGTAGCAGCGGTGATGATCAGGCTGCTTCTCGCCCCTTTCACTGCGCTGACCGGACGCAGCATCAGGGCGGAGGACTTTTACCAGCCGGCCCACCTGCTCACCCTATTCGGGTTAGCCGTCGTGGTCAGCCTGCTGGCCGGCATCTACCCGGCGCTGATGCTTTCCCGGATCACTCCCGGCGAGGCGCTGAAAAGCCGGTTTACCGCTTCCAAGGGCGGCATCATTACCCGTAAAAGCCTCATCGTGTTCCAATTCGTCGTCTCCGGCGGCCTCATTGTCTGCGCATTCATCATGCAGAACCAACTGGACTATTTCCGGCAGAAGCGGCTTGGGCTATCCAACGAGCAGGTACTGGCCATTCCCATGGCTGATTCCACCGTCGCGGCGCATTTCAGGGCGATCCGGGGCGTGCTGGCCGGACGGGCAGACGTTCACTCCGTCGGAGTTGCTTCCGCCGTACCCACCAAGGGCAATCCCCAGTTCGGCGTTTCACTCCCGCACCTGAAGGAGGATGTGTGGGTATCGGTTTACGAAACCGACCGGCGCTTTTTTGAAGCCCTGCAAATCAAACTGGCCGCCGGCTCTCTCTACGCGGACGACGCAAAAGCGTCCGTACAAATCGTTTTGAACGAAACTGCCGTCCGGAAACTACAGCTTCCCGATCCGGTCGGAAAAAAAATCCGGTTGTTTGGCCAGGAGTTCGTGATCGCCGGCGTCGTACGCGATTTTCATTTTCAGTCCTTGCACCATCCCATCGAACCACTGCTCCTGTTTCCGGCAACCGAATTTAAATCCGGGGGCTATTTCCTGCTCAAAACCGGGACGGGGACGAATCTGCCGCAGCAGTTGGCCGCCCTGGAATCGCTCTGGAAACAATACGCCCCCGGGTTGCCGTTCGAATATTTTTTCATGGACGATGCCTTTGATCAGCTCTACAAGGCCGAAGACCGGTTGGCGGGTATTTTTTCGGCATTCTCGGTGTTTGCCGTCTTCATTGCCTGCATTGGCCTGCTGGGGTTAACGGCTTTTGCCGCCGAAAAACGGTCGAAAGAAGCGGGCATCCGGAAAATCATGGGGGCCGGCGTTTTTGACATCGTTTACTGGTTCACCAAAGACTCCCTCAAGCTGGTGGTGACTGCCATCCTGATTGCTTTCCCGGTCGCCTGGTACGGCATGACGTTCTGGTTGCGGAATTTCGCCTACCGCGTCGAGCCCGACTGGCGGGTCTTCGGCGTCGCCGGCCTGGTGGTAGTCGTCATTGCCCTGCTCACCATGAGTTACTACTCCATTAAGACGGCGCTGGCCAACCCGGTAAAAACCCTTCGCAACGAGTAGGCTGACAACGCCCTCAATACCCCTTGTTCTGGTCAATCTTCGTCGGGTTGATGTCAATCTGGCTTTGGGGAATGGGGAACAGCAGGTTGTCGGCCGTGAGGGCGCCGCGGATGCCGAAGAGGGTGGCCTTGGCCTGCAATACCGGCAACGCCCGTCCCGTCCGCACGAGGTCAAACCAGCGGTGGCCTTCGAAAGCCAGTTCCACGCGCCGCTCCTGAAGCACCGCGTCGCGGAAAGCGTCCTGGTCCCCCAGTTCGGCGGCGGTCCGGGCCGGCAACCCTACCCGCTGGCGCACCCGGTTGAGCGCCGTGAAGGCTTCGCCGTCGGCCACGTAGGCAACCTGGTTGAGGGCTTCGGCGTACATGAGCAGCACGTCGGCGTAGCGGATCACGGGGTAATTGTTGTCGTTGTCGTACTTCACGGCCGGCACGTCGTGGTACTTCTTCACGAAGTTGTACTGCACGGTTTCGCCCCGGGCGTTTTTGTACGACGTGGCCGTCGAGAAATCCTTCCGCGGGTCACCCGGTTCGTAGGCCGCCAGCAGGTCGTTGTGGGGACGGTTCTGGCCGTCGCCGCCGAACTGGATCACGGCGTTGCCCGAGTTTTCGGGGGCAAAGGCGTTGGGCAGGCGGTTGCCCTCCCCGAGGTTGCCCTTTTTGTACTGCACGGCAAACACCGATTCCTTGTGGTTCTTGTTGCCCGGGGCGAACACGTCGGCGTAGCTCGGCAGCAGGTCGTATACGCCCAGGTCCATCACCTCGCGGAGTTTGCCGGCCGCGTCGGCGGGGCGGCCCAGCGTGAGGTACACCTTGCCCAGCAGGGCTTTGGCGGCGCCCTGGGTGGCCCGGCCCGCTTCGCCGGCCGGGTACGTGACCGGCAGCACCCCTTCCGCCTCCGTCAGGTCGCTGATGATGCGCGCGTACACGTCGGCGACCGGGCTGCGGCTGTACTGGTAGCCTTCCTCGGCCGCCTGGATCTCCTTTTCCACCAGCGGCACCTCGCCGAACACCCGCACGAGGTTGAAGTACATGAGGGCCCGCAGGAACTGCGCCTCGGCCACGTAACGGGCTTTGAGGTCTCCGTTCATCTCGATGGTCCGGCTGCGGTCAATCACGGCGTTGGTGCGGTAAATGCCCCGGTAGCCGTCGTTCCAGCGGGCGGCCAGGAACGGGTTGGTGGTGCGCAGGTAAAACTTGTCGAACTCGTCCTGGTCGGTCACCGAGCCGGAAAGCGAGGGAAACGTGTCGTCGGACGGCAGTTCGGCCACGATGAACAGTTCGGTGTACTGCCCGTTCAGTTGCAGGGCGCTGTAGGCCCCGCTCAGGGCGTTGGCCAGGTCGGAAGCCGTCTTGTAGAACGTGGTCGAGCTGACTTCCGAAATGGGTTTGAGGTCGAGAAATTTATCCTGGCAGGAAGTGGCAAAGCCCATTCCGGCGCAGAGGGTGAGGATGTATCTTCGTTTCATAGAATTGAGTAGTGAGAATTGAGTAGTGAGTAGTGAGTATTGAGAATTAAGTACCGCGTACGTGAACTGGGCCGTGTTAACCAGGCAGCGCCGTACTCAATACTCAATTCTCACTACTAAAATCCAAGATTAACGCCTACCGTGTACGTGCGGGCCAGGGGGTAGGTGCCGTAGTCCACGCCGCCGGTGAAGGCGCTTTCGTAGCCGCTCACCTCGGGGTTGTAGCCCAGGTACCTGGTGAAGGTAAAGGCGTTCTGCACGCCGGCGTAGAGGCGCACCGCCTGGAGCCGCACCTTCGAGATCAGGCCGGCCGGCAGGTTGTAGCCCAGCGTCACGTTGCGGATGCGCAGGTACGAGGCGTCTTCCACCCAGCGGCTCGACACGGCGTTGTTGTTGCCCGTGGGGCGGCTGTTGCCCCGGGGCGTCTTGCCGTCGCCCGGGTTTTCCGGCGACCGCCAGCGGTCCAGCACGGTGGTCAGCTGGTTCTGGCTGCCCTCCAGGTTTTCGAAGAAGCGGCGCGACAGGTTGAGGATCTGGCCGCCCTGCACGCCCTGGATCACCACCGTCAGGTCCACGCCTTTGAAACCGAACGTGTTGGTGAGGCCGTAGATGAAGTCGGGCTGGTTGTTGCCGATGGTCGTGCGGTCGGCGGCGTCAATCCTGCCGTCGCCGCTCACGTCTTCGTACTTCACGTCGCCGGGCCGGGTGTCGGCAAAGTGCGGGTACGCGTCCAGGTCGGTCTGGTCCAGGAACACGCCGAGCTGCTTGTAGCCGAAGAAGTTGCCCACCGGCTGGCCGATGACGGTAATGTTGGTTTCGCCGATGCCCGAGCCGCTGCGGACCGGGTCGCCGGTGGGTCCCAGGGCCAGCACCTCGTTGCGGTTGAATGACACGTTGGCGTCGGTGGTCCAGGTAAACGCCCCGGTCAGGTTGCGGGTGGTGAGGGCCAGCTCCACGCCCTGGTTGCGCACCCGGCCGATGTTCTGGATGGCCGAAGAGAAGCCCGTGAGGGTGGGCACCTGCACTTGCAGCAGCAGGTCGGTGGTGATGCGGCGGTAGTAGTCGGCGTTCAGGTAGATGCGGTCGTTGAACAGGCCCACCTCGGCCCCGATGTCGGCCTGGCGGCTCTTTTCCCAGGTCAGCACGTCGTTGGGCAGCGTACGCGCCCCGAGGCCGTTGGAAAGGTTGTTGCCCAGCACGTAGTTGTCCACGCCCAGCAGCCCCAGGGCGGGGTAGTTGCCGAAGGCATTGTTGCCCGCCAGGCCGTAGCTGGCCCGCAGCTTGAGTTCGGAAAGCACCGGCACGTCCTGCATGAAGGCTTCTTCGGCCACCCGCCAGCCCACCGACGCCGAGGGGAACGTGCCCCACCGCTCGTTGACCCCGAAGCGGCTCGACCCGTCGCGGCGCACGGTGGCCGTGAACAGGTAGCGGTCCTTGAAGCTGTAGTTGACGCGGGCGAAGTACGAGGCCAGGTCCCACTGCTCCCGCGACGAGTGCCCGAACACCACCGTGCCGTAGTTGATGGTGCGCACCACGTCGTTGGGAAACTTGTTGGCCGCCGTGGTGTCGCGCTGGAAGTCGTTCTTCTGGAACTCCGTGCCGAGCAGGGCTTCCACGCGGTGGCTGCCGCCCAGGGAGCGGGTGTAGGTGAGGGTGTGGCTGGTCACCCAGTTGAAGTTGGATACGTTGCTCACGGCCCCTTCGTTGGCCGTGGGCGGCAGCAGCTGGTTGAGCGGAATGCGGGACGTGCGGAAGTAGTTGCGCCGGCCCTGGAGGTTGTCCACGCCGGCCGTGCCGCGGTACTTGAGCCCGTCGAGGATGTCAATTTCGGCGTACAGGCTGCCCAGCAGGCGGCTGGTGCGCACCTCGTTGTCAATTTCGGTGATGTTGGCGACGGGGTTGGTGATGCCCGGCCAGTCGTAGGCGCCCATCGTGGCCATGGACGTGTAGGAGCCGTCGTCGGCGTGGATGGGAATGTAGGGCACGCCGGCCAGGGCGGCGTTGATGATGCCGTTGTTGAGCCAGTGGCCGTCGGACTGCACGCGGTCCTCGGTGGTGTAAGAAGGGCTCAGGTTCAGGCCGGCCCGGACCCGCTTGCCCAGCCGGGCGTCGAGGTTGGCCCGCAACGAGTAGCGGTCGAGGCCCGACCGGTGAATGATGCCGTCCTGGCTGAAGTAGTTGCCCGCCACGTAGTACTGCACGTTTTCGGAGCCGCCCGCAGCCGACAACTGGTAGTTGCTCATGGGGGCCCGGCGGAAGATCAGGTCCTGGTAGTTGTAGTTGGGCAGACCCGCCGGGTCGTAGAGTTCGGCGGGAATCCAGTACCGCGAGGAAGGCGGCCGTTTGTCGTTGGGGTCGGAAGCCTGCGCCCCGTTTACCCGCTCCAGGTAGGCGTTGTTGGTGGCCTCCACGGAAAATTCGGCAAACTGCTGCGCGTTGAGCAGGTCTATCTTTTTGGCTACTTCCTGGATGCCGGTGTAGTAGTCGAGGTTGATGCGCACGGGACCCGGCTTGCCCCGCTTGGTGGTGATCATGATGACCCCGTTGGAGCCGCGGGAGCCGTAGATGGACGTGGCCGAAGCGTCTTTGAGCACGTCAATCTTCTCAATGTCGCCGGGGTTGACGGTGTTGAGCCCGCCGGCGTTGTAGCTGGAGCCGGCCAGGTTCTGGCCGCCGTTGTTGAGGGGCTGGCCGTCCACCACGATCAGGGGGCTGTTGCCGGCGCTGATGGAGCCGATGCCGCGGACCTTGATGGACGGCGTGCTGCCGGGCAGGCCGCTCACCTGCTGGGCCAGCACGCCGGGCAGCCGGCCGGTGAGGGCTTCGGCCACGTTGGCGACGGGCTGGTCGCGGATGCTCTTGGTGTCGAGGGAGGCAATGGCGCCGGTCACGTCCTTTTTCTGCTGGGTGCCGTAGCCCACCACCACCACTTCGCTCAGGGCCTCGGTGTCGGTGGCCAGTTGCACGTCCACCACGGTGCGGTTGCCCACGGGCACTTCCTTGCTCAGGTAGCCGATGAAGGAGAACACGAGTACGGTGTTGCCGTCGGGCACCGACAGGGAGTAGCTCCCGTCGCTGCCGGTGGTGGTGCCGTTGGTGGTGCCTTTCACCAGCACGTTCACGCCGGGCAGCGTTTCACCGTTGTCGCCGGTGACGCGGCCGGTCACGGTGACGGCCGCCGGGGTGAGCCGGGCGTGGGCGTAGCCGCGGCCCGGGGTGCCGGCGGGTACGGCGGCAAGCGGCTGCACCACGGGGGCGGCCAGCCCGAAGAATGCCATCCAGTACACCCGGCGCAATGCGGGTAGGTAAAAACGCTTCATGCAACAGGTAGGTTTAAGTGGTGGTGTAAGCCGCTGCGGTGCGCACCGGCCGGAATGCAGGGGTAGGTTCAGGATGAAAACGCCGGGATCGGTAACTGCTCAATTCCCGTGAATAGGACCAAAATAGGAAGCTTTTGGATAATACTGCAAGTTTTTCGGGTAAATCTATCGAACCGGTATGAAATCAGGAAGTGCGGCCGGCAGGCAGGATGCAAGGTAACTCCGCGCCCTCCGTGTCTCCGTGGTAAAAAATCTGTGATAAAAAAAGAGACGCCATGAATGGCGTCTCTACGTGGGTTCGTGCGGGTTTGGCTTAGTAGCCGATGTTCTGCTCGATCCGGGTGGGGTTCAGGTCCACCTGGCCCTGCGGAATGGGGAACACCAGGTTGTTGGCATTGATCTGGCCGTCGTTGTTGGGGCCGATCACGCCCAGGCTCCTGGCTTTGGCGTTGATCACCTCCACGGCCTTGTTCGTGCGCACGAGGTCAAACCAGCGGTGTCCTTCGAAGGCCAGCTCCACGCGCCGCTCCTGCTCCACGGCGGCCCGGAAGCGGTCCTGGTCGGGCAGGTCCGCGACGGTTTTTTCGGTCAACCCGGCCCGCCTGCGCACTTCGTTGAGGTACCCGAACGCGTCGGCCGATCCGTAACTCACTTCGTTGAGCGCCTCGGCGTACATCAGGTACACGTCGGCCAGCCGGAGAATGGGCCAGTTGTTGTCCGAATCCTGCTGGGCCGGGGCGCCGTCGCCAAACTTGCGGGTAAAGCGCTGGAGGCCCCCCCCGGTGCCGGTGCTGTCCACGGAAATGGCCTTCCGCTTGTCGGCCGGTTCGTAAGCCCTCGCCATTTCGGCGGTGGGCTGAAAATCACCCCGGCCGGCTCCTGCCCCGAACACGCCCACGCCGGTGGGACCGAACCAGAACGGGAACTGGCTGCCCTGCCCCAGGCCGCCACTCTTGAACTGGGCGGCAAAGATCATTTCCGGGTTGTTTTCGGTGGCAGCCCGGAAGAGCGACGCGTAATCGGCCACCAGGGAGTAGTCGCCCAGGGCAATCACTTCTTTCAGCTTGGCGGCAGCGGCCGGGAAATTGCGCCGCGTAAGGTATACCTTGCCCAGCAGGGCTTTGGCCGCGCCACGGGTGGCCCTTCCAAACTCCACCCCTGCCGCTTTGGCACCCGGTAGCACGTCTTCAGACTCGGTCAGGTCTTTAATGATTTGCGCGTATACGGCTTCCACCGGCTCCCGGCCGTACTGGTACCCCTGCCGCACTTCGGCGATTTCGGTGGTTACCACGGGCACGGGGCCGAATATCCGCACGAGGTTGAAGTACATCAGGGCCCGCAGGAATTTGGCCTCGGCCACGAAGCGGTTCTTGGCGGCTTCGTCCATGGAGACCGACTCGATGCGGGTCAGAATGGTGTTGCAACGGTGAATTCCCGTGTAGTAATCATTCCAGGCCCGCGACAGGTAGCCGTTGCTGGGCCTTACCGTGAACAGGTTGAAATCCACCTGGTCGGCGCCGGGCGTGCCGGGCTTGAGCACGTTGTCGGAAGGCAGTTCCCCGAAGTTATAGTACTCCTGGTACTGGCCCGTCAGGATCAGGGCGGCGTACGCCCCGGTTACGGCCTGGGCAAAATCGTTCTGGGTCTGGTAGTAGTTCCCGGTCGTTACGTTGGATACGGGCCGCAGGTCCAGAAATTCCTCCCGGCAGGACGAAAGGGACGCGCCGAGCAGGATCGTATACAGAAAAGTCTTTTTCATGAATCGTCTGGTGTGTAATGATAGATGGGGGGTGGGAAGATACTACAAGCCGAGTTGCAGGCCCACCGTGAACGTACGCGCCTGGGGGAAAGTACCGTAATCCACGCCGATGGTGAGCGGGTCGAGGCCCTCGTAGGCACTTACCTCGGGGTTGTAGTACTTGTATTTGGTGAAAATGTAGGCGTTCTGCACGCCGGCGTACACCCGGGCACTCCGCATCTTCGCCTTACCGATCAGGTCCTTGGGCAGGGTATACCCCAGCGTCACGTTGCGCACGTTGAGGTAAGAACCGTCTTCCACCCAGGCGCTGTTGGTCGTGTTGTTCTGCCCGGTGGCGGTGGTAGCCGCCCGGGGCGTTTTGCCGTCACCCGGCTGCTCTTCTGAGCGCCAGCGGTTTTTGGCCTCCTCCAGTTGGTTGAGACTGGCCTGCATGGTGTTGAAGAACCGGCGGCTGAAGTTGAGGATTTCGTTCCCCTGTACCCCCTGGAGCATCACCGAAAAGTCGAAGCCTTTGTAGCTCAAGTTGTTGGTCATGGCCCAGGTGAAGTCGGGCTGGTTGTTGCCAATGTCGGTGCGGTCGGCAACGGTGATGCGGCCGTCGCCGGTCACGTCTTCGTACTTGCGGTCGCCGGGGCGGGGCGCGGTTCCGTCGTAGCGGGGGTACGCGTCAATTTCCGCCTGGTTCTGGAAGATGCCCAGTTGCCGGTAGCCGTAGAACGAAGCCATGGGCTTGCCCACCTGGGTAATGGTACCGCTGCCGATCACGCCGGGCACGTCGCTGAAGATGGGGTCGCTGGTGGGTCCGAGGGCCAGTACCTTGTTGCGGTTGAACGACAGGTTGGCGTTGGTGCTCCACTTGAAGGCGCCGGTCAGGTTTTCGGTAGTCGCCCCGAATTCCATGCCGCGGTTGCGGATCTTACCGATGTTTTGCAGGGCGTTGGTGTAGCCCGTCACGATGGGCACGGCCACCCGGAGCAGCAGGTCCTTGGTGATGCGGTTGTAGGCATCCACAGTCAGGAAGATGCGGTCGTTGAGCAGGCCCAGTTCCAGGCCGGCGTCAAACTGCTCACTTTTCTCCCACGTCAGGTCCGGATTCTCCGGAGAAATGGGCCGCAAGCCCAGCGCCAGCGTGTTGTTGAAGTTATAGTTGCCGTTGCCCAACTGGCCGAAGGCGCCGTAGTCGGAGGGCAGGGCGGCGTTGCCGGTCAGGCCGTAGCTGGCCCGCAGCTTCAGGTTGTTCACCAGGCGGTTGTTCTTCAGGAAGCTTTCTTCGCTGACGCGCCAGCCGATGGAGGCCGCCGGGAAACTGGCAAACCGGGAGTTCTTGCCGAACCGCGACGAACCATCGGTCCGGAAGGAAACGTCGGCCAGGTACTTGTTCTGGTAGCTGTAGCCGGCCCGGGCAAAGTAGGAAGCAAACGACGACTGCGCCGAGAGTGCCCCGGGCGTCCCGGCGGCCGGCACGTTGATGTCCGCGCGGCTCTGCAATACCGTTCCCGCGTTGACCGTGGTTACGATGTCGTTGGGAAAGTTATTGGCCAGCGTCACGGTGTTCTCGAAGTCGTTGCGCTGGGTTTCCATCCCTGCCAGCGCGTTGATGCTGTGGACGTCGTCAAAGCTCTTGACGTAGTTGACCGTCTGGTTGAAGATCCAGTTGATGTTCTGCTGGCTGCGGGCAAAGCCCACGATGCGGACGGCCGGCTGCGGGGGCAGGGGCTGGTTGTTGTAGGGCACCGTGGAGTTCTGGAAGTAGTTGCGCCGCTGCTGCTGCACGTCTACCCCCACCGAGGCGCGGTACTTGAGTCCTTCAATGATGTCCACTTCGGCGTACGTATTGCCCAGCAGGCGGGTGGTACGCTGGCGGTCGTTGATGCCGGTCAGGTTGGCCAGGGGATTGGTCACGCCCGGCAAGTTGTTGAAGAGCTGGCTGTTGTACTGCTGCTGCGAGTTGTAGTTGATGCCGTCGGGCTGGTACACCGCCACGAAGGGCATGATGGTCAGGGCCGCGCTGATGGCCGAGAAGTTCTGCCAGTGGCCGTCGGTCTGGGCCAGCCGCTCATTGTTGAAGGAAGGATTGAAGCTGATACCTACTTTGACGCGTTTGGTAAGCTGGGCGTCCAGGTTGGTACGCACCGAAAACCGCTTGAACTCCGAAGTCTTTACCACGCCGTCCTGGTCGAGGTAGTTGCCCGAGATCAGGTAGCTGATCTTGTCGGTGCCGCCCGTCACGGAAGCCTGGTAGCTGCTGATGGGGGCCGTGCGGAAGATCAGGTCCTGGTAGTCAATATCGGGCAGGCTGTCCACGCCGGCGTAGAGGCCGGCCAGTCCGCCGGGCACCTTGGCGCCCGAATTGAAGAAGGCTTCCTCGCCCAGTTCCACGAGTTCCTGCGTGTTGAGCATGTCCACGCGTTTGGTCACGTTCTGGAAGCCGGTGTAGTAGTCAAAATTTACGGTGGGTTCGCCGGCTTTGCCGCGCTTGGTGGTCACCTGGATTACGCCGTTGGAACCCCGGGCGCCGTAGATGGCGGTGGCGGCGGCGTCCTTGAGCACGTCAATGCGTTCGATGTCGTTGGGGTTGATGAAACTCAGGTCGTTGAGGCCGCCCAGGATCTGCCCGTCCACGACGAGCAACGGCGACGAGCTGGCGCTGATGGAGCCCAATCCCCGGACCCGGATGGCGGGTGAGGAGCCCGGCGCACCGCTGGTCTGCTGTACCTGCACGCCGGGCATCTGCCCCTGGAGGGCCTGGCCGATGTTGCTGATGGGCATGTCGCGGAAATCCTTAGCCGTCACGGAAGCAATGGAGCCGGTCACGTCCTTGCGCTGCCGGGTGCCGTAGCCGACCACGACCACTTCGTTGAGGGAGAGCATGTCCTGCACCATCAGCACGTCAATGGTGGTGCGGTTGCCCACGGGTACTTCTTCGGTGATGTAGCCGATGAACGAGAACACCAGCACGTCTTCCGGGTTGGGTACGGAGATGGAGTAGGCGCCGTCGGCGTTGGTGACGGTGCCGCTGGTGGAGCCTTTGAGCACGACGTTGACGCCGGGCAAGGCCCCGCCGTTTTCGTCGGTGACCCGTCCGGTGACGGTAATGACGGCCTGGGCGGCCGGTTGAACGGCCGCGTACCGGGCCTGGGGAGCGGCGGCGGCCAGCACCGAAGCAGTGGTCCGGGCGTCGGCGCCGTAGGTTGCCAGGCAACCGAGCAGCAGGCCGAAAGCCCATCGTTGCGTAGCGTGGTAGATGCTTGTCATAAGGTAGCGTGAATAATTACACAGTTTTGTTACTTCCGCATGTAATTTCCCAAAGCTACCCCCATCCCATAGGTCTTCTGCATGGCTTTTCGGCCAGGCTTGTCGCAGGTAAGAAAACGGCCGGATTCACCCGGATCTGGTGGGTTGCCGGGTCTTTTCGCCAGGGGCGGCGGGTGCGGGCAGGGGCTTTGACGGCGTTTGCGGGGGCGGTTTGGGCGCCGCGACGCGGATTCCGCCGCCGCAAAGGGTAACCGGCGGCCGGGACGACGCCTTTTGCATTGGGGTAAGGTATGCCGGCGCGGCCCGGTAAAAGCCGCTTTTTTGTGAACCTGCGGCAAAAAAACAACCCCGGCAGGCGGAATGGCCGGAGTTACAGCGGGTTTAAACGGATTGGGTGCCGCCCCTTTACGCCGGTGACAAGCTTCGGCAATAGGATTTAACGGGGGCGCCAGGCAACCCTGGCCTCATGCCACGGCCAAGGGCTCCCGGGCCAAGGACTGTATTGGGAGAATGGGCAAGTACCCTTACGGCTGGGGGTAGTCAGAGATTACGTATGTGCTTAGAGGGTTATATAAGATGCGTCATTGCGAGGATTAGGGCTGGCTTTTGGGTTTGGCATGACGAAGCAATCTCCCCCGGAGAAGCGTCAAGGGCCACAGACGGCTCCTCCAAGTATAGCTCTAAGCACTTAACCCCATCCGTAACGGGGTTTGGCGGGGATACGTGGGAGATTGCTTCGTCGCCCTGCCCGCTTGGCAGCGCTGCTCCTCGCAATGACGCATCGCATACAACCCGCTAAGCACATACTAGTCCGAAGACTACCCCCAGCCGTAAGGATACTCGCCCGTTCTTCAATATTTCGCCTAAACATACTGCCATTGGCCCGGAGCTATCTAAATCTTCCATCACACCTTGGGATGGTTGGCGATCCCGGCAGGCAATCCTTGGCTTTTGGGAAAAAGAGATAGGATGAGCGTGGCGATCAGGCCCGGACGGTGAAATCTTCGTAGGCCAGTTCCAGGTGACGCGATAAGGAGCCGGCATCGGCTTTGGCGGCGTCGTACGTTCCCGTCGAAACCACGTAGTGGTCGGCGGAACCCCGGGGGTACAGGTGCACTTCAAAGGCCCGCTGCTCGTAGCGGGCGGAGCTGCCCGGGCGGTTGCCGAGAACCGTGTAGGTGTTGCGGACGGGCACCAGCGTAAGCCGGTCCGGGGCCGACAGGGTTTCCCACGCGCCGAACTTCAACCCGGCCAGGCCCCAGTATTGCCGGATGCGTCCCTGGACGAAGTCAATTTGCACCCCGTCGTGCAGGGTGAGGGCGGCAGCGGCAACCGCCACAAACAGCAGCCCTACGGCCAGGTTCTGCGTGCAGGCGTACAGCCCCAGCAGGAGCACCCCCACGATGGGTATTTTAAGGGGCAGCGGCACGGTTTTCGTCTTGCGTTGGTACAGCATGGGTCAGGTTTTGGCGTTGATGCACGCCTCCTCAACAAGTAACCCCACCGGCGCCGGAGCTTTGTTTCGCAGTTGACTTACAAAGGGGTTTGTTGTTTGTGCCGTTCTAACGGATAACCACCCCTGTCCCCTCCCCGGAGCTAATCTTGCAGGAAAAAATAAACAGTAGGCGCCACATGGCGGTCAGGGGTCGCGTCGCGGGAAAGCGTCGCGTTGCGGCTCCCCTCCCCGGAGGGGCCGGGGGTGGGTTTACTGCCATCAAACGCCTTACCTGGGGATCAATGCA
>CADCTQ010000053.1:19604-20857 GCA_902805615.1 uncultured Cytophagales bacterium
CCCATCAGTGGGGTGCGGTGAACCTTGGATAACGCTTCTCCTGGCGGTAAACCCACCCCCGGCCCCTCCGAGGAGGGGAGCCGCAACGCGACGCCTTCCCGCCATGCGACGCCTACTGTTTAATTTTTCCCTACAAGATTAGTACATTGTAAAGTAAATAAATTGATAAAAAGTTGTTGGTGAAAACACCAACAACGGCGCGAACGATAAATGCCTGTTTTGCAATTGTTAAAGCGTATTTCCAATACGCCGTTGTTGGTGTTTTCACCAACAACAACCTTATCAACTTACTTTCCTTACAGTGTAATTAGCCTTCAAGGAGGGGAACGCTACGGATGCGGCTACACGACAAGAAGAAACGCACGTCATAGCCTTTCTTCGTTGTCAGTGCGGCCGATGGGTACGGCTCCCCTCCTTTTTGCAAGGAGGGGACGGGGGTGGTTCTTTCTACTACCCCATTGATCAGCCGAAACGAATAAGCCCGACGATATGATTCTCAACGCCTTACAGCACGACGTTGACAATCCGCTTGGGCACGACGATGATCTTCTTGGGCTGCTTTCCTTCGAGCCACTTCTGCACGGCTTCCGACGCCAGCACGGAGCTTTCGATCTCAGCCGGGGCGGTGTCGGCGGCGAAGGTCATCTTGGCCCGCACCTTGCCGTTGATGGACACGGGGTATTCGAAGGAGTCTTCCACCAGGTACGACGCATTATAGGCCGGGTACGGGGCCCGGGTCACGCTGCCCGCGTTGCCCAGCAGGTGCCAGGTTTCCTCGGCAATGTGCGGGGCAAACGACGACAGCACCACGGTCAGCTCTCCCAGCACGGCCTGCTTGTTGCACTTGAGGGCCGACAACTCGTTGACGCACACCATGAACGCACTCACGGACGTGTTCAGCGACAGGTTCTCCACGTCGTCGGCCACTTTTTTGATGAGCTTGTGCAGCGCCTTCAGTTCGTCCTTCGTCGGCTCGGCGTCGGATACCTGGAAGTCGCCCTTCTCCGTATGGAAGAGGCGCCAATACTTGCGCAGGAAGTTGTACACGCCGGTGATGCCGTTGGTGTTCCAGGGCTTGGCATCCGTAAGCGGCCCCAAAAACATCTCGTACATCCGCAGCGTATCCGCGCCGAAGCGACTTACCACGTCGTCAGGATTCACGACGTTGTACTTCGACTTGGACATTTTTTCTACTTCGGCACCACAAATGTATTTGCCATCTTCTAATACGAATTCCGTATTTATTTCATCAG
>CADCTQ010000054.1 GCA_902805615.1 uncultured Cytophagales bacterium
GGATACCTGGTAGGTAAAGTCGCTCAGCCACCCCTGCATGAGGTAGTACCCCAGCGGCGCCGCCGCCAGGAACGCCAGGGCCAGCAGCCGTACGAAGTCGCGGGTGAACAGGTACACGATGTGGGCCACCGAGGCGCCCAGCACTTTGCGGATGCCTACCTCCTTGGTTTTGCGGGCCGTGTTGAAGCTCACCAGCCCGTACAGGCCCAGGCACCCGATGAAAATGGCCAGTCCGGCGAACAGGGCCAGCAGGCGGGCCGTTTTCCGTTCCTTTTCGTAGAGCGTCGCCAGGTCGTCGTCCAGGAATTTGTAGGAGAAGAAGTGGTTCGGGAAAGCGGCCTTCCAGTGCCGTTCGATCCGCGCGAGGGCTTCCGGCGCCTGGCCCATCTCGATCTTGAAGGAGGCTTTCTGGAAGAGCGACGGGTTGCGCCACAGGAGGGTCGGGGGGATTTGCTGGTGCAGCGACAGGTTGTGGAAATCCCGCACGACGCCCACGATGGTGACTTCCCGGCCCCAGTAGGAGAGTTGCTGGCCCAGGGCCGCCTGCGGATCGGTGATGTGGAGCTGGCGGAGCAGGGACTGGTTGACCAGGACTTGCGTGGTATCCGTGCGGCGGATGTTGCGGCCCGCCGCCAGCCGGATGTTGTACATGGGCAGGTACTGTTCGTCAATGAACTTCTGTTCGACGTGGATCTTTTCCTCCGGCGCGGAAACGTGCGTGACGTCGTCCCACCACTTGTTGATGGTGGCCGCGGGCGGGTTGAGCGAAAAGCTCAGGGCCCGGACGGCGGCGTACTGCGAAAGCTGGTTCCGGAGGGCTTCGAGCTTTTGCGGGTCGCTTTCGGGCAGGTCAACCGTCACCACGGCTTCCTGGTCGAAGCCCAGCGAGGTGGTGCGCACGTGGTGCATCTGGCTCACCACCACCACCGTGCAGATGATCATCAGCTGGGCAATGCCGAACTGGAACGCCACCAGCCCCTTCCGCAGCCGGTTGCCGCCCGGCGAACCCCCGGAAAGGGTGTTTTTGAGGGTGTGTACGGGCTCGAAAGCCGACAGCACCAGCGACGGGTAGACGCCGGCGACCAGCCCCACGGCGGCCCCCGCGCCGGCCAGGGCCAGCAGGTGGCCCCACGTGAATACGGCCGCAAAATCGAGTGGAATGCCGAGGTAATCGTTCAGCAGGAGCACCGCCTGGTGGGTGAGCAGCAGGGAAAGCACCACCGCCGCCAGGGTCAGCAGCAGGGTTTCGCCCATGAACTGGCCCACCAGCTGCCCCCGCGTGCTGCCGAGCACCTTGCGGATGCCCACCTCTTTGGCCCGTTTGGTGGCCTGCGCGGTAGCCAGGTTGATGAAGTTGATGCACGCCGTCAGCAGCAGGAAGGCGCCGATCCAGGCCAGCCCCGTCAGGTTGCTGTGGGCGGCAAACCGCTTGGAGAAGTTCTGGCGGCCCGGCGCCTCGTCGAAGTGCACCCGGCTCAGCGGTTGCAGGCCGTGGGCCATGTACTTCTCGGCTTGTTCCCTTCCCAGGTGCCGGGCAATCATGGCCGGGAATTTCCGCTCCAGGGCGGCCGGGTCGGCTTGCTCCCGCAGCAACACGAAAGCCTGGTAGGACGAGTTGCTGCCGGCGTGGTAGGTGGCCTGGTAGCCTTTCGTCTGCTCGAACGTGCGGTGCGATACGGCGAACTGGATGGGAAAGTCGGTGTTGGCGGGCATCTTGGCAATTACGCCGCTCACCACCAGGTCGTGTTCGTTGTCGAGGCGCACCCGCTGTCCAAGGGCGTTGCCCTTGAAGTATTTGCGGGCCATTTCTTCGTCAATCACCACCTGCCCGGGTTGCGAGAGGGAGCTCTGCGGACTGCCTTGCAGCCACCGGAACGAGAACAGTTCGAAGAAGGAGGGCGTCACGTAGCAGACGTAGGGCTCGCGCGTGAGTTGGCGGTTTATTTCGAGTTGCGTCCGTTCGGGGTTCAGCTTAAAGGCCGCCGCCGTTTTTTCCACCTCGGCAAATTCCCGTTCCAGCACCGTCCGCAGCCCCGTGGGCGTGCCCGGGTTGTCGGCTTGCCCCGGGGTGCCCGACAGCACGCGGTAGAGGCGGCCGGCCTCCGGGTGGAACGTGTCGTAGCTGCGTTCAAACTGCACGATGAGCAGGATGACCAGGGCGCCGGTGATGCCCAGCGTCAGCCCGGCCAGGTTGAGGATGGCAAAGCTCTTCTGCTTTTGCAGGTTGCGGAAGGCGATGGTGAGGTAGTTCCGGATCATGTCGAAGGGGAGTGGTTTTGGGTGACGGGCCGGTGGTCGTCTGAACACCGAAAAGCGCAGGTAGGAGAGCCCTTCCCGGAGGTAGCGCCGGCGGGCCTGCCGGGCGCCTAGCCGCCGGACGTTGCGGTGGTGGCGTTCGTGCAGGTCACCGAGCACTTCTTCCCGCAAGTGGGGCGCGCAGAAGCGTTCCAGGAGCCGGTCCACCCAGCGGGGCGGGGGCAGAGGAGGCGTAGTTTCGGCCATAGCGCAGGGGATGGTTTTTAGATGGAATGCATTTTTTGCCGTCAAGCCCGGGCATGGCTCAATCGTTGCGCAGGCTGTTCACCGGGTTGGTGAAGGCAGCTTTGAGGGCTTGGTAACTTACCGTTAGCAGCGTGATGAGGAGGGCGGCCAGGCCAGCCAGGGCAAAGCTCCACCCGGAGAGAGGAGCCCGATATTCGTATTGACGGAGCCACTGCTGCATCACGAAGTAAGCAATGGGCATGGCCACGAAGCAGGAAATCCCGACCAGCCGGACAAAATCCTGGGAAAGGAGCCGCCAGAGGTTGCCGGCGGAGGCACCGAGTATTTTCCGGATGCCGATTTCTTTGGTGCGTTGCTCGGCCACGAACGCCGCCAGACCGAAAAGTCCCAGGCAACTAATCAGGATGGCCAGCCCGGCAAAAAGCCCCGCCAGCCGGCCGATGCGTTCTTCGGCGGCGAATTTTCGGGCGTACTCCTCGTCGACAAATCGGTACGCAAAGGGGGCCGCCGGGTTGTATCGTTTAAAAACCGATGCTGCTTTTGCCAAAGCCGCTCCCGCACCCAACGCCGGGTTGAGTTTGAGGTGGATGACATTCAGAGATCTTTCCCGGATGTTCATCATGAAAACGGCGGGCTGGACCGGCTCAAAGGGTGAAGTCATCACCATATCTTCCACCACTCCGATCACGTGCCAGGATTGGTCATGCCACCGGATGGTTTCGCCAACCGGGTTTTGCAGTCCGGTGAGCCGGACGGCCGCCTCGTTAAGGACAAATGCCATGGAATCCGTGGCAAACGCCCGGGAAAAGGCCCGTCCCTCTTTTATTTTCCAGCCTACTACCTGGCCGAACTCGGGCGTCACGCAGATCGTGCCGAAAAGGGCCTGTTGTCCGGGAGCTTTCCCTCGCCATTCCAGGTTGTTGGCCGAAGACCAGATGTCGGTAATGGGACCCGACGATTCAGCCATGTCAACTACCGCTCCCGTAGCCAGCAACTCCTTGCGCAGGGCGTCGTAACGGCCCTCCAGCCCGGGCGTATTGATGTTGAGATTGACCAGTCCGTTGCGGCTGTACCCCAACGGACGGTTCTTGGCAAACTGAATCTGCGTGTGCACCACCAGGGTGCCAATGATGAGGGCTACCGATACGGTGAACTGCACTACTACGAGTACCTGGCGGGGAATGACAGCCAGCCGCCCCACCCGGAACGTGCCTTTTAATGCTTTTACCGGCTGAAAGCCCGACAGGTACAAGGCCGGGTAACTGCCGGCCAACAACCCGGTAAGCAGCACGAATCCCGCCGAGAGCATCCAGAATGCGGGCCGACCCCACGGGAGCACGGTGTGTTTGCCGGCCAACTCGTTGAACCCGGGCAAAACCAGTTGCATCAGCAACAGGGAAACCCCAAAAGCAAGCGTGACCACCAGCCACGATTCACTCAGGAACTGGCCGACCAACTGAACCCGCCTCGAACCAATGGCCTTGCGGATGCCTACTTCTTTGGCCCGTCTTTCGCTGCGGGCAGTGGACAAATTCATGAAGTTGATGGCGGCCAGCAGCAACACGAACCCGCCGATCAGGCCGAAGAGCCAGACAAACTGGATGCGGCCGCCCACGCTTTCCCCGTTTTTGAATTCGCCGTACAAATGCCACCGGGCCATGGGGTGGAGAAAAAGGGCCTCCTTCACGCCGCCCGGGAGGTGGTGGTGGAGCACGTCTTTGATGCGGGCTGACACCTGGCCGGCGTCCCGGCCGGCATGCAACAGGGCAAGCATTTGAAAAGAACTGTTACGCCAGTTGGTGAAGGCATCCGAGCCCTGCAGGAGTAGACCAATCGGGGCAATAAAGGCCACTTTCCCGAAGGTAGAATTGTCAGGCAGGTCCCGGTACACGCCGCGCACCTGCACGGTGAATTTGTTGCCGAGTGTGACCACTTTCCCCATTGGGTCTTGGGAGCCAAAAAGCGTCCGGGCCAGCGATTCCGAAAGCAGCACCGAAGCGGGGTCCCGCAAGCCCGTCCGGGTACCGGCCAGCATGGGAAGGGTCAGTATTTCGGGCAGTCCGGATTCGGCATAGCGGCCCGTGCAAGTGAACTTCCGGGCCTGGTGAGCCACAATGTCCTCCCAGTGATCCGTTGAGGCGGCTACGGACTGGAAGTCGGCGGCATAGCGGGTGCGCAGCTCCTGGCTGAGGGGCAAAGGCAAAGCGCTGAAGGTTTGAATGCCTCCGGCGAGGGGTTCGTTTTCCATTACCCGGGCAATGCGGCGGTAGTGCTGGTGGGAATGATTGTAGGAGAGTTCGTCGTGCAACCACAAGCCGATCAGCATGGCAACGGCCAGGCCCACGGAAAGACCACCAATGTTGATGAATGCGTACGCCTTGTGCTTCGCGAGGTGGCGTAAGGCGATGGTCAGATAGTTAGTGAGCATGTCGAAGGGTGGTGATTTTGGATGGCAGGCAGGTCTACGTTTACACACGGAAAAGCGCAGGTAGGAGAGCCCTTCCCGGGAGTAGCGCCAGCGGGCCTGCCGGGCGCCTAGCCGCCGGACGTTGCGGTGGTGGCGTTCGTGCAGGTCACCGAGCACTTCTTCCCGCAGGTGGGGCGCGCAGAAGCGTTCCAGGAGCCGGTCCACCCAGCGGGGCGGGGGAGGATTGTCGTGAGGCTGCATGTCAGGATAGGTTTACGTCGAGTTGGGGGAGGGCCTGCGGGGCGATTTTTTCCCAGAGCCGCCTGCGCACGGCCTGTACC
>CADCTQ010000055.1 GCA_902805615.1 uncultured Cytophagales bacterium
CATTCCCATTGTAAAGATTGACGGGATTAGAGAGCCCCTGCCCCTGAAAAGCATGGGCGACGGTATGACCCGGCTGTTCCACATTATCGTAGCCCTTGTCAATGCGCAAAACGGCATTCTCCTGGTGGATGAATTTGAGAATGGGCTGTACTGGAAGGTGCAACCGAGGGTCTGGGATGTCGTGTTCCAACTAGCGGACCGGTTGAATGTGCAAGTCTTTGCGACCACGCACAGCCGCGATTGCATCCGGGCATTCGATGAAGCCTGGAACAAATACCCTCAGTCCGGCGCGTTTTTCCGGCTCGATGCCCGCCCGGAAGGGGTGAAAATAACCGAATACAACGCCGAAACCCTTACAGACGCCATCGAAACAGACGTGGAAGTACGGTAAGTAAACATGAGCAGCAACATCTGTAAGCAGGAGAATGGCAATGTTCTTCTGGTTGAAGGCAATACCGATTGCCACGTAGTACTAGTACACATCCAATTTAATTATTAGGGATTTCAGTATTGTCTGGATTGACCTTTTGGTATTTACTTGCCAAGGTTACTCTGGCCGTCTTGACGGTAAAACTCCAGTGAATCTTAACTGCATCCTCATTACGCTGTTGACTCCAGGCCCGAACTTCTCTTTGTAAGGTATGGATGTCTTTGATTCTGCGGTCGAGACATTGGCGGGCTAAAGCCGAGAACTCGATTTCGGCCATGTTCAACCAAGAGCCGTGCTTGGGCGTGAAGTGGAACTGCATCTTTTGGGCTAACTCACCGGCTCTCTCAAGGGGTAAGTGCTCATAAAAAGAACTCATCGAATGGGTGTTCAAATTATCTTGTACCAGGTGTATTTTCTGGGCCTTGGGATAGTGCTCCCTGACTAACCAGTCCATAAACTCGGCGTAGTCCTTTTTGGTACGCCTTTCTCTTACCTGCACATAGCGTTGGCCTTTGTCCAAGTCGTAAGCCAGAAGCACGCAAGCCGTTCCCTTGCGCTCATATTCGTAATCCTGCCGCAGGGGCTTTCCCTTCTTGAGAGGTAAAGGGGCTAACACTTCATCGAGTAACTGGCAGGGACGTTCATCAAAACAAAGCCGCACTACGGCTGGCTGACTTGCTGCTGGCTGACTTGCTGCTGGCTGACTTGCTGCTGGCTCAACTACGGCTGATGATTGCTGCTGAGGTGTGGGTGAGAGGGGCGCTTGCTCATTAGACGCTTGCTCATTGAACACCTGCGGTTGGGCTTGCTGCGGTTGGGCTTGCTGCGGTTGGGCTTGCTGCTCATAAACCCTGAGCACATCCTCCATCTTGTAGAGGTAGTCAGCGTCTACTTTCCCGATACACCACTGCCTTTTGAGCCAAGGCTTAAGTTTACTTTTTTTAAAACTAGTCGTACTGATTCGTCATCTACCTGATAGCCTAACTCCACCAACCGACCGTTGATTAAGTTTACCGTCCAGCGGCTTCTGCCTTCGGGTGCCTCACTGCAAGCAATCCGGGTTACTTCTGCCTCTAAGCGTGGCGTTACTTTGGCCGGCTGTCCAGGACGGGGTCTTTCTTCCAAAGTTTGGGAAAGCTTGCCCGGCTCATAGCGGTGATACACATTGTAGACAGTCGCCTCGCTTACGCCTACTTGATGGGCGATCTGTGGCACTTTCTGCCCTGCTGCTAACAGCAGTAGCACTTGAGCACGCTTTACTTTGCGCACTGAATGCTTGCCTTTGCGTAACAGCAGCTCTAGCTCTTGCCGATCCTGGTCACTGAGAATAGGGGCCTCTAATCGTTTTTGCATCTTTCCTTCTTGTTTGTACTTGAAGTGGAAAGATAAAAAAACAATCCCTGTTAATTAAATTGGAGCTGTACTAGCCTTGTGTGGAGCGCATAACGTGCCCGAGACTTTTGGGCTGTATGATTGTAAGAGTGACGTGAAGGTGCTAAGGCGTCTCAATGCCTTGATTTTAAGCCCTGATCCTCCTAAAGTAATCGGCGTGATGATTGACGCGGATCAACCGTCATTGGAAGGCAGATGGGCTAGCATCCGTGGCAAATTAAGTCAGTATCACTACAACATTCCCGATGCACCCGATGCTGCTGGAACCATCCTGGAAAGTACTACGGATGAACCCAGAATTGGCTTTTGGTTAATGCCTGACAACCAAAAGAGCGGCATGATCGAAGATTTTTGCGCCGAAATGGCGGAACAAGACGCACTTGCTTTTGCCAAAGAATGCGTCGAAGGAGCCAGACAAAGAGGTTTATTTTCCTTCAAAGACGTACATCTGAGCAAAGCCATTATTCACACCTACTTAGCGTGGCAGGATGAACCGGGCCGCCCCCTTGGACAGGCCGTTACCATGCAAGCATTAAAACCCCATACCCCAAATGCCATTCGCTTTGTAGACTGGTTGAACCGATTATTTAATCCTTGATGAAATATAAAAAGCCGGCCCCACTCCCACGGAGCCGGCTTTGTGCATTAACAATTCGCAACTATACTCCCTGCCCTACCTCTTCCTTCCGGGCCTTCCGCAAAAAAGACACGTCGAAGTACTTCTCCACGGCTGCCGGGTTCTCCGCGTGGAGCAGCAGCAGCGTGAGCAGGTTTTTGTAAAGCTGCACGGCCAGGACCCGGCGCTTCTCGCCGCTGTCGGTGGAAGAACCTTTGGCGCTGCCGATGGCCTGCAACTGCCCGTTGCGCAGCGTCTGGTACGTATCCAGCAGGGCCTGGGCCTCCTCGGCAATCTGCCGGCCCGCCTCCCCGCCGTGTTCCCGTACCGACTGGATGAAGCGTTCAGTCAGGACGGGCAGGCTGGCTTTGTTGGCCGTGCCGTACTGGCTCACGCCCTGCGGGTACATGGCCTGGTACTCGGCCGACTTGCGGGGGAACCGGTCGGCCAGCACGCCTTCCTTGCGGGAAATGTAACCCTTGATGGCCCGGGCCGCCTCGTCGGTGCTTACGGTCTTGCTGCGGCGGTCGGCGCTGGTGCCGATGCCGGCCGCAATGCTGTGCATAAAGGCCGAGTACAGGGGCTGCGTGGCCGCAATCAGGGAGAGGTACCGGTCATTGGCGTTGGCGGCTTTCAAGCGTTCCAGGTGCGTGCCGGCGAGGCGGCCGAAAAGTACGTCGCTGGCCGCCGAATTGAGAAAGGGGTTTTGCAGGTGTCTTTGGATCATATGAAAAAAGGAAATACCGGCCCCAAATTGGTAAAAATGCCGCACCGCCTGCGTCGAATCCGGCCCGGAACCCTACGGAGGGCATAAATGCACCCCAAACATACCCCGCCAGCAAAACGGACTCCCTCCCGCCTGTCCGACGGGTCGCCCAAACCATTTTTGATGCCACCGGTTCCAGCACGAAGGCCACGCAAACCCGTACCAGTGGCATTCGGTCCAGCACGGACAGCCCAAACGATTTTGCGAACGGCATCCCGGCCAGGCCCAGGCCCGCCGTACCCATCGTCCAGAACGGTTCGCCGGCGGAAGAGACCGGCGGAGGCCGTTGCGCAATCGCGTGCGATAAAATGCCGAAAGTTTTCTATTTTGGCTCCTCTTCCACTTAACCCTTCCAACCGTTGCTTCCCCTGACCCAGACCGATGCCGCCCGGCGCATTGATGCCAACAAGAAAAACAAACTGTACCTGGTCCTGGCGGGCATCGTGCTCACCAACGGCCTGATTGCCGAGATCATCGGCGTAAAGCTGTTTTCGGCGGAAGCCATCTTCGGCCTGCCGCCGGCCCGGATTCCCGTGTGGGACGGCTTTGCGGTCAGCTTCAATTACACGGCCGGGGTGCTCATCTGGCCGGTGGTCTTCATCACTTCCGACATCATCAACGAGTACTTCGGTCCGCCCGGGGTCAAGCGGATCAGCTACCTGACGGTGGCCTTCATCGCCTACGCCTTTTTTGCCATTTACCTCGTCACGCTGCTGCCGCCCGCGCAGTACTGGCTCGACGTGAACCGGGAGAACGGGCTGGACATCAACTTTGCCTTCACCAAGATCTTCCGGCAGGGCCTGGGCATCATCATCGGTTCGCTGGTGGCTTTCCTGGTGGGGCAGATTCTCGACGCCTACGTGTTCCAGTACCTGCGCGGCCTCACGCAGAACCGCCTGCTGTGGCTGCGGGCCACGGGCTCCACGCTGGTCTCGCAGCTCGTGGACAGCTTCCTGGTGCTCTACATTGCTTTCTACGTGTTCGGCAACTGGGACGCGGCTACGGTGTTGTCGGTTGGTTTCAACAATTACATCTACAAGTTTCTCGTTGCCATCCTGCTTACTCCCGTGCTCTACCTCGCCCACGCCGCCATTGACAAGTACCTGGCCGTGCGGGAATAAAGGTGGTCGGGTAAGAGGATTTTCGGGGGATTGCGGCGAAAGAAAAAGGGTTTCACGCGGATCGCGCAGGAAGAGAAAAGAAGGGGGTTCTCGCTGATTTAAAAGAAGGGGTTCTCGCAGATTGCCGCGGATAAGGGCGCAGATAGACGCAGATTTTTATTCGGGAAATGTTTGTAAACGCGGTGGGGTTCGATCCCGCAGAGGGTGCCCGAAGCGCATTTGCCCGAAGGATTTTCAGGAAGTGCTGTGAGGTTCTATCCCGCAGATTAGGGCGGGCCGGTTTTGCTTGAATGTTTTTGATGAGTGCCGTAGCATTTGATGCCGCAGATGGGTGTGCATTTGATTCTTTGCGGTGATTCCCGGGGGAAGTTGGAGATGGGTAGTGCAGATTTTTTCGAAAACGACGGCGAAAGTTATTAGCAATTTCGCCACCAAGGCACAAAGACACCAAGGAGCACGAAGTCATTTCCTTAGTGACCCTTCGAGCCTTGGTGTCTTCGTGGCTACACCGACTAGGCAGATCATCCGCCCAGTTCAGATTCGCCCAACATCTGCGGTAATCCATCCACGGCTCTTGCCAACAATCATTCGAACAAAACCGGCTCGCACACCATCTGCGGGATGGAACCTCACAGCACTTCCTGAAAATCCTTCGGGCAAATGCGCTTCGGGCACCCTCTGCGGGATCGAACCCTCGGCACCTCCAAGGATTTCCGCACTCACCAATCAAGCGAATCAAAAATCTGCGTTCATCTGCGCCCTTATCCGCGACAATCTGCGAGAACCCCTTCTTTTTCCCTTCCGCCGACATCCGCGAGGAACCCCTCCTTCCCCCAACTCCTCCCTCTCCACCCGCCAGATACCCCTGTCGTATCCTAAACCAATCCTTTTTCCCAATTTTCCCCAATCCCCCGCCCACCAGGCACCGCATCACCCCCCCACCCGCCGCACGTTGTCGAGGATCACCGCCGTGGCGATGCCCACGTTGAGCGACTCGGCGCCCCCATAGCGCGGAATGTGCACCTTGTGCGTAACGAACGGCTCCACCTCCGGCCGGATGCCCTTTGATTCGTTGCCCATCACCAGGATGCCCGCCGGCGGGAAGGCGAACCGGTGCACGTCGTCACCCTCCAGGAAAGCCCCCAGGCAGGGCGTGCCCCGGTGGGTGCGCAGGTAGCCGGGCAGGTCGCAGTAGTACGTGCGCACCCGCGTAAAAGAGCCCATGCTGGCCGAGATCACCTTCGGGTTGTACACGTCGGCCGTATCCTCCGAGCAGATCACCCGGGTGATGCCGTACCAGTCGGCAATGCGCAGGATGGTGCCCACGTTGCCCGGGTCCTGGATGCCGTCGAGGGCCAGGGCGTAGCCGGCAGGACCCACTTGCAGCGGGGCGTTGGGGAGCATGGCGGCCACGGCAATGGCCGCGTTGTTGGTCTGGAAAGAGCCCATCCGGGCCAGCTCTTCTTCCGTAGCGGCGTGGTACTCAAAACTTATCCCCGGACGGGTGCGTATATGTTGGCGTAAGAACGTTTCAGTTGCGAATACCGCCTGGATGGCGTACGCCGAGTCCATCAACTCAAGCACGCTTTTTGCACCTTCCACCAGGAAGGACTGATGCAGTTGCCGGTATTTCTTTACTTGCAACGATTTTACCAGCTTAAGCCACTTACCAGAAACCATTGAAAGGGTTGTTAAAAGTTCGATATTACCCGATTCTGAGCTTACTCACAATCGGCCTCCTGTCGGGATGCCTCAACCGGGAGAAGTTGCTCAAGCAGGACCAGTACCTGCTCTACAGCCAAACGATCAAAGGCAACAAAAAGATGCCCGAGGGGGAGCTTACGCCGTTCTACCGGCAGACGGCCAACCGCCGCCTCTTCGGGCTGCCCGTCATGCCCTACCTGTGGATCTACGCGCAGGGCGCCAAACGCTACGACCGCCAGAAGGTGGAGCGGAAGATCGAGGCCACCACCCAGAAGTACGACACCCGCATTGCCGCCGCCGAAGAAGCCAAACAGGCCAACCGCCTCCGCCGCCTCAAACGGCAGAAGGACCGCCGGCTCGACGCCCTGGAGAAAAACCTCGAAGAAGGCAACTTCCTCATGCGCTTCGGCGAGCCGCCCGTGGCCTTCGACTCTTCGCTCGCCAAGCAGACGGCCGACCAGATGCGGGCCTACCTCGCCCGGAAGGGTTTTTTCAACGGCCAGGCCACCTTCCGCTACGACCTCAATGCCAAGCGCCGTACGGCCTCGGTCACCTACCTGATCACCGAGAACACGCCCTACCGGGTGCTCGATACCACGCTGGTGACCGACAACCGCGCGATTGACAGCCTCCTGCGCAGCAACCTCAACGACGCTTCCCTCAAGCCGGGCAGCCAGTACGACGTGGACAAGCTCGACGCCGAACGCGAACGCATTGACCGGCTGCTCAAAAACAACGGCTACTACAACTTCAGCCGCCAATACGTGGAGTTTGAGGTGGATTCGACCGTGCGCGACACGAGCATCGTGGACACCACGCAGGCCAGCCACCGCGTGGACCTGTATACGCTCATCAACAAGCCCGGCGCGCAGGAGCAGCACAAGCAGTACCGCATCGACGAGGTGTACTTCGTGGAAGACGCCGACAACCGGAGCCGCCGCAGCCAGCGCGATACCACCGTGTTTGCCGGCATTCACTACCTGGCCCGCCAGCCCCGCTACAGCCGGCGCATCATGGACACCAAGCTGCTCATCCGGCCCGGCGACCTCTACAGCCTGCAAAACACGCTGGAGACGCAGCGCCTGCTCACCAGCATGGACATTTTCAAGTTTGCCAACATTTACTACGATACCACCGGGGGCAAGTTCACGGCCCGCATCTTTACCAACCCCATCGAAAAATATTCCTACACGGCCGAGGGCGGCGGCACCGTCACGATGGGCTACCCCGGCCCCTTCGGCAGCCTCAACTTCAAGATCCGCAACGTGTTCAACGGCATGGAAATCTTCGAGGTGCGGGCCACGGGCGGCATCGAAGGCCAGGCGGCGGTGAGTGACATCAACAAGGTGTACGGCAGCCAGGAACTCAACATCACTTCCTCGCTTACTTTCCCGCAAATTCTCTTCCCGTCGAAGGCCCGCTTCCGGCTCAACCGGTACACGCCCTCCACGCGGATTACGGCGGGCTACAACCTGACCGTGCGGCCCGAGTTCCGGCGTTTCAACTTCCGGGGGTCGTTTGCCTACAACTGGCAGCCCAGCCCCAAACATTCCTACAACGTGACGCTGCTCGACGTGAGCCGGATCTACTCTACGTTCACCGACCGGGACTTCCAGATCCTGGTAGACACCACCCTCCGGGAACAGGGCAGCAGCCTCTGGCGGTCGTTCCGGCGGTCGTTCGTGACCAGCGCCAGCGCCTCCTACACCTTCAACGGCAGCGTGGGCACCCCGGGCGGCCGCACGCACTACCTGCGCCTGTTCCTGGAAAACGGCGGCTCCTACCTCAACTTCCTGGGTTTGCAGGGCGACAGCCTCCGCAACGGCCTGCAATTCTACCGGTTCGTGCGCTTCAGCAGCGACTTCCGCTACTACCTGCCGACCGGCAAGGGCAAAACCTGGGCGTTCCGGGTGAACCTGGGCATTGCCAACCCGTACGGCCCGTCCCGGTCGCTGCCCTACGAGAAGTTCTTCTTCGCCGGCGGCAGCAACAGCGTGCGGGCCTGGGCGCCGCGCCGCCTCGGCTTCGGGTCGGTGCCCGACAGCCTGTCGGCAGACCGCGGCCTGCCTTCCTACGACTACGAACAGCCCGGCGACATCCTCATCGAGGGCAGCGCCGAGTACCGGTTCGACATCATCAGCTTCCTGGAAGGAGCCGTGTTCGTGGATGCGGGCAACACCTGGCAATTGTACTCGTCGGAGGCGTCGCCCGGCGGCAACTTTAAGTTCAACCGCTTCTACAAGGAGTTCGGCGTGGGCGGCGGCATCGGGGCCCGCCTCGACTTCTCGTTCCTGATCGTGCGGCTCGACCTGGCCACCAAGCTCTACGACCCCGGCCGGCTCGGGCAGGACCGCTGGGCCTTCCGCAAGCTCACCGCCAAAAACCCCTTCGGCGAAAAGCGCCAGACGGTGCTGAACCTGGGCATCGGGTATCCTTTCTAAGGAGCGAGAAGCAAGTAGTGAGAAGCAAGTAGTGAGAAGCGAGAAGAGGGTGCACGCGCTTGACCTGCTGCCGGCAGCAGTTCGTGCATCAGCAAGGGGAGTCGGGCGGCAGGCCCAGCTCCCCTGTTTTTTAACCCAACCGTTTTTGTAGCCGGTCAGGGTGCTGGCTGGTGTGCCAGACTGCCAATACAATTACTTCCTTTTCGGCTTCTGCTACGCGTAATAAACTGCGTACGGATACTTTTTCAGCAGTACCCATCGAAACGACTCATACACTTCCGGGTAAAGTGTTGGATTATCTCGCAGGAAAGCCACGGCGTTGTAAAATTTCAGCAAAAAATCAACGCCCGGCCCGCTCTTTTGCCTTTCGTACCAGTCCATTGCATTGTCAATTTCTGCCGTTGCGGAGGAGTCAGCTTTAACCTGGTAGCTCATACTTTTTAAGGAGCTGTTTTATTACCGCTTCTACATCATGGGCTTGGGCGGGATTGTTCCGATGGGCCTGGTAACGTTGCGTCAACGTTTGTTTCTCGGCGTCCGTCAACGGCGCGACTTCCTGCTGGTACCTCTGGACCAGAAAGTCAATGTAGTCAGCCACTTGTTGTTGCAGTTCTTCCGGCAGGCTGGCCAGCTTTTCCTGCAATACAGTTGTTTCCATATTTCCAGTTTTGGTTAGGTTTAAGTACTGAGTCAGCACAAAGGCTAAATACACCCACAAGCGAGGGATTGGGAATCATGAAAAAAATTCCCCCGGTGAAACACAAAGGCTCCGAAGTCTTTATACAAAGCACTGAACCGCAAGGATCGCAAAGGATCGCAAAGGGCGCAAAGAAATACGCGTACGCCTTGCGGCCCTTGCGTCTTCTTAGCGCCCTTTGCGGTTCAGTTTTTTTTGTTTGCGCCCCTACCGCCGGAAATTCTTCAGCTTCATCTCGGTGAGTTTGCGTTTGGTATCCAGCGGGAATTCGCCCTTCATCACCCAGTCGTAGAAGGCGGGTTCTTTTTGCAGCACTTCGGCCAGGGGGCGGTCTTTGTGCTTGCCGAAGTTGACGATCACCTCGCCGTTGCCGTTGTACACCCAGCGGCCGGCCAGGTCCACCATCCGGTCGGCGGTCAGTTCGTGGAGCTTGGTCACGTCGTTGTGAATGGGCACGTACTCCTTGCCCTTGTCGTCCTTCATCACCTTGCCCTCGTAGCGTTCCACCTGCGCGCAGAGCACCTCGAACGTGGCCAGCGTATCGGCCTCGGCGCTGTGGGCGTTGATGAGTTCCTTGTTGCAGTAGAAGCGGTAGGCCGCCGTCAGCGACCGGGGTTCCATGAGGTGAAAAATGCGCTGGGCGTCCACCATCCGGCGGTTTTCGAGTTTAAAGTCCAGTTCCACCCGCAGGAATTCCTCCACCAGCATCGGCACGTCGAAGCGGATGATGTTGAAGCCGGCCAGGTCGGCCCCTTCGAAAAACTGCATGATGGGCCGGGCCAGCTCTTTGAACGTCGGGGCGCCTTTCACGTCCTCGTCGTAAATGCCGTGGATGGTGCTCGACTCGGCCGAGATGGGAATGGTGGGATTCAGCCGCCAGGTTTTCACGTTCACTTCGCCGTTGGGCATGGCCTTGGCGATGCAGATTTCCACAATACGGTCGTTGCAGATGTTGGTGCCCGTGGTTTCCAGGTCGAAAAAGGCAAGGGGCTTCTTCAGCTTGAGGGAATGCATACAAGAAATACGAAAGATGAATGCCCAATGTTAAATGTTTTGGCCGGAAACTCCCGCCATCCCACCCAACATCGGGCATTCAAAAGTAATAATTCTGCGGGGATGCCCCCGCGGCTACGCATTCCCCCTACGCTAACCAATTCTCTTTCAACCTAATAAGCTCCAATCCAATCTTTTCCATCCCTTCATCTTTCTCCTTTATCCATCCAGGTCATCCTTCCATCTTTCCATCAAAGGTCGTCTTTCCATCAGGCCCATCAAGTTCATCATTCCATCAGGTTAATCATGGTTCAGACCATCAAGGTCCATCAAGGTCCTACGACTGACCTTCCAGGATTTTCTGGCCGAGGGTTTTCAGGTCGGTGCCGTTGAAGGTACCCGAACTCATCAGCAGCAGGTTCTTGCCCGTCCACGGCTGGCCCGTCAGGAACTGCTGGAGAGCCAGGTGGTCGGTGAACACGAGGAGGTCTTTCTTGCGGAAGGCATTTTTCACGTCCTCCTCGGAGATCGGCTCCAGCTTTTTGTGGGCAATGGTCTGGGGATTGAAGTACACCACGGCCGTATCGGCGTCTTCGAAAGAGCCCTTGTACTGCTTGAGAAACTCCTTGTTGAGGGAGCTGAACGTGTGCAGTTCGAGGCAGGCCACCAGCTTGCGGTCGGGGAACTGCTTCTTGACGGCCTTGGTCGTAGCTTCGAGCTTGGAGGGGGCGTGGGCAAAGTCGCGGTACACGATGGTGCCCTGGTTCTGGCCGACCACTTCGAGGCGGCGGGCCGCGCCGCGGAACGTGCGGATGGCCTCGTAGAAACGCCGGTCGCCGATGCCGATCTTGCTGAGCACCGTCCGGGCGCCGTTGAGGTTGCGCATGTTGTGTTCGCCGAACACCTGCACGGGCACTTCCTCGCCCCCGTCGGTCACCAGGAACGTCTGTCCGTCGGTTACTTTATGTTTGTGCGTGGTGTACTCCACCCGCGTCACGTCTTCGCGTTCCTTGCGGCAGATCACCGTCACCAGGTCGTCGGTTTCGTCGTAGATGAGCATGCCGCCCTTGGGCGTGGCGTCGGCAAACAGGTCAAACTGCCGCACGTACTCGTCGAACGTGGGGAACACGTTGATGTGGTCCCAGGCAATGCCGCTCACCAGGCCGATGTGGTGCTTGTAGAGCAGGAACTTGGGCCGCCGGTCCACGGGCGAAGCCAGGTACTCGTCGCCCTCGATGATCACCACCGGGGCGTCTTCCGAGAGGCGCACCATCGTTTCGAAGCCTTCGATCTGCGCCCCCACCATGTAGTCGAACTTGCGGTTGTGGTACTGGAGCACGTGCAGGATCATGGAGGTGATGGTGGTTTTGCCGTGGCTGCCGGCAATCACGATGCGCTGCTTGTCGCGGCACTGCTCGTAAATGTATTCGGGATACGAGAAAACTTTCAGACCCAGTTCCTGGGCCCGCTTCAGCTCCGGGTTGTCGGCCCGGGCGTGCATTCCCAGGATCACGGCTTCGAGGCCGGCGTGCACCTTTTCGGGAAACCAGCCGATGGCCTCGGGCAGCAGGCCCCGCTGGGCCAGCCGCGTGCGGGAAGGCTCCACAATTTCGTCGTCGGAACCGGTCACCTGGTACCCCTTCTGGTGCAGGGCAATGGCCAGGTTGTGCATGGCGCTGCCGCCAATTGCAATGAAGTGAACACGGGGAGTAGTTGAATGCATAAGCAAAAATAGGCAACTGCGCTTCATTTTTGCAACGCCGGCCCGAACGCCGGGCGGAAAGGTAAGTCTGGTCCGAAAAACAGGGGTGTACCTTTCGGGCGGACTTAGGTATGGTTTGCCGTCCCCGGCGGGGGTAACTTCGCTTTATGCAACAAACACTACGCATGCGCACGTGGATGCTGGCCCTGGGTCTGTGGGGCTATACCCTGTCCGTCCTGGCCCAGGCGCCGTCGTTGCCGCCCGGCTGGAACCCCGGCGGGGCCGCGTCCGACCCGGCCACGCTGGTGGTTAAGTTTAGGCCCCAAACCGACGCAAAAGGCCGCCGGGTCCTTCCGAATGTCAGAAATCATTACGTTTTACAGCGGTTGGGGGTCCAAAAAATGGCGCAGTCCTTCCCCGGCCGCCCGGCCCCGCTCCGGAGCCTGGGCGCCGCCCGGCCCGGCCGGCAGCCCGTAGACCTGTCGGGCATTCACCGCATCACCCTGCCCGCCGGCCGGCCGGTTGCCGAAGCCATCCGGCTGCTCGAAGCGGACCCCAACGTGGAGTACGCCGAACCGCTGTACCGCAACCACCGGCCCCTGTACGTGCCCAACGACCCGCAGGCCCAGCCGGGCACCGGGGCGCAGTACCACCTGGCCAAAATTATGGCCTACGAAGCCTGGAACGAGGAAAGGGGCAACCCCGGGGTGACCATCGGCATCGTGGACTACGGCTTCGACGTGAACCACGAAGACCTCAGAGACAACATCCGCTACAACCCGGCCGACCCCGTGGACGGCATTGACAACGACCGGGACGGCTACAAGGACAACTACGCGGGCTGGAACGTAGCCGCCGACACCAACAACGTGAACGGATCGGTGCACGGCTCTTTCGTGGCGGGCTGCGCGGCGGCCACGCCCGACAACGGCAAGGGCATTGCCGGCGTGGCCTACCGCTGCAAGTTCCTGCCCGTCACCATTGACGACCTCACGGGCTACGAAGGGCTCCTGTACGCCGTGGACCGGGGCTGTAAGGTGATCAACCTCTCCTGGGGCCGCCGCGACGGCGAATCTTCCCGCTACGAGCAGGACCTGATCAACTACGCCGTCATCAACCACGACGTGGTGGTGGTGGCCGCCGCCGGCAACGACAACAACACGGACTACTACTGGCCCGCCTCGTACGACAACGTGATCTCGGTCGGCGCCACCGACGCCGGCGACGCCAAGGGCGGCCTCTCCAACTACAACGACCGGGTGGACATTACCGCCCCCGGCATGGGCATCTACAGCACCAACAACGGCGGCTACATGACCAGCTCGGGCACCTCGTTCGCCGCCCCGCTGGTGGCCGGCGCGGCGGCCCTGCTGCGCTCCCGCTTCCCCGACCTCACGGCGGCCGAAGTCGCCGACCGCCTGGTTGCCACCGCCGACCCCATTGACCACCTGGCGGCCAACGCGGCCTTCGCGGGGCTGCTGGGCAAGGGCCGCCTCAACGTGCACCGCGCCCTCACCGACCCCAAGGGCCTGCGCCTGGCGGGTGCCGCCCTGGGCGGCGGGCAGAACCGGGCCGACGGCACGCGGGAAAGAAAGCTCTCCGTCGGGGTCCGCTCCACGTTTGGTTCGTTCGGCAACCTGCAACTCTCCCTGGCCGCCAACACCCGGGGCGTCACGGTGGTGGCCGGGGCGGCGACCCTCGGCGCGCTGCCCGCCGGCGGCCGGGCCGACAACAACGGCCAGCCTTTCGCCATCACCATCGGTCCCGGGCTGCCGGCCGACGCCACGCTGGTCTTTACCCTGACCTACCGCGACGGTACGTTCACGGCCACCGAAACGTTCACCGTAAAAGCCAGCCAGGATTACCTGAACGTGGCCGTCAACCAGTTGCAACTGACGGCCACCAGCCGGGGACGCATCGGGTTCAACGACGACTTCATTACCCAGGGCATCGGGGTCCGGTACAAAAACCAGCCTTTGCTCTACGAAGCGGGCCTGCTGCTGGCAACCTCGCCCACCCGCGTGTCCAACTGCGTGCGCGACCAGGCGAAGATGCGCACCTACACGTTCCAGTTCACCAAAAACGACCATTTCCGCCCCGACGGCCCCATCTGGTACGACCAGTCGAACGGCGCCGACGGCTCGGCGGCCGTCACTTTCACCGACGCCGGCAACCCCGCCGCGATGGGCCTCCGCGTCCGCCAGCAGGTGTACGCCTGGAAAGACAGCCCGTACGACAAAGCCGTGGTGTTCGAGTACAAGATCACCAACGCCAGCGGCGCCGACCTGCCGCCGCTCCACGCGGGGCTTTTCGCCGACTGGGACATCCACGGCCTCCTCTTCAACAAGGTCGTCAGTGACCGCGCCGACTGGGACGCCGCCCGGGGGCTGGGCTACGTGTACAACCCCGCCGGGGGCAAACCGTACGCGGGCATTCAACTGCTGACCACCCAGACGCCATCCTATTACGCCTTCGACGACCTGTCGGGCATCAACCTGTACGACGGCTTCACTGTCGCCGAAAAATACCAGTCCCTCACCGCTGTAGGCGCGCAAACGAAGTGGCAGGCCGGCGAGTACGGCAGCGACGCGGCCCACGCTTTGGGCGCCTCCCTGGGCGCACTCCGCAACGGCGAAACCCGCACCATCGCCTTTGCCCTGGTGGCCGGCGACAACCTGGCCGACCTCCAGGCCCAGGCCGACGCCATCCGGGGGCAGTTCGTGCGGGTCAAAACCAGCCCGGTGCCCCCGCTGACCGGCACGGAGTTCTGCCCCAACCGGGCGGCCAGCCTCGCGTCGGCCAACGGCCGGCCGTTCCGGCTCTACGCCCGGGCGGGCGACCCTACCCCCGTGGGCACGGCCAGCCGCTTCGACCTGGGCATCCTCGCCAAAGACACCACCGTGTACGTGGCGGGCATTGACTCGCTGTACGAAGGCGCCCGCACCGCCGTGACGCTGAAAGCCACCAACCCGCTGGCCCTCTTCACCGCCAGCCGCGACAGCGTGGGCCTCTACGAACGGCACCTGGTTGACTTCACCGACGAGACGCCCGGCGCCGTGGCCTGGGAATGGGATTTCGGCAACGGCGCCAAGAGCACCGAATCCGCGGTGACGCACCGCTACACCGCCCCCGGCGAGTACGTCGTCCGGCTCACCACCACCACCGCCACGGGCTGCCCGCGCAAGGCGACCCGCACCATCCGGGTGTTCAGCCGCCTCATCAGCCCGCTGCCCACGGTCGCCCCGGTGACCACGTGCCCCGGCGCCCCCCTGCGGATCGTGCCGGGCAACGGCACCGGGTTCAAGCTCTACGCCTCGCTGCCGCTCACCGGGCCGGTGGCTACGGGCACGGCCTTTGACCTGGGCCCGGCAGTGAAGGATACCGTTTTCTACGTCACCGGCACGGGTTTCCCCCGGGACAGCGAACCGGTGGCCGTGCGGGTGACCGTTGCGGCCCCCGTAGCCCGCTTCACGGCCAACCGCGACAGCCTCGGCCTGCACGAAAAGCACGTCCTGGAACTGACCGACGCCAGCCCGGGGGCCGTGCGCTGGCAGTGGGACCTGGGCGACGGCACCACCGCGGAGGGACCGCGGGTAAGCCACCGGTACGCCGCCCCCGGCGAGTACACCGTACGGCTCACCACCACCCACGGCACCGACTGCCAGGACTCGGCCACCCGCACGGTGTGGGTGGTGCCCGGCCTGCGGAGCCCCCGGCCGGTGGTGAACGCCATCAGCCTGTGCGCGGGCGAAACGATCCGGATCGTGCCGGCCAACGGCACCCGGTTCAACCTGTACAACGCCCTGCCGCCGGCCGGGCTGGTCGGCAGCGGGACTGACTTTGCGCTGGGCGCCGCCATCCGCGATACCATCTTCTACGTGACGGGCGCCGACAACCTGCTCGAAAGCGAACCGGTGGCCGTGCCCGTACGGGTGTCGGCGGTACGGGCGGCCTTTACCGCCAGCACCGACCGGCTGAACCTGCTCAATGGGGATACGCTGCAACTGACGGGTGCCAGCACCGGCGCCACGTGGTGGCGCTGGCAGTTCGGCGACGGCACCGGGAGCGAGGCGCAGCACCCGGCGCACACCTACGCGGAGCCCGGCGAGTACGTGGTCTCCCTGCGGGCAGGTAACGAAAAGGGTTGCACCGACAGCACGGCGCAGCGCATCACGGCCTTCCGGAACGTGGTCAGCGACCTGGCGGCGGCCGTGGTGCTGCATCCCAACCCGACGCGGGGCGCTTTCTTCCTGCGCAAGGACGACGGCTTCCAGACCGGCCGCTTCGTGGTGACGGTCACGGACGTGCTGGGCAAGGAGGTCACGCAGGCGGTCATTGAACAGCCCGCCCGGCTCACCCCATTCTTCATTCCGCAGAAAGGACTCTACCACGTCCGCATCCAGGCCAACGGCCAATCGGTACGCAAGCGGCTACTCGTGCTATAGCTACGGAGACGAGAACTAACGGAGATGGGAGGAAGGGAGACGGGAGGAGGATCAGGATTCGCAGGATGAAAGGATGAACAGGATTTGGGCGGGGCGAATTGATTGAATAAAAAAGGAAAAGGGAAAAAGGAAGGCCGTATCTGCACCAGTTGCAAGCCTCCCTTTTTCCCTTTTCCCCTTTTCCTTTTTTGATCTTTTCGTCTCCAACCCGTACCGGAGCCCCGCCCAAATCCTGTTCATCCTTTCATCCTGCGAATCCTGATCCTCCGGTCTGCGGTCTTCTTTTAATGTTTTATTTTTGCGCCTTTCACCCCTTACGACCATGCCCGACTTTAAATACCCGGTTTTCGAAGAACTCTACAAGAAAGACTTTTTCATTGAGGAAGCCACGCTGCGCGAAATCCTGGCGCTGGGCAAGGAAGCCGCCGCCCCCGAACTGGAAAAGATCATCCAGGACGTATTGGACCATTTCGACCTAGACCTGCCGGAAGGCAAAGAACCGGCCGATGAAAGCTGGTACCGGCACTTTTACTTCCTGCACGCCCTGTTCCTGCTCGACGAACTGGACGCCCAGGAATCGCTCCCACTCCTTTTTAAACTGCTGCGGAAAGGCCACATGTTTCTGGAATACTGGTTCGGCGACAATATTTACGAGGAGGTGCCCGACCTGTTCACCAAACTGGGCCGCAACCAGTTGCCGGCGTTGATGGAAGGCATCAATGACCCGGCGCTGTCGCTGTACAGCCGGAACCTCGTGAATGCAGCCCTCATCCAGATTGCCGCACTGCATCCGGACAAGCGTCCGGCGATCATTGCGTTCTACCGGGAATACCTGCGCAACGTACTCAGGGAAGCCGACCGCATTGAAGAGGCGTTCCCCGAAGACCAGGACGAAAGCTACGGGCACGATATCTACACTTACCTCGGCTTTTTGTTTTCGGACCTCGAAAAGATCAACGCCGTGGAAGTAGAAGACGAAATCCGGCAGTGCCACCGGCAGGGCCTGGTGGACGAGTCCATCACGGGCGGCGAGGAAGACATTGATTTCTGGGAAGAGACCGTCTTCATGCACGGCAGCATCTTCGAACGGTACGAGGCGTTTAAAAAGTGGCCGGGCGATGATTCGCCTTTCAACCCGGACGCCGAAAACATCCGCCGGAAGAAGGCGCTGGAAAAGGAAAAAGAGCGGCAGCAACGCGAAAAGCTCCAACAGAAGCAGGCGGAAAAAGACCGGCTGGCCCAGAAATACGCCCCCCAGCCCCTGGCAAAGGCCGGTCCCAAGGTGGAACGCAACGACCCCTGCCCCTGCGGCAGCGGCAAAAAATACAAAAAGTGCTGCATGGCTTAGGGATAGGGTTTAAACCCGATCCCATGGATAATCTCGGCCAACCCGCCTCGCTGACCTCTGAGAATCAGCCCTGTAGTCTCCATAGGATAGGGTTTAAACCCTATCCCTCCTCCCGTCTCCTTTTGTTACCGGATGACCGGGTGCTGGTTTTGCTGGATGTGGACGCCGGGGATGTCTTCGCCGTCGCGGATGGCCCGTTTGATGGCCAGCTTGTCCACCTGGATGTCCATGCGGATGGTTTTGAAGCGGTCGGGCACCCGTTCGGCGTCTTCCACCACGCACTCCTCGGTGTTGCGCAGGCCGATGGTGTGCGTGCCCGCCCGGATGGTGCCGAACTCCTGCACGGCCTGCACGAGGCCCTTCTGGAGAAAAGTGAGCAGGTTGTTGTTCTGCCGCTTGAGGTGCTGGAGGCGTTTGATCTCTTCGTCAATGCGGTCGTTCTGCGTTTCGAGGCTGCCGATGAATTCCACGTAGGCCAGGCTTTTCTCGGCCAGCTCCTGCCGGTTGATGGACAGGGCCTGCTCCATTTCGGGCGTGAGTTCGCCCTCCCCGTCCTCGATCCGGTGGATTAAATCAGTGTATTCCTTACGAATGTTCAAGAGTGTTTTCATGCTTGAAAAACAGGATTTTATAGCTTATAAGTTAACCAAAAAAACCCGTTTTTCATTCCCCCGGGGCAAATTTCGCGGCGCTTTTTACTGGCCCGTCTGCCCGGAAGTTTGTTAATTTGTAGAGGCACTTTTCTCCCTGATTCCTTTCCATGCGCGTACTCCACACTTCCGACTGGCACCTGGGCCACCGCCTGCACGACCAAGACCGCAACGAAGAGCACGCGCAGTTCCTCGAGTGGCTGCTGGGCGCCATCGAGACGCAGCGGGCCGACGCCCTGGTGGTGGCCGGCGACATTTTCGACACGGCCAACCCCACCCACGCCGCCCTCGAACAGTACTACCGCTTCCTGATGGGCCTGCGGCAAACCTGCTGCCGCCACGTGGTCATCATCGGCGGCAACCACGACTCGCCGGGCACGCTCAACGCCCCGCGCGAAATCCTCCGTTTCCTCAACATCCACGTCACGGGCAAGGCCCACGACCACCCCGACGATGAACTCATCTCCCTGCGCGACCGGGCCGGCCGCCTCGAAGGCGTGATCTGCGCCGTGCCCTTCCTGCGCGACCGCGACATCCGGCAGGCGGTGGCCGGGGAGAGCTACGCCGAAATGGAGCAACGGCTCAAGGACGGCATCGTGCGCCGGTACCGGCAGGCCGCCACGCACGCGCTGCCCTTCAGGGAACTGTCCATTCCCATCATTGCCACGGGCCACCTGTTTGCCAGCGGCGGCCAGCTCAGCGACGCCACGGAGGGCAGCGAAAAGCCCATCCACATCGGCACGCTGGGCAACATCCACGGCGACGAGTTTCCCGACGCCTTCGACTACATTGCCCTCGGGCACCTGCACCGCCCCCAGAAGGTGGGGGGCCGCGACCACATCCGCTACGCCGGGTCGCCCCTGCCGCTGAGCTTCTCCGAATTCGACGACCGCAAAACCGTGTACCTGGTGGCCTTCAGCGGCAACCGCGTGGAACGCGTGGAACCCCTCGAAGTGCCGTCCCGGCGCCGCCTGGTGCGCCTGCGGGGGCCGCTGCCCAAGCTGACCGACGCGCTGCTCGCCCTCGAAGACCCCGCCGGGCTCAAGACCTGGGTGGAAGTGCGGGCCGAACTCGAAGAATACGACCCCTACTTCGTGCAGAAGATGAACGAACTGGTGAAGGGCCGCAACCTGGCGATCCTCAAGTACCAGGTCACCTACCCCAACCGGGCCCAGAGCCTCGACGAACTGATGCCCGAGCGGACCCTGGGCGAACTGAGCCCCGAAGAAGTGTTCCGCCGCAAGTGCGAAAGCGAGCAGTTCAACCTGGAGGGCAACCCCGACATCCTGGGCGCCTTCCGCGAGCTGCTCGAAGAGATGGACAGCCACGCGTAAATCCGGCGCATCCCGGTCTTTTCCTTTCCGGCCCCTTGCCGGCCCGCATTGCACAGAAACATGGCAAAACACGCATTGTACCCGCTCCTACTGACTGCTTTGGCCGGCTGCTGGATCTGCCCGGAGGCGGACTACGTATTTTTCGACAAGGAACCGCAAGTCCTCCAAACCGAGTCCGAATCATTCTTCATCCAGCAGGTGGACATCATCCAGCATTCCAGGGCGGAGAACCGGACCAACGACACCCTGGCGACCATCCGGCGGGTGGGGGCGGGCAAACGGCGGGTAGACTTCAAAAACGTCGGTGACGGCTACCGGCTGACGGGCGACTTAACGGGTTGGATCAACCGGCGGGCCACGTGCCGCGTGTGGATCAGGCGGTTCAAGCCGTTCGAAAAGCAGGAAGAAGCGTGGATGAACGAGGCCCTGATCACGTTCACGCCGGTTCCCAACGACAGAAAGCGGGAAAAATACGGGGCGGGGCATCCGTGTCCCTGAACCCAAGCCCGTTAGAAGCACTTTACAAAATCACTTGCCTCCGTACTGCCGCTGCCAATGAAAATTCTTTCCGTCCGGTTAAAAAACATCAATTCCCTCAAAGGCGAGCATTACATCAATTTCAACGCCCCGCCCTTTACCGACACGGGCCTGTTTGCCATTACCGGCCCCACCGGGTCGGGCAAAACCACCATCCTCGACGCCATGACGCTGGCCCTCTACGGGCTGGCCCCGCGCTTCAACCGCGACAGCCCCGCCCAGATGATGAGCCACCACACCGGCGACTGCGCCGCCGAGGTGGAGTTTGAGGTGGAAGGCCGCCTGTACCGGTCCCGGTGGTCGCTGGCCCGGGCCCGCAACAAGCCCGACGGCAACCTGCAAGACCCCAAGATGGAACTGCACGACCTGACGGCGGGCAAAATCCTCGAAGAGAAAAAATCGCTGGTGCCGCCGCTGGTCACCGAGATCACCGGCCTGGATTACTTCCGCTTCCTGCGGTCGGTGCTGCTGGCCCAGGGTGACTTTGCCGCCTTCCTGAAGGCCGACGAAAAAACCCGCGGCGAACTGCTCGAAAAGATCACCGGCGCCGACCTCTACACCCGCCTCTCCAAGAAGGCGTTCGAGATGCAGAAGGAGAAAAAGCTCGAAC
>CADCTQ010000056.1 GCA_902805615.1 uncultured Cytophagales bacterium
GGCCGGCGATGATTGAAAAGAGCAATTGTCCGCCCAACCAAGGGAAATCATGGTTGAAATGCCCGGTTTCGGGATGGTATAATATAATAATAAAGGCTGGTCTTACCCCCGAAAATGATTCATCAGACACCGCTTGGGGTTGCACCTACCGCCGGGGAAGCGCGAGCCCGGCCCGTACGCTCATGCCGCCGCCCAGGTTGAAGCGGGTGGCGCGCCCGATGCCGGGAATGTAGCGAAACACGGCCTGGTCGTCGCCCGGACCGCCGTAGAAGTTCAACCGAAGCTCGGAGCTCAGGAAAAAGTGCTTGCCGAACAAAAACCAGTAGGAAAGGTGCGTTTCCAGCCCGGCCACGCGCAGGCGGCGGGCGGCGAGGGGGATGACCGCATCCCCGTAGAAGGGGCCGGGCAGCACGTACGACCCCGATTCTTCGTACACGGCCCCCGTCGCCGACGCGCCGAGCGTAACCCCCGGGGAGATAAAGTGCTCCAGGCCAACCTTCAGGGAGAAGCCTTCGCAGCGGTAACGCAGGTTGCCGAACACCTTTTCGTCGCTGAACAGGGTGTAGCCCGGCGCCACCCGCCCGTACAACCCTCCCCCGCTGAGCGGGAAGGACGCCGGCAGTTCCACGATGAAGGTATTGCGCAGCGAAAACGTCCGCTTGGCGGCAAGCACCGTTGCGTTTTTGGACAGGTCAATCCCCAGGAAGACGTGGTCCGGCACCGCCTCCAGCGGGGTCAGGCCCTGCGCCGGGGCCAGGCCGGGCAACCCGAGCAGCCAGGCCAGCACGATGAGGAATTTAATATTCAATCGTAATCGCATAGACGTTCCGGCGGCTGGAGAAAGGGGAAGTTCTGCTGTAAGTGACGTCTACGCCCTCGAAAGTGCCCTGGTGGTCGCGTCCGTTGCCACCGTTGCGCGGCTGTATGTCCACCACGTAGCCGCAGCGGCGGGATTCGAAGTAGAAGTTGCGCTGGTAGAACAGGGTGAGCGTGTCGGACCGGTTGGGGCTCTCGAACACGTAGGTTACGCTGTCGGCGTGCAGCGACAGGGGCAGGTAGTAGCTGCCGTTCCGGAAGGCGACTTCCCGGCCTTCGGGGGTGTAGATGCGGCTCACTTCCACGGCCGGGGTGTTGGGCAAAAGCCGGAAGTTGACGCGTAACTCCGGTTCGCGGGCCGGCAAACATTCGTCTGTGCAAGCCGCCAGCAGGAACGCCGCCAGCAGGCAGCAGATTAAATAACGCATGGAAAGGAAAAGTACAGGCTCTCGAAAATATGAAAATTTCCGCAACCGGCGCGCCGGTTGCCGGGGCTTTCCGAATAGTTGGCGCCGTACCGGAGGGGTCAGCGGCGGAACGGCACTGCGTAGCCGATGCGTACGCTTATCCCCCCGGTAAAGGGCAGGTTGCGGTCGGTGACGCCCATGCCCGGGATGTAATACGGGTCCGGCGACTTATCGGTAGGCACGGTATGGATGATGAAGCGGAGTTCGGGACTGATGAAAAAACGCGGCCCGAGGTACCACCACCGCGCCCAGTGTCCTTCCACCCCCACCCCAAAAGTGCGCCGCCGGAACGGCAACCGCCGGTCATCGAAGAAGCCGCCGGGGAGAACGAACGTACCGGATTCGCCGAACAAGGCCGCGTTGATGCCGCCACCCAGGGAAGTACGTCGGGAGCGGAAGTAGTCCACGGCCACGTTCAGCGAGAAGCCCCGGTTGCGGTAATCGAGGTTCCGGTAGATGGGGTTGGCCCCGATGGCCGCGTAGCCCGGGGTGATTTTGAGGCACGACCGGGAAGTGCCCAGCGGCACGTACAGGGGCAGTTCCACCAGCAAGCCCCGGTCGAAGAAGTAGCCGTAGTTGTTGAGAAAAGGCAGGGCGGGCACGTTTTTCGACAGGTCAAGGCCGACCAGTACGCGGCGCGTGGTGTCCTGCGCGGGTGCGGGGCAGCCGGCCAGCATCCCCAGCACCAGGTTAAGGAGTAATGCGTACCTCATAAATGTTGCGTCTGTTCGGTCCAAGCCCCCATTCATCCGAGGTGAATACCACGCTGGCGTTCGTGAAAGTGGTGCGCACGTCTTGTCTCAATCCCTGGCCGGTAACCTCCACCACCATGCCGCACTTTTCCGATTCGAAGAAGAACCGGCGGGTGTAGAAAATGGTGAGGGTGTCCGTGCGGGTTTCGCCATCGAACAGGTACGTGACGCTGTCGGCGTGCAGCGACACGGGCAGCACGGGCCGGCCGTTGCGGACGGGCACGTCCCTGCCGTCCGGGCTGTAGACGCGCCGGAACCGGGTGCCGGGGTCCAACACCAGCTTCAACTCAGGTTCCTGGGCGTAGTAACACTCGTCTTTGCAAGCCGCCAGCAGGAATGCAGCCAGCAGGCAGAAGGAAAAATAACGCATGGGAGAAAAGAATGCCCACAACCTACGAAAACGCCGGCCTCCCTCCAACGGGCAGCCGGCGTTTTGCCGAAAATTTGTGCGGCGCTTTACAGCACGGCGATGCAGGAAATTTCCACGTTCACGTCTTTGGGCAGGCGGCTCACCTCCACGGTTTCGCGGGCCGGCGGGTAGGCGTCGAAGTAGCTGCCGTACACCTCGTTGATGCGCCCGAAGTTGCCCAGGTCCTTGACGAAGATCGTGCACTTGACCACGTTGGAGAACCCGCCCCCGGCCTCGGCCAGGATGTGCTTGAGGTTCTGCATCACCTGGTTGGTTTCGGCGGCAATGTCGCCGGTCACCAGTTGGCCCGTGGCCTGGTTGATGGCAATCTGCCCCGACACGTAGAGGGTGTTGCCGGCCTGCACGGCCTGGCTGTACGGCCCGATGGGCGCCGGCGCCTTCTCACTTATGACAGTTTTTTTCATGGGTTGGCTTTTGGTTGGTTTTTGAGGAGCGAGAAGCGAGGAGTGAGGAGCGAGAAGAAGGGGCACGGGATTGTCCGGTGATTGCGGCAAAGTGCGGGTACATTCTTCTCGCTCCTCACTTCTCACTCCTCGCTTCTCCTTTTACAGGTGAATTACCTCGTTGTAGGCGGCGGCGGTGGCTTCCATGGTGGCTTCCGACATGGTGGGGTGCGGGTGCACGGCCTTGATGATCTCGTGGCCGGTGGTTTCGAGCTTGCGGGCCACCACCACCTCGCCGATCATTTCGGTCACGTTGGCGCCGATCATGTGGGCGCCGAGCCACTCGCCGTACTTGGCGTCGAAGATCACCTTCACGAACCCTTCGCTGGCGCCGGCGGCCTTGGCCTTGCCCGATGCCGTGAAGGGAAACTTGCCCACCTTGATCTCGTAGCCGGCCTCGCGGGCCTGCTTTTCGGTGAAGCCTACCGAGGCGATCTCGGGTTGGCAGTACGTACAGCCGGGGATGTTGTTGTAGTTGAGCGGCTCGGGTTTGAGGCCGGCGATGTTCTCCACGCAGATGATGCCTTCGGCGGAAGCCACGTGGGCCAGGGCCGGTCCGGGCACGATGTCGCCGATGGCGTACACGCCTTCCACGGAGGTGCGGTAGAAGTCGTCCACCACCACGCGGTTCTTTTCCACCTTCACGCCGGTCTCTTCGAGGCCGATGTTTTCGAGGTTGGGCGAGTAACCCACGGCCGACAGCACCACGTCGCATTCGAGGATCTGTTCGCCGGTGGGGGTTTTCACCCGGACCTTGCAGCCGGGGCCGGAGGTATCCACGGCTTCCACCGAGGAGTTGACCATGATGTTGACGCCGGCCTTGCGGTATTCCTTGTCGAGTTGCTTGCTCACCTCTTCGTCTTCGTTGGGCACGATGCGGGGCAGGAACTCCACGATGGTCACCTTGGTGCCGATGGAGTTGTAGAAGTAGCCGAACTCGACGCCGATGGCCCCCGAGCCCACGATGACCATGGAGGCGGGCTGCTTTTCGAGCACCATGGCCTTGCGGTAGCCGATGATCTTCTGGTTGTCAATCTTGAGGTTGGGCAGTTCGCGGGCCCGGCCGCCGGTGGCGATGATGATGTGTTTGGCTTCGTAGACGGTCTTCTTGCCGTCCGCGCCGGTCACTTCCACCTTCTTGCCTTTTTGCAGCTTGCCCGTGCCGGCAATGTGGTCAATCTTGTTTTTGCGGAAGAGGAACTGCACGCCCTTGTTCATGCCGCTGGCCACGTCGCGGCTGCGCTTGACCATGCTGCCGAAGTCGGCCTTGGCGCCGCTCACCTGGATGCCGTAGTCCTGCGCGTGGTGGATGTATTCGAACACCTGGGCGCTTTTGAGCAGGGCCTTGGTGGGAATGCAGCCCCAGTTGAGGCACACGCCGCCCAGTTCGGCCATCTCCACCACGCCTACTTTCATCTTCAGTTGCGCAGCGCGAATAGCCGCTACGTACCCCCCCGGACCGCTGCCGATCACGAGTAAATCATATTGTGCTGCCATGCCTTTTGGAAATTATGAATGTTGAATGTTGAACTTTAGATTCGTAAGCGTCAGACGATAAACCCGCCCCTTACGGAGACAACACGGATTCCGGGTTTTTAATTTTGCATTCCGGATGATAAATGAATCGCCCTTCCGCGGAGGGGGCTCCATGTAAAATTCAAAATGCATCCTCCGCCCCGGTGCTGCCTTTCGGGCGGCGTAAAGATAGAGTATTCGGCTAATATGCAAGGGCGTACGCCAGGGCGGCCCGCCGGGGGTACGGCAGCCCCGGACGGGCCGGTTGCCGGGGCGGGCCGGGAGGTTTCCGGGGGAAGAAATTTTGCCGGACGGCCGCCCCGTTTAGCCTTTTTCAAACCTTTTCCGTAGTAGTAATTTTTCGGTGAACCGGCCCGGCAGCCGCATTTTTTACCCATTTCCCGTATTGACCATGCCCACCCCCACGGTGCAAGAAAACGTTTACGCCCACTTCATCAACCAGGTGAAGGACTACGCCATTTTCGTCATGAGCCCGGACGGCATCGTTACCTCCTGGAACGAAGGCGCCCAGCGCATCAAAGGCTACCCCGAACACGAGATCGTCGGCCAGTATTACGGCATGCTCTTCCCCGAACCGGCCCGCGAGGAGGGCAAGCCGGAAGAAGAGCTGGCCGGTGCCAAACGGGACGGCGTGTTCGAGAACGAAGACTGGCGCCGGCGCAAGGACGGTTCGCTGTTCTGGGCCAAGGTCACGCTGACGGCCATCTACTCCGAGGAGGGCGACCTGATCGGGCTTACCAAGGTGACCGGCGACCTCACCGGCCGCAAGGAGTGGGAAGACGAAATGGCCCGC
>CADCTQ010000057.1 GCA_902805615.1 uncultured Cytophagales bacterium
GCCATCAGTTCGGCGTCGCCGCCGGTGATGTCGCGCAGGTAGTCAATGGGCGCCGCCAGCGGCCGGGCCGGTTGCCGGTTCGTGGCCCGCGCCGCCAGCCCCTCCACCGCGCTGAGCAGCTTGCGGGGCTCAATGGGCTTTTGCAGCGTCTGCGCCACCCCGTACGGGCCGAGCAGGGCCAGGGCCGCTTCGTCGGCTTCGCCCGTGAAAAAGAGCACGGGCAGGCCCCGGACCGAGGCGCTGGCGTGGGTCCGCAGGGCGTGCAGGGCCTGGAGGCCGTCCATCTCGGGCATCTGGTAGTCGAGGATCACGGCGTCGAAGGGCTGCCGGCCGAGGGCTTCCAGGGCTTCGCGGCCGTTGGAAACCACCGTGGGCTCGTGGCCTTCCTTGCGCAGCAACTCCTTCACGATCCGCTGGTTGATGTGATTGTCTTCGGCCACCAGCAGGCGGAGGCCCGGGCGGGAAGGGGAGGGAGGGGTGCTCAATGGGTTGGACATGGGTACGGATTTCGGAGTTTCTACGGCCATTCCGGCCGCCGGGATGTGCCCTGCCGCTGCCGCGGGGCGTGATTCGGGCGCCCAAATGCCTTTTTCAACCGGCGACGCATTCGCGCAAACCACCGGGTAGATCGGGCCACTGGGCGAATATTTAAAGCCCGCAGCCCGCGGCGCCGTATGTTTGTAACACAATCAAAAAGGAGTTTGTACTATCTACAAAGAGGAAAGAGCCGGCCTATCGCCGGTTTCTTTCCTTTTATCCTTTGGTACCCCCCCGGTTCTTCCGGCCGGTGCGCCCCACTGCTTTGCCCGGCGGGTGCTGCCGGCCGCCTCACCCCTGCACGGCCCGGTCCGCCGGCTGCGTACCCGCCCGCAGCTCCTCGGTAGCCAGCCGGCTGATCTCCTTGACGCGCGCAAACAACGGGGCGATGCCCGGCGCCGGCTTGCCGCCCTTGATGTGGGCTTCCAGCGCCAGCAGGGGCTCCCGCAGCGCCTCCAGCCCCACCGCCTCGATCGAGGACCGCATGTGGTGCGAGAGGACCGCCAGTTGCTTGTAATCCGCCATTGCCAGGGCTGCTTCCATCCGCCCGGTCAGTTCCTGCTGCTGCCGTAAAAAGTCGGCAACCATCTCCAGCACCAGCGCCTCGTCGCCGCCGAACAGGTCGTGCAGCAGGTTCAGGTTCGTGAGTTTGCGGGCCGGGCCCGCCGCGCCGTCGGGCAGGGCCGTCGCCGGGGGCAGGGCTACCCATCGGGCCAGCTTTTCGCGCAGGCCCTGCTCGGTGTAGGGCTTGCTCAGGTAGTCGTTCATGCCCGCCTGGTAGCACAGGTCAATTTCTTCCTGGTACACGTTGGCGCTCAAGCCCACCACGGGCAGCGTGAGCCCCAGTTTTTCCCGCACCCACCGCGTGGCCTGGTACCCGTCCAGCACCGGCATCTGGATGTCCATCAGCACGAGCTGGAAGTCGCCGGTTTGCAGCTTTTCGAGGGCCTCCTGGCCGTTGCCGGCGGCCGTCACCCGGCAGCCCGCGTTGCGCAGCATGGCCGCGGCCAGCCGCTGGTTGATCTCGTTGTCGTCCACCAGCAACACGTGCACCTGGTTGCCGTAGTGGATCGCCGCCGGGGCCGGGGTGTCGTCGGGCCGGGACGGGGGCGGCCCGGCCACCCGCAGGGGCAGCGTGAACCAGAACGTGCTGCCGGTTTCGCCCGCCGGGCTGGCCGCCGCGTCGATGCTTTCCACGCCCAGCACGCCGCCCATGCGCTCCACGAGTTCTTTCACGATGGCCAGGCCCAGCCCCGACCCGCCGAACTGCCGGTTGATGGACGCGTCGGCCTGGGTGAAGCGACCGAAGATCTGGTCCCGCTTGTCGGCGGGAATGCCCACGCCGGTGTCCTGCACGGCTACTTTGAGGCGGGCCGTTCCCCCGGGGGCGGCCGGCGGCTCGGCCGTACACCGCACCTGGATGCCGCCCTGCCGGGTAAACTTGAGGGCGTTGCTCACCAGGTTCACCAGCACCTGCGACAGCTTGTTGGCGTCGCCGGTCACGTAGTCGGGCAGGTCGTCGGCAAAGTGCAGCCCGAACTGCAAGCCTTTTTCCCCCGCCCGGAACTGGTACGGGTTGAGGCTCGAACGCACCACTTCGCGGAGGGGAAAGTGTTCTTCGTGCAGCTCGAACTTGCCTTCTTCGATCTTGGTCAGGTCGAGCACGTCGCCGATGAGCTGGAGCAGGAGTTCGCCCGAGGCGCTGATGTGGTCGAGGTACTCCTGCGCCTCGCCCGGCAGGGGCTGCCCGCGGAGCATCTGGGCAAAGCCCAGGATGGCGCTGATCGGCGTGCGGATTTCGTGGCTCATGTTGGCCAGGAACCGGCTTTTGGCCTGCGTGGCCCGTTCGGCCGTCTCCTTGGCGACCTTGAGTTCGCGTTCAAAGGCCATCCGGCTGGTGACGTTGAGGGCAAAGCCGGTTACGCCGCCGGGGTTGGTTTCGTCGGGGAACACGTAGTGCTCCAGGTGCCACTCCCGGCCCTTCCGGCTGCTGCTGCTCACGAAGGTGCTCTTGCCGGTCCGCAGCACCTCGCGGATGGTTTCGGCCATGTGGGGCAGCAGTTCGAAGGCGTTGCGGCCCACCCACTGCCCGTTGCCCAGGCCCAGCACCGCCAGGCCCGAGCCCACCAGTTCGCGGATGGTGCCCCCGCCGTCCACGCGGTAGGCGATCACGGGGATGTTTTCCAGGAAGCCTTGCAGCATCTGGTTTTTGCGCTGCAACTCGCGGTTGGCCTTGCGCAGTTCCAGTTCTTTCACCACCTGGCGCGAGAGCAGTTGCAGGGCCGTGCGCTGGGTTTCGGTCAGTTGCCGCGGGCGGGTGTCGAGCACGCAGAGCGTCCCGATGTTGTAGCCGTTGGAGGTGCGCAGCGGCGCCCCGGCGTAGAATTTGATGTTGGGGTCGCCCGTCACGTAGGGGTTTTCGCGGAACCGTTCGTCGTCGCCCGGGTTTTCCACCACCAGCAGGTCGCTGTCGAGCAGGGTATGGGCGCAAAAGGCTACGTCGCGGGGCGTCTCGGAAAGGTCCATGCCCACCTTTGCCTTGAACCACTGCCGCGACTCGTCAATCAACGATACCAGGGTGATGGGGGCTTCGCAGATGTGGGACGCCAGTTGTACAATCTCGTCAAACTGGCTTTCGTGCCCCGAATCCAGGATTTCGAGGGAAAGCAGTTCGCGCAGCCGTTCATGCTCGTTGGTAGGCAAAGGGGCGGGCTTCATGTACGATCAGGTTAAAAAAAGCAAAGAAGAAGGGCGCACAAGGCAAGCGGACTGGCGAATGGGGATAGCTTCTTCGCCCCGGTGCGGAAAATGCGGTCCTGCGTGCGCACACCGGCTAAAAAGGGCGTTCCGGCGCAGTGCCGCCGAAAAAAACCCGACTACGCCGTAAGATAGCATATTTTCTTTGCATTCAAAGGGTTAACGCCGCCTCCGCCCGCCTCAGGTACGGCCCCGCCCCCGGCCGCAACCGGGCGGGGCGGTTACCATTGCGGGCCAAAACCCATATAGATTCGAATGTAAGATTTACGAGCAAAATTAACCTTTAACAAGATGATGACAACAACTACCTCTTCTAAAAGCAACGTTAGCCGGTTGAACAACGGACAAAACCGGGAAAAAGTAACACCCGCTTCTGCCTCCGCCCAACGCGTGCAGGAGTGGTTCAACGCGCAAACCCTGCCCATGCTGCCCCTCCACCTGGAGTTGGTGCTGATGGGGGTGTGGGAACTGGAGGGTTAGGGAGTTGGGGAGTTTGAGAAGCGGGGAGGGAGTGGGGTTGAAAAGAAGAAATTGAGCGGGAATTCATACAAAAAACAGCGGCGCCCGGATTGGGGACGCCGCTGTTGTCATTTATGGTACGGTGGATGGATACGGGCAAAATCACACCCGCATTCCTGGTCTCCCGTTTCCGGTCTCCCGTCTACCTTTTTACCGCCTTCACGGTCTGTACGGCCTGGCCGTGGCGGATTTGGAGGTAGTAGAGGCCGGCCGGCAACCCGCGGTCCAGCGGGAGAATGCCCGTGGCCGGCAAGGCTTGGGTGCGGAACACGGCCCGGCCGTAACCATCGAACACCACCACCGACACCGGCCCGGTCAGCGGGCCTTCCCAGCGCAGCGTCGGCGCCCCGGCGAAGGGATTGGGCGATACCCGGAAGCGAACCGGCGCGGCGTCCCCGGTTTCGCCCGCCCGGGCGGCCGGCACGGTCACCGTAAACCGGTTCTTGCTGGTGGCCGTGCCGCCCGGGGTCTGCACGCTGACCCGGCCGCTGCCCGCCCCGGCCGGCACCACGGCCCGCAGCGAAGTGCCGCTCAGCACTTCCGCCACCGCCGCCTTGCCGTTGAACTGCACGGCCGTAACCCCCGCGTAGAAGCCGCTGCCCGTGACCGTCACGGCGGTGCCCACCGGGCCGGAACCCGGGGAGAAGCCGGCAACTACTGGTTTGGGATAGGTGCGCTGCACGGTGAAGGCGGTGGAACTGACCGCCGTGCCGTTCGGAACCGTGACCCGGATGGCGCCGGAAGTGGCCCCGGCCGGCACCACCGCCGTTACCTGGCCCGCGGCGTTTACCGCGTACGAGGCGGCCGGGGTCCCGTTGAACGTTACCGCCGTGGCCCCCGCCAGGAACGGGCCGTTGATCGTCACGAACGTACCCGCCGGACCGGCCGCCGGCGAGAAGCCGCTGATTGCCGGACAGGCTTCGTCCGCCTGGCCGTTGCAGTTGTCGTCCACGCCGTTGCCGCAGATTTCGGCGGCCCCGGGCCGTACGGCGGGGTTGGCGTCGTTGCAGTCACCCGCCGCGGCCACGTAGCCGGTTGGTGCCGTGCAGGCCCGGGTGGCAGCCGCGGCGTTGCCGTACCCGTCGCCGTCACGGTCGGCGTAGAAGGTTTGCAAGGCGTTGATCGTCAAATCCGCCCCGTTGTCGCGGTGCTCGGCCCCCGGGGCGGAAGACACCACGCGGACCCGGTAGCCGGTGCCGGAAGCCAGGCTGGCGGGCAGGGTGGCAGGGATAGTGCCCTCACGGGTGCCGGTGCCGAGGGGCGTGGGGTTGGCGAAGCTGCCGGCGGCATCCGAAAGCTGGGCCGTGAACACGTTGCCGGCGGCGAAAAGGCCCGCCGTCGAGAAGGTGATTTCCAGGTCCGTACCCGCGCAGAAGGGAGACCCCGCCACCGGGGCGGTGGTTACTGCGTTGGGCAGCACCGTGAAGTCGCCGGGGCTGGCGGCCGTGCCGTCCGGGGTGGTGACCTGCACCTTGCCGGTGGTCGCGCCGTACGGCACCACGGCCGTAAGCTGACCGGGGTTGTCCACGGCAAAGCTTTCGGCCGCCACGCCGCCAAAGGTCACGGCCGTCGCCCCGGTCAGCCCGCTGCCGGTGATGACCACGGGGGTGCCCGTGCGGCCCGAGGCCGGGGAGAACCCACTTACCACGACCGGGCTGAGGCGGAACAGGGCCGCGTCCGGAACCAGTTGCTTGCCCAGGTTGGGGCCCGCGTACCGCACTTCGAGCCCTTCGCCGCCGCCCTGTTCGAAGAACGAGACGGTGATGGCGTGCAGGCCGGCCTTAAGGGCAATGGTGCCGCTCTTTTCCACCATGCCGTGCAGGCCGTCGTTGTTGACCACTTCCTGGTCGCCGATGTAGAGCTTGCTGCCGTCATCGGAGGAAGTGTAGAAGGTGTACCGGCCGTCGGCGGGTACCTGCACGTAGCCCGTGTACCGGAAGGCGTAGTTGTCGGTGCGGTTTTTGGGCGACAGGTCAAAGTTGGCGACCGTGCCGGTTTCGGCCGGCGTCAGGGCGTTGAAGTCGGGCAGCAGGTTCCACGCCCCTTCGTAGTACGCGTAATCGAGGCCGGCGGCGGTATTGATGAACTTGTCGGGGTTGCGCAGCCCGGCGTAGGCATTGGGCGTGCCCAGCGCCAGGTTGTCGAGGTACAGCGTGCCGCTGGCCGGGGGGGCGTCGGCGTACATCAGCACCAGTCCCTTCACGCGGGTCCGGTCCACGCTCCCGAACCCGTTGGCGGCGAAGTCCAGGGCGTAGGTCTTCGACTGGTTGTCGCCGGAGAGGTAAAACGTGTTCTGCCAGAAGTCCACCTGGTTGCCGGCCGCGTCGAAAAGTTTGACCCGCAGCGCCAGGGCGGCGTCGCTGCGGATGTTCACCTTCAGTTCGGACTGGATGGAGAGGTCAATGGGGTTGGCAAAGGTTGCCCCGTAGACGTTGGTGTACTGGGCCGCGCCCGCCAGGCGGATGCGCAGTTCCTCGTCCTGGGCCAGTTGCACGCCCCCGCCGGCCGTGGTGGTTTGCCCGTCGTCACCCGTCACGTTGCCCGCGAAGGGGTTGTTCCAGGAAGTAGGCGTAAACACCGAAGCTACGGGGCGGGCCGCGTAGGCCGTGGTGGTGGCCGTGAGGGAGGCCGGCGCCGACGCGTTGCCCGTGCCGTCCCGGGCCACTACCGCAAAGGCGTAGGCGGTGGACGGCTCCAGCCAGGCCGAAGCGAACTGCGTGGTGGCGGCGTCGGTGCTGCCGGCCGGCACGCCGTCCCGGTACACGTCGTAGCCGGTCACGCCCACGTTGTCGGTGGCGGCCGTCCAGGAGAGGGTGAGGGTGCGGTCGGTGGCCCGGGCGGCGAGGTCCGTGGGGGCGGCGGGGGCTTCCAGGTCGCCGGTGCTGCGCAGGTTGTCGAGGTCAATGCTGAGGATCGTCACCGTGTTTTTCCCGAACAGGGCGCCGCCCGTGGCCGTCAGTTGGCCGTACGACAGGTCTTTGGTGGCAATGCCGCCCTGCGGCAGGTTCTGCGAAACGGCAAAGAGCGTGGAATTGTCCACCGTACCGGGCAGGCCGGTGAAGGTGAACGCGTACCGCTGGTCGGCGTCGGAGCGGTTCACCACCACCAGTTTCCGAAGGCTGCCCTGCTGCGTAGCCAGCACCACCAGCGCGGCGCCGTTGCTCACGGTCGCGTTACACACGGTGCCGCCGGGCAGGTGGGCGTTGAAGTTGTGGTAGAGGTAGGCGGCGGGACGCTTGTTGTAGCTGTTGTCCATCTTGCCGTACCAGCCGTCGCATTCGTTCCAGGCCATCGTGCCGGTGGCCCCGCTCTTCACGGCCGTCAGGGTCAGGATGGCGTCGAAGAGCATGCTCACGTACGTAGACTGGTGCGGGTCGGGCGGGTTCCAACTGATGTTGAACTCATTGTGGAAAAACTCGACTTCCCGGCCCGAATGTTTGGCAAACTCCCGGCGCATGTCGGCGCTGATGAGTCCGCCGGCCACGGCCCGGTCGTACACCTGCTGGGTGGGCGCATTGGGCGTGCCGTTGGCGTAGGAGTGGTACGAGACGAAGTCCAGCGCCGGGGCGGCCGTGGAGAAAAAGGCGTTCACCTGGGCAAACAGGTCGGGACGGGCGAAGGCCGCGCCGCCGGTCTTGATGGTCGGGTCCACGGCTTTCATGGCGGCGGCCACCTGGGTGAAGATGCGGCCCAGCTCGTCGGAGTTCTCCTTGTACACGTCGTCGCGTTCGTTGGTGATCTCCCAGTACTTGATGCCGCGGCCCTGGTCCACGTTGATGATGCGCAGCAGGTCGGCGCACCAGTCCGCGTACTCGGCGTAGCGGGACGGCAGCAGCCGGTTTTCGGCGTCCTGCCAGGCCGCGGGCCAGCCGGGGATGTTCATCAGCACCTGCGGGTAGGCCGGGGCGCCGTCGAGGGCGTTCTTGATCTTGGCGGCGTCCCACCGGTTGTCGGCCGTGAGCCAGCCGTTGCGGTTGGTGCTCGGGCCGAGCATTTCCCAACTGTGGTAACGCACGATGCCGGGGTTCATAAAGGCCATGGCCGCCTTGTAGGCCGCGTTGCCGGGCGTGCCCGACTGGCCCGGGTCGAAGCCCTGGAACAGGTTGAGCCCGAAGGCGCCCTGCCCGATGACGGGGCCGGTGGGCTGGTCGAAGTGGATGGTTGCCGTGGCGTGTTGGGCGCGGCCCGGCAGCGCCAGCCGGGTCAACACCAGCAGGTACAGCACGGCTGCCCGGAGGCAGATGGGTACGCATTTGCTCATGTACGGAAAAGTTTGGGGTGGAAAGAGGAGAATGCCGGGCCGGGTGGCCGTCCCGGGCGAATGGGAAACGTGCTACTTTTTATTGTAAAATTAAAATGACGGCCGTTAACGCCCTCCTGTAGGGTTTTGTAAAAGGTTGTGCAAAGTGCCCGGGGAAAAAAGGCCCGTTTTTTGGCTTTATGGGCGATAAAAGAGCATTTTTGCGGGAAGCGGGGGCGGGGCTTGTGCAGCATTTTATGCATAAAAGCCCGTACATTTGGCTGGTCCGGGCCGTTATGCAACCCGTTGTTCACCGATTCCTGGTATGTCCGAAGAGTTAATTTACCTCACCCGCTGCTGCCGGCTGATCGAAGCGAAATGGCAGCGGGGGGAAAGCAAATTCTGGAAGAACGGGGATTACCAGAAGTTGAGCGAACTGGTAAGCACCTCGTCCCGCATTTCGATCAGCCCCGACACGCTCAAGCGGCTTTTCGGCAAAACCAAAACGTACCGTTCCTACAACCCGCAGATCGAAACGAAAAATGCGCTGGCCATTTTCATCGGGTACGAGGGGTGGGAAGATTTCAAAAAACGCCAGCCCGTGCTGGTGGGCGAAGAGCGACTGCCCGCGCCGGCCGCGCCACCCGAATCCGGGCTTGCCCCTCCGCCCGAACCCGCGCCGGCCACCTGGGTACCCGACGCCGCCCCGGTAGCCCCGGATGCCCCTCCCGCCGCGGCTCCCCCGGCGCCGGCTGACATTTTACCGCCGGAAGTTCCGCCGGCCTATTCCGCGCCGCCCCCGGCCGCCTCCCCGCGCCGGGGCAACCGCTGGGTGGGCTGGGCCGTGCTGGGGCTGGTCCTGCTGGCGGGCCTGGGCTGGCTGTCGGCTCCCCGGGCCGCCCGCCGGGACGCTGGCGTAGCGGCCGGCCCGGTGGGGAACAAGCCGCTGTTCCGGGCCCGCTCCACGCGCGACACGGTGCCGTACACGGTGGTGTTCGAGTACGACATTGCGCGGCTGCCCGCCGACAGCGTGTACATTGACTACGGCTACGGCCTCTTCGGCCACCACGAACGGGAGTTGCTGCCCCGGTATAAACGCCTCATTACGTACTACTACCACTTTCCCGGCCGCTACACGGTACGGCTGTGGTCCGGCCGGCAGGTGCTCGACTCGATCCCGGTGGAGGTGCTGTCGCGGGGCTGGATGGCGGCGGTGTACCTAAAAAACAACCGCCTGGAAAGCCTGGAGCCGAAACTGCTGCGCGAAGGCCGCCGGAAAGGGCGCCTGTACGTATCGCCGGAAGCGGTGCGGGCGGCCGGCATTGATACGGCGCTGGTGAACTGGACGGAGTTCAGCAACATCCGCACGTTCGGGGTGGACGGGGACAATTTTTCGCTGGAAACCCGCTTCCGGAATTCGCCCGCCGAAGGGGGCTTTGCGTGCCTGGAAAGCATGCTCCGGGTACTGGGGGAACGCAACTTGTTCCGGCTCCAGTTCAACCAGCCCGGCTGCGCCCATTGGGCCACGGTGCAGTTCGGCGAAATCGAACTGGCCGGCAAGTTCAACGACCTGTCGCCCTTCTCCACGGCGGTATCGGGCTGGCGGGTGGCGCGGCTGGAGGTACGGGGACGGCGGGCCCGGGTGCTGCTGGACGGCAAGCCCGTCTACCAGATGGCCTACCGGCAGCCCGTGGGCGCCCTCCGCGGCATCATCTACAACTTCCGCGGCGGCGGCGCCGTGGACTACATCCGCCTCTTCAACGCCAAAAACGCCCTGGTCTACGCCGACGAATTCGACCGATAGCTGGAAAAGGGAGGCGAAAGACCGGAGGAAAGGAAACGGGAGGAAGGATCGGGAAGGGGGCTGACCGGTACGAATTATAAAGGTGCTGCGCGTGGGGTTGGGTTCTCAAACCCGACCGGTCCGGGACGGGGCCGGCGGCAGTCTGCTGGCGCGAAGGGGCACGATCTGGCGCAACAGGCTGGCGCGGCGGTATAGTATGCTGGCGCGAAGCTGTGCTTCGTGCCAGCTATGCCTTACGCCTCTGGCGGAACAAAGCAGTTTAACGGCGGGTGTGAAGTGTTTGCCAAGATGTCCAATGCATTGCATTCATTGCCTGTAGCACCGCCCTTGCCTCGACCCACTGGCGCAGGCGTCCGCCTGTGCCCCCTTCTTCCAAGCGTCCGCTTGCCTTTCTCGCTTACCAGGCGTCCTGCTTCCCAGCCGTCAGGCTTACTCCCCCTCCTTTCGGGTACCAATCCTGCTTCATGCGTGCCTTTCCGTACAGGTAGTGAGACCATGGTTTCATCAACCAACAACAAGTTGACACTTGTGTGTCATAAAGCGATACGTTTACCATGCGAAAGGGCAAGCGGACGCTTGGGAGGGGCAGGCACAGGCGGACGCCTGCGCCAGTGAGTTGAAGCAAGGGCGCTGCCCAGGCAATGGAGGCAATGCATCTGTGATGCCCGGCAAGGGCGGTGAAACATTTACCACCCGGGAAACAACCTCGTTCCGCCAGAGGCGGAAACCATAATCGGCACGAAGCACAGCTTCGCGCCAGCACGCTACTCCGCGCCAGCCCGTGCCTTTCCGCGCCGGCACGTTACACCACACCAGACTGCTACGCGTTACTATACTTGATGCGACAGCAATATCCATAGGATAGGGTTTCAACCCTATCCCCTCAAACCCTATCCTCCTCCAACCCTGTCCCTCAACCCTCAGGCCATTTGCGCGGCTTCCCAGGCCAGCATGGCTCTTTTGCGGGGCGTGCCCCAGCGGTAGCCGCCGATGGCACCGGCTTTCTGCAACACGCGGTGGCACGGAATCAGGTAGGCGATCTGGTTGCTGCCGCAGGCGGTGCCCACGGCCCGTACGGCTTTGGGGCTGCCCGCCGCCGCGGCCAGGGCTTCGTAGCTGGAGAGGGCGCCGGCGGGAATCTTCAGCAACGCCTCCCACACCTTGATCTGGAAGTTGGTGCCCCGCAGCAGGAGGTGGATCGGCTTCGGAGTAGAGGATGCCGCGGGGGCAAAGAGTTGTTCGGCCACCGCCCCGGTCAGGGACTGGTTTTCGGCCAGGCGGGCTTCGGGCCAGGCGGCTTGCAGATCGGGCAGGGCCTGCCCCGGACCGTCGGCCGGCAGGAAGGTGAGCCCGCAGATGCCCCGGGACGTGACGGCCAGCAGGCATGGCCCGAACGGGGTGGGGTGGAACCCGTAGGAAATTTCCAGTCCGCGGCCGCGCCCCTTGTACTCGCCCGGCGACATGGCTTCGTAGGTCACGAACAGGTCGTGGAGGCGGCCCGTGCCCGAAAGCCCCACCCGGTAACTCACCTCGGCTACGTCCTTGGCCTCCGCCAGCAGTTGCCGGGCGTATTCCTTGGTGAGGTAGCGCAAAAACCGTTGCGGCGTGGTGCCGGCCCAGCGGCTGAACATCCGTTCGAAGTGGAACGGGCTCAGGTGGACGGCGTCGGCAATTTCGGCCAGGCCCGGCTGCCGGGTCACGTTTTCTTCAATGAACCGGATGGCTTTTTCGATCCGTTCGTAGTCCAGGGCAGCCTGCGGACTGTCGTACGCGGCGGCTTCGGGGGACGTGGGGTCAAGGAGCATACGCGGGAGGAGGGGTTGGTGGTACGCTTCAAAAATACGCCACGGCCCCCGGATGCCCCACCCGATTCTTGCGCTTTTGCCCGGCTTTCCCGCCGGGGGTCGCGGCGGCGCGGTCGTCGAGCATGATTTTGATGGCCTTTGCGAGGTCTCTGCCCCGGAAAGAGAAAAAGCTCATGATGAGTTCGTTGATTGCGGTAGCCAGCAGGCTGAGCAGCAGAAAGATGAAGATCAGTCCGATCACAACTTCCAGGGTTTGGGAGCCAAGCATACGAAAGCGGTTAGAAATGAAAGGGGAATTGGGTCGGGCGCGGCCGGGTCACGGGGGAAAAGGAGAAAAAACGAGTCAATGACCGTACCTGAAAAGGCCGGTGTGATTCCGTAAAGACTTTGTTGACGATGTACTCCGGCGCAGCGGTTTTTCTAATTCCGCGCCGGGGGGTAGAACCGAAATGAGGGATATTTTTTTGTTTCTTTCATTGGGTTGGCAGCACCGGTACAGCCCGCCGGTCAGCGGCCGGCAACTGAAGGTGCGTTTTGCGCGGACGAGGATCAGTTCTGCTTCGGCGGCGCTTTCAGGCATACGAATGTACACACTGGCGCGTTGACAGTCAATCCCGCCTTACCGATTTGGCGCGAAATCAAGCGTTAAAGCCAAAAAATACCTAGAAGTAAGTATGTCCCGAAAGTGTTTGCAAGCAACAAATTTGATTTGCACGGTAGAGGCAGCAGTAGCTGCAAAGGGTATGTTGGAAAAAGGGTTTACCACGGAGACACGGAGGGCCTGCGTAGAGACGCGATTGATCGCGTCTTTTCAAAGAAAAAGGGTTTCACGCAAAGGCGCTTCAGCAGCGCAAAGACCGCAAAGAAAAGAACTGAACCGCAAGGCTCGCCATGGAGACGCAAAGGGCGCAAAGAAATACGCGTTCTCCTTGCGGCCCTTGCGTCTTCTTTGCGGTCCTTGCGGTTAAGTTTCTCCGGTTTCCTTTCCTCCCGTCTCCTTTTTCTCCGTGTACCTCCGTGCCCTCCGTGTCTCCGTGGTAAACTTTTTCCAATCATACCCTTCATTGTCACTACCCTGATCGCAGCTTGTGCGGAACTCAATACTCAATACCCAATACCCCAACTACGCGTATTGCCTGAGGAGGCGCAGGCGGTTGAGGCGGTAGGCGCCGTAGGCCAGGGCCGCGCCGCCGGTGAGGGTGGCGGGAATCAGCAGCGTGGCCGGGCCGAGTTGCGAAAAGGCGGCCGTTCCGGCAATGCCCCCGGCGAAGAACCCGGAAATGAGCAGCAGGCAGAGGCGCACCCGGCGCGGGTCAACCGGCACCCGGCGCAGGGCGTGCCCCAGGAAGAGGCCCAGGTCGGTGAGGATGCCCGTCAGGTGGGTGGTGCGGACCAGGCCGCTGCTGTAAATGCTCCCCATTCCGTTTTGCAGGCCGCTGGCGCAGCCCGTCAGGTAGATGCCGCCCAGGTTGCCCTCTTGCAGCAGGGGCATGGCCGCCAGGAGCAGCCCCGACTCCACCAGCAGGCCCACCCCGTAGCGGCGGCGCAGCCGCAGGGTCGCGTTGCCGCCGATCAGCAGGCCGCTCAGGGCCGTGCCCGCCAGAAAGGCACCCAGGATGCCCATGAAGTGGAGTACGGCCCAGCCGTCGAGGGAGGTTACGGCCACGGCCAGCAGGGAGGTGCTGCCCGTCAGGTGGGTGATGGCCTGCTGCTGGAAGCTCAGCAGCCCGACCACGTTGACCATGCCGGCAACGAAGGCCAGCCACCAGGCCGCGGTCCAGGCCCAGTCGGGTAATTTTGAGATCATACCAGGATGAAGACGAAAGGTCTTGATTTTGGTACCCGGCCGAAGGTAACCGCCCCGCCGGCGGGGGCCCGGCGACGCGTCAGAAAAGCGTGTAAGGTTACGGCCCGCTACGCCCGTTTCTGGCCGGCGGCCTCCACTTTTGCCTTGTCAACCACCTCGATGGCGCGGGTGATGCGGGCGTCCACGGAGCGGACCGACGATACGTAGAAGATCAGCGTGCGCTGGCGGCCGGGCGTAAGCCGGTGAAAACCGGCGTCGCCTTCCGGGTCCTGGGCCAGCACCTCGGCCAGCTCTTCGGGCATGGGCATCCCGTAGCGGCTCTCGTCGCGCCGCAGCGACACGCGCACGGATTCGCCCAGGTTGAGGCCCTCCGCTTTTTTGGCTTTCCCGCCCACGTAGACGTAAAACGTGCCCACGCGCTGGAACAGGAGGGCGCAGCTGTATTCGGTCCGGCCGTTGAGGGTGCACACGAGCCGGACCCCGCTCTTGCCGCCGAACCCTTCGGCTGCCTCTTGGGGCACTTCCACGTAGTGCATGCCGAGTTTGCCGGTAAACCGTTGCAAGTGGGCCGTAAACTGGTAGGTTGGGGAGGGTGCCACGATGGTTTGATGGGGTGAGGGAAGCCCTTTCGGGTTTTCGGAATCCGGAAGGGGTTGAGGTCTGTTTATGGCTTGATGTCGGCGCCGGCCTTCAGGTCCCGGGCCTCCATCACCAGCCTGGTGAGGGTCACGTTTTTGTCCACCTCCACGCCGTACAGGAAGCCCCGCGCTTTCTCGCCGGGGGCGAAGTTTTCGCGGTAAAAGCCCTCCGATTGTTCCCGGGTGTAGGTGTTGGCGGGGTGGCCGTCGAACATGGCGACCGTCTTTACGCTCAGCGGCAGGCTGTGCTTGTTGCCTTTGTTGTCGAGCAGGTAGGCCGACAGCATGTACTGGGCGGGGTAAACGTTTTTGGTGCCGATGTTTTCGCAACTGATGTCGGCCATGATGTACTTCTTGGCCGGGTCGGGTTTGCCCAGGGCCTCGTCCCGGGGCTTGAATTCGAGCAACCCGTGCAGCTTGAACCGCACGTCGGCGTTTTCCAGCACGGCAAGGGCCGGGTCGGCGGTGGATACCGGGGGCGAGGCGTCCGTGTCGGCAGGGGCCGCTTCGGGGGCGGCAGGGGCCTGGACGGCGACCGGATCACCGGTTTCCGTGGTGGCCGTCCGGGTGTTGTCGTTGACGCAGCCGCCCGCGAGGCCGGCCAGCAGGAGCACAAAGTGCAATGGGGAAACGGGTTTCATAGGATTTCTTGGGCAGCCAAATATAGAAAGCAGCCCGAGGATTGTCAACGTTGCGGCGACACCGGCCGTTGCCGTCCGTAACGGCTGGGCACGTTTGAATTACCAAACTGAACCGCAAGGACCGCCATGGAGCCGCAAAGGGATCAGGATTTACCGGATTAAAGGATTAACAGGATTTCGAAGCAGATGCAAGGGGAACGCGTTCTCCTTGCGGGCTTTGCGTCTCTATGGCGGTCCTTGCGGTTCAGTTTTTTGGATGGTGGATGGGGAATGAGTATAAAAAAGCGGAACGGTGCTTTATTTGGGCGGCATAAAATTGTACATTCAGCAAATGCAATTGTAAATTAGCCGGGTCCAAAAACAAGCTACTAATCCACCGTTCCATGCTCCGAAAATGTACCGTCCGGGTTGCCGTATTGCTCCTCGCCGTCCTGCTGGGCGCCGCCGAGGCGATTCCCCAGCAGAAAGCCCGGAAGCCCCGCCTGGTATTCGTCACCGGCGACCACGAATACAGCAGCGAAACCACCCTGCCCCTGCTGGCCGAGCAGCTCCGCCAGCGGTACGGCATGCAGGTCACCGTGCTCAAGTCGGCGCCCGACCAGAACGCCGAAGAGAACATTCCCGGCCTCCAGGCCCTCAAGGACGCCGACCTGGCCGTGTTTTTCCTGCGCTGGCGGCGGCTGCCCGCCGACCAGGTCCGCCACATTGACGCCTACCTCAAGTCGGGCAAGCCGGTGGTGGGCTTCCGCACCAGCACCCACGCTTTCAACTACCCGGAAGGCCACCCGCTGGCCCGGTGGAATGCCTTCGGGGAGTTTGCCCTGGGCGCCCCTCCCGGCTGGGGCGGCAAGGCCGACCACACCCACTGCGGGCACACGTGCAGCACCGACGTGTCGGTGATTCCCGAAGCGGCCAAACACCCCATCCTCAAGGGCGTGGACGCCAGCTTCCACGTCCGCTCCTGGCTCTACAAGGTGCTGCCCGACTACCCGGCCAAGGGGGCTACCTGGCTGCTGACGGGCAAGGCGGTCAACTCCGAAAAGCCCAATTTTGCCGACAACCCCGTGGCCTGGACCTGGCAGAATGCGTACGGCGCCCGGGTGTTTGCCACCACGATGGGCCACCCCGAAGACTTCGCCGTGCCCGCCTTCCAGCGCCTGGTCGTCAACGCCATTCACTGGTCCCTCAACAAGCCCGTGCCCGACACCTGGACGGGCAACATGACCATCAACGTGCCGTACCGGGGCATGTAGGACCATGATGGTCTGAACCATGATTTACTTGATGAAATGATGAACAGGATAAGGGATTGGAAGGTAACGCATGATGGGATGGGCAGGATGGTGACGATGGGAGAGATGGAAGATTGAGGGATAAAAATTTGATGGTCAGGCTGATTGCTGGACTGACTGCTGATTGCTAAAAAATAACTGTTACCGACGATGAAAACTTTTGCCAGAATAAATGTGTGGGCCGTGCTGGTGCCGCTGGGCCTGGCGGCCGTGCTGGGTTGGGCGTTTGGGTCGGCCCGGCCGGAAGCGGCGGCCCTCAAGGTCCGCAAGCAGGCCCGCATCGTGCTGGTGGGCAACAACCTGGGTTCGCGGATGCTCAACTACGGCCACTTCGACACCGAACTGCACCTGCGCTACCCCGACAGCCTGCTGATGATCCGCAACATGTGCGACGGCGGCAACACCGCCGGCTTCCGGCCGCACTCGGGCCGCAAAGACCCCTGGGCGTTTCCCGGCGCGGCTCAGTTTCACCCCGAATTTGCGCCCTACACCGACGGCCCTCAGGACACCGAAGACCCGGAGTTCTGGCTGAAAGGGCCCAGCGAAGGATTTTTTGAAACCGAAGACCAGTGGCTGGGCCGCCTGAAGGCCGACGTGATCATCGGGTTTTTCGGCTACAACGAATCGTTTGCCGGTCCGGCCGGCCTCGACAACTACAAGGCGGAACTGGACGCTTTCATCAAGCACACCCTGGCCCAGAAGTACAACGGGTCCGCCGCGCCCCAGATGGCCCTGGTGTCGCCGGTTGCGTTCGAGGACCTATCGGGGGAGCACGACCTGCCCGACGGCAAAAAGGAGAACGCCAACCTGGCCCTGTACACCGAAGCCATGCGGGAAGTGGCGGACCGCAACGGGGTGGCCTTCGTGGATGCCTTTACGCCTTCCCAAAAGTGGTACGCCGACAGCGAAGCGCCGCTCACCATTGACGGATTTCAACTGACCGACGCCGGGTACGCCCGGTTTGCCGCCCTGCTGGCCGACGAAGTGTTCGGAAAAACGGCTCCCAAAGCCGCCACGCACCGGGAGGCCGTGAAGGCCGCCGTGCTGGAAAAAGACTGGATGTGGCACAACGACTACAAGATTCCCAACGGCGTGCACGTGTTCGGGCGCCGCCACAAGCCCTTCGGCCCGGAAAATTACCCGGCCGAAATCGCCAAGATCCGGGAGATGACCGACCTGCGCGACCAGGCCGTGTGGGCCGCCGCAAAGGGCCGGAAGATGGACCTGGCCGCGGCCGACGCCAAGACCAGCAAGCTGCCGCCCGTGGAAACCAACTACAAGGTCAGCGAGAAGAACGGCGACCGGCGGTACCTGTACGGGGCCGAGGCGCTGGCGAAATTCAAAATGGCCCCGGGGTACAAGATTGACCTGTTTGCCTCCGAAAAAGAGTTTGCCGACCTGGCCAACCCGGCGCAGATTGCCTTCGACAACAAGGGCCGCCTGTGGGTGGCAACCCTGCCCAGCTACCCGCACTACCGGCCCGGCGACGCCAGGCCCGACGACAAGCTCCTCATCCTCGAAGACACGAATGGCGACGGCAAGGCCGACAAGCAGACCGTCTTCGCCCGGGGCTTGCACCTGCCCATCGGTTTTGAGTTTGCCCCCGAAGGCGTGTACGTTTCGCAGGGCACCAACCTGGTGCTCCTCACCGACACGAACGGCGACGACCAGGCCGACCGGCAGGAGATCATCCTCAGCGGCTTCGACGACCACGACACGCACCACGCCCACAGTGCCTACTGCGCCGACCCGTCGGGCGCCATCTACATGGGCGAAGGGGTTTTCCTGCACACCAACGTCGAGACGCCCTACGGACCCGTGCGGGCCACCAACGGCGGCTTTTTACGGTACACCCCCCAGCGCCGCCACCTCGAACGGGTCGCCCAGGTCGCCGTGCCCAACCCCTGGGGCATCGCCTTCGACGATTGGGGACAGTCCCTCTACGCCGAAACGTCCAGCCCGGACGTGCGCTGGATGCTCCCGGGGACGGTGAAGCCCCGCTACGGGGTTGCCACGCCCAAGGGCTTTGCCCTCGTTGAAGAGGCGCACCGGGTGCGGCCCACCTCGGGCCTGGAGTTCATTTCGAGCCGCCACTTCCCCGACAACGTGCAGGGCGATTATCTCATCAACAACACCATCGGCTTCCTGGGCACCAAGCAGCACACGCTGGTAGACGACGGGGCCGGGTTCAAGAGCCGCCACCGCCACGACCTGTTGCAGTCGTCCGACCGCAACTTCCGCCCGGTGGACATGGAGTTCGCCCCGGATGGCTCACTCTACCTGGCCGACTGGCACAACGTTCTCATCGGGCACATGCAGCACAACGCCCGCGACCCGCTGCGCGACCACGTGCACGGCCGCATCTACCGCGTCACGTACCCGGCCCGTCCCCTGGTAAAACCCGCCCGGGTGGCCGGAGCCGCCATTCCCGAGCTCTTCGACAACCTCAAACAGCCCGAGTACCGGACCCGCTACCGCACCCGCCGCGAACTGCGGGGCCGCGACCCGAAGGAAGTATTGGCCGGGCTGGGGGCGTGGGTGGCGAAACTGGATAAAAACGACCCCCGCTACGAACACCACCTGCTCGAAGCCTTGTGGGTAAGCTGGGGCCTCAACCGGGTGGACGAGCCGCTGCTGCGCCGCCTCCTGAACGCGAAAGACTTCCGGGCCCGGGCCGCCGCCGTGCAGGTGCTGCGCTACACGGGTCACCAGGTAAAAGACCAGCCCGGCCTGCTCCTGCAAGCCGCCCGTGACCCGCACGGCCGGGTGCGGCTCGAAGCCCTGGTGGCGGCCTCCTGGCTGGAAGGGGAGAAGGGCCTCGCCATTGTGAACGAAGCCGCCAAGCTGCCCCTCGACCATTGGATGGCACCGACGCACGAGACGGCCCTGGCGCACCTGAACGGCAAAGCGGTGGTCCGCAAGCAAGAGGCTGCCCTGACCACCAGCCTGAAGGGCGCCGAACGGGAACTGTACGTGCAGGGCAAGGCCATCTATTCCCGGGAGGGCTTCTGCGTCACCTGCCACCAGGCCGACGGCAAAGGGTTGCCCGCGTCGGGCTTTCCGCCCCTGGCCGGCACCAAGTGGGTGACGGGCAGCCACGAACGCCTCGCCAAGATCGTGCTCAACGGCCTGCACGGCCCCATCGAGGTGCTGGGTAAGCCGTACCCCGGGCAGGTGCCCATGACGCCCTTTGGTGGCATGCTGAAGGACGAAGAAGTGGCCGCTGTGCTCACCTACGTGCGCAACGCGTTCGGCAACCAGGCGCCGGCCGTGTCGCCCGGACAGGTCAAACAGGTACGGGCGGCAATTGGCGCGAAAAAGGGCTTTTATTCCCCCGAAGAACTGCTCAAGCAGCACCCGCTGGAAGAGGAGCGGGGCAAATAGACGGGCTGGTAAAGACTCAGCAGCGCAGGGGGTGAATCACCGCTATCCCTCCGGGGATTTGATTGATGATATGGGGCATCGCATGAAAATAACCAATGAGATTACGCCCAACCAAACGGCTGCTGAAGCTGACTTTGCCGGTTTGGAAGCAGCTATTGGAGTGGCTTTGCCCCAGGCGTATGCGCAATTTTTAAAAGAGTTCAATGGGGGTATTCCTGCACGTAGCTATTTTCGGTGCGAAGCTTTGGATACCGCTTACAAGGTAGAGCGGTTGCTGTCGGTTGCCGAGGTGCACACTGTGTGGAGAAACCTCGAACACGAATTTGCCCCGAACGAACTGCTGCCCGTTGCGCAGACGATTGGTACTTCCGTGGTTTGTATTTCTCTGGGTAATGATGATCGGGGCCATGTTTTTATTTATGACTGGGACTTTGGGGTAGAAGAAATAGCAAATGCATTTGAAAGGTTTTTGAATGATCTGGAATTAGAATTTTATACTGACTGATTTTCTTTACCTCACTTTAGCAGATTTGAAGAACCAATGACCAAGATAGGATTCAACGTGCTGGCGTGGGCTGCCGGGCTGCCCGAAAAGCTGCTGCCCATCACCGAAAGGCTCCGGGAGATCGGGTACGACGGGGTGGAGTTTGCCCTCGATACGCAACCCCTGGCCGTGTACCGCCGCTTCGGGGAGCACCTGCGCGGGCTGGGCCTGGAATCTACCTGCGTGATGGTGGTCGGCCCCGGCGAAAACCCGGTGAGCGAATCGGCGGCCGTGCGAGCCAAAGCCGTGGACCACCTCCGGGAATCCATTGACCGTTGCCACGCGCTGGGGGCGACGGTGCTGGCCGGGCCGTTCCATTCGGCGTTTACCGTGTTTACCCGCCAGGCCCCGCAGGAAGAAGAGTACGTACGCAGCGCCGATGTGCTGCGGGCAGCCGGCGAACACGCGGCCCAGGCGGGCATCGTCCTCACGCCGGAAGCCCTCAACCGCTTCGAATGCTACCTGTGCAACACGATGGAACAACTGGTGGGCCTCATCCACCGGGTGAACCACCCCCACGTGCGGGCCATGTTCGACACGCACCACGCCAACATCGAGGAGAAGAAGCTGGAAAGCGCCATCCGGACGGTGGCGCCGGTGCTGGCCCACGTGCACATCAGCGAAAACGACC
>CADCTQ010000058.1 GCA_902805615.1 uncultured Cytophagales bacterium
GCTACCGAGTACAGGAAGATCGAGCCGAACAGCACCGACAGGCGGCCCTTCTTGTCGCCCAGCACGCCCCACAGAATGCCCCCGATGAGCATCCCGACCATCTGCGTGTTGAGCAGAAATTCCCCTTGCCGGGTGAGGTTTTCGCCCGTCAGGCCCAGGGATCGCAGGCTGGGCACCCGCACGATGCCGAAGAGGAGCAGGTCGTAAATGTCCACGAAGTAGCCCAGCGCGGCCACCACTACGGCGGCATTGAGCAGTCGGGGCGATTGGGCAGTAGAAAGAGGCATCTGCATGGCAGTTCGCAAGGGGGCTTTTTGTAAAAAATCGGCCTCGTACCCCGAAAAGGACGCCCTTTGCCAGGGTTGAACGGGATAACTCCCCAATCTATTCCAAAAAAAACGAGCCTGCAAGTTTCCCGGGGGATTTGCAGGCGGTTGGGAAACGGGACGTTGTGCAGCAAGGGATGGCGGCTCCAAATAAAACAGGCCATATCCCCCGGATACGGCCTGTTTTGCGGCAACGAATGCACAAATGGTACGCGCCGGGACTGCTCCCCGGCGGAGCGGATGCGGTTACCGTACGCCGGCGCGGCGCGGGGCGGCCGGGAATTTCATGCGGTAGTCGGCTTTTACCTGGCCCTTGCTGATGTCGGCGAGGCGGTTTTTGAGCAGGCGCTTCTTCATGGCCGACAGGTAATCGGTAAACAACACGCCCTCCAGGTGGTCGTATTCGTGCTGGATCACGCGGGCCCCCATGCCATCGTACGCCTCCACGTGTTCGTTCCAGTCGGCGTCGAAGTAGCGGATGCGGAGCTTGGCCGGCCGGTACACGTCGGCCCGCACGCCGGGAATGCTCAGGCAACCCTCCTCGAAGGGCCACTTCTCGCCGGTTTCCTCCAGGATGGTGGGGTTGATGAAAACTTTTTTGAGGTGTTGCAGGGATTCGTCCTCCTCGTCCATCGGCTTGGCGTCCACCACGAACAGGCGGATGCCCTTGCCGATCTGCGGGGCGGCCAGGCCCACGCCGCTGGCGGCGTACATGGTGGCAAACATGTCTTCTACCAGTTGCTTCACGTCGGTACCGGGTTCTACGTCTTCAGCCCGTTTTTTGAGCACCGGGTCACCGAAGGCTACAATGGGGTATATCATCGGGGAAATGCGTTATGCGTTAATGGGTTACGTACAGGAGGTTACGGCCAGGGCTGCGGCCCGGTCAGCGGGTAAAGGCGGGTCCGGCCATGAACGACTGCAAGATAATAACGGCGCTGATCTTGTCTACGTTCCCTTTCTCCCGCCGATCTTTTTTCTTCATGCCCGAGTCAATCATCACCTGCTGGGCCATCACGGAGGTAAACCGTTCGTCCACCCGGTGGATGGGCGTGTCGGGAAAGTTCTTCCGCAGGTGTTTCACGAACGCTTCCACCTGGGGGGTGATGGCGGAGGGCGAATTGTCGAGCTGCTTGGGCAGCCCCACCACGAAGGCTTCCACCGCTTCCCGCTGCGCGTAGCTTTTGAGGTAGTCCATCAGGTCGTGCGACCGCACCGTGTCCAGCGCCGTGGCGATGATCTTGAGCGGGTCGGTGACGGCCAGTCCGGTGCGCTTGGTGCCGTAATCAATGGCGAGGATTCTTCCCATAAGTGTGCCCGCCCCCTTAACCGAAGGACGAGCAACGAATAACGATCAACGATTTAGTTCATTTTGGTGGCCTGCCCGAGCAGTTGCTTGATCTCGCTTTCGAGCAGCAGGGCTTTGGGGAACAGGATTTCGTTTTCGATGCGGGCGTGCGTTTGCAGTTCCCCCTCGAAGGCTTGCAGTTCGAGGAAGATCACCCGGAGGCGCTGGCCGGCGGCGGGCTCGGGCGTGTAGCCGTTGGTGATTTCGCGGATGCCGCGCATCTCGTCGTCGTGCGTGTCGTGGTCCATGGCGTACCGCTGGATGGAGTGCTTTTCCATCTGGTAGTAGAGGCGGCCGGGGTTCACGCGGCGGTGCCGGGCCCGGTGCAGCAGGGCGATGTAACGGAACAGCGTGTCCTCCTCGTCGTGGATATGGTGGATGAAGTCTTCCACAAACAGCGGGAACACGGTTCGCAGGTCGTCGGTGAGGGGCGTGCGGGGCGGGTCCAGCGTTTCGATGAGCCGGGCAATGTAGGGCAGCTTGTGGCGGATGAACAGGTGGTGCGTGTGCTTGAGGTATTCGATGACCAGGTCAACGGGCAGGTCGTGCAGGGGCAACGGGGTGCTCTCCCGGGGCGAGGCTACGGATTCGAGGCGGCGGATCACCTGGGCCACGTCGAGCCCCCGCTGGCGGCATACCTGCTCCAGGGTGTCCTCCGGGTATTCGTAAAAACGGATGCCCAGGTAATACAAGGCGTAGGCGTACACGTAGTTTTCGTCTACCAGGTCCGTAATCTTCCGACGGGTCAATTCCACGGCAATACCTTTTTAAATTGTGATACCAACAAAAATAATCAATTCACTGATACGACGCCACACAAACCGCCGATACATTTCACGCGTAAGGCCGGCGATTATTTTTTATCCTTTTGGGGTAACTACCCCCGGAACCGTTCGTATTGTAACCATGTTAGTTTTAATGGTAATCGATCAATTTGTGCAGTTCGACTACAATTCTCTTCCGTTCTTCAAAAAGTGGATGGAATATTCTGCGGCAGCCCGTATATTTGATAGAGTACCCTTTTACCAGCAACCCGGTTAACTGGTCTTATTGTTCATCCCCAAACTCCTGAGAAGTGCGTCCTGTTGACAATTCCAAATTTTACGTGCGCCTCCCCCTGCTGCTGGCAATCACCCTGGCAGGCGGCGTTTTCATCGGGGCTACCATGTTTGGCGGCCGTACCAGCAGTTCGGTGACCAAAGGCGTTACCAAGTTCCGGGAGATCCTCAACTACGTGGACAAAGACTACGTGGACACGGTGAACACCGAAGACCTGGTGGACTATTCCATCGAGAAAATGCTGGAAAAGCTCGACCCCCACACGACTTACATTCCCTCGAAGGACCTGGAAATGGCCCGCACGCAACTGGAAAGCGACTTCGACGGCATCGGCATCGAATTCAACATCTTCAAGGATACCGTGTACGTGATTGCGCCCTTCAACGGGGGACCCGCCGAAACGGCCGGGCTCCGGGCCGGCGACAAGATCGTGTCCGTGAACGGGCAGCCGATGGTGGGCACCGACCTCGAAAACAGCTCGGTATTCACCAAACTGCGCGGCCCGCGGGGCACCAAGGTCCGGGTAGGCGTCATCCGCAAAGCCGCCAAAGACCCGCTGGAGTTTACCATCACCCGCAACCGCATCCCGCAGTACTCCATTGACGCGGCCTACATGGTGGACAACACCACGGGCTACATCAAGGTCAACCGCTTCGCCTCCAATACCTACGACGAATTCAAAAAGTCGCTCTCGCAATTGAAGCGGCAAGGGATGCAGCAGCTCGTGCTCGACCTGCGGGGCAACCCCGGCGGCTACATGGACCGCGCCACCAACATGGCCGACGAGTTCCTCTCGGGCGACAAGCTGATCGTGTACACCGACGGCAAAGAGGCCCGCTACGACCAGAAGATCAAAGCTTTCCAGCCCGGCATCTTCGAAAAAGGCGCCCTCGTGGTGCTCATTGACGAAGGCAGCGCCTCAGCTTCGGAAATCGTGGCCGGCGCCCTCCAGGACAATGACCGCGCCCTCATCGTGGGCCGCCGCTCCTTCGGCAAGGGCCTCGTGCAGGCCCCCATCCCCCTCGACGACGGTTCCGAACTGCGCCTGACCATCTCCCGGTACTACACGCCCAGCGGCCGCAGCATCCAGAAGCCCTACACGCACGACGGCAAGGAAGACTACGGCAAGGACGTCATGAAACGCTACGAACACGGCGAGTTCTTCAACGCCGACAGCATCAAGTTTGACCCCAAGCTCAAGTACTACACCAGCAAGCGGCGCCTCGTGTACGGCGGCGGCGGCATCATGCCCGACTACTTCGTGCCCCTCGACACCACGCACCGCACCAAGTACCTCGACGAACTGATCTCCGACAACGTGATCCGCGAGTACGCCTTCAACTACTGGGCCGAGCACCGCAAGGAACTGGAAAAACTGAGCTTCAACGACTTCCGCACCAAGTTCACCGTCTCCGAAGGGATGATGCAGGAACTGGTGGCCCTCGGCAGCCGGGCGGGCATCAAGACGGACGCCCAGGAACTGGGCCGTTCCAAAGACTACATCCGCAACCAGGTAAAAGCCCTGCTCGCCAAGAGCATCTTCCAGAGCAGCAAACAGGGGTACAACAACGAGTTCTACCAGATTTCCTACGAACGCGACCCCGTGTATCAGCGGGCCCTGCAACTGTTTGCCAAAGCCTCCGACCTCGAAGCCGGCCGCCTCGCAACCGTCAACGGCAAATAGAAGGGAGACGGGAGACGACACCCGGTACCAACTCGGAATTGTAAATAACGAAGAAGCCGCCCCGGCACTTGGGGCGGCTTCTTCGTTTATGGTCAGGACTTACGCAGTCGTTGGGGTAGCAATATGTATGGAATGAGGGTAAGATGACGGCAACAGCGTAAGTCCCGTAGGGACGACATATGGGTAGAACACGTACCACGCTCCTCACGAGCAGTCCCGTAGGGACGAAATATGGGTAACGCCTGGCGCCGAAACGGGTCACATGATTGGCGTTTGATCAGGTGATTGACTGACCAATATGTCGTCCCTACGGGACTGTTGCACGAACGTACAAACGCGTATTCTACCCACATGTCGTCCCTACGGGACTAACCCTACTGCCATTACCGCTACTGATTCCTTGCGTAAGTCCTAATGGTGATCCTTGCTTGCATCCACGGAACCCGAAAGCCGTAAGTGTCTCACTGACTACTTTAGAGAAAAGCGTGCCGGGAAAGAATCACTGTTTTTCGTTGGGAAGCTTCCGGATGAACGGTATGGCCTCCCGGCTGTACCTACACGCCGATGGTGGCGGCGTAGGTATTGGCACTGAGCAAGCCTTCCAGTTCCTGCGGATCGGAAATGGTCATCCGGATCATCCAGCCCTTGCCGTAAGGGTCCGAGTTCACCAGTTCAGGCTGCGCGTTGAGCAGGTCGTTGACCTCAACGATGGTACCGGACACGGGGATGAACAAGTCGGAGACGGTTTTTACGGCTTCCACCGTACCGAAGATTTCGTTTTGCC
>CADCTQ010000059.1 GCA_902805615.1 uncultured Cytophagales bacterium
CAGCGGATAAAACACCCCGGCGTGTTCGCGGCCGGCCAGCAGGTCGAGGGGCTGCGTGCCCGAAGTGTGGCAGACCACGGCGTCTGCATCGGGCAGGATCAGTTCGTCGGCCACGCGGCCAATGGCGTCGTCGGAGACGCACAGCAGGAACACGTCCGATTCGCTTTCCGAAAAGTCGAGGCTCGTAACCACCTGGGCGTCGTAGAGCTTCTCGGCGACGCGTTCGGCGTGCCCGGGGGTGCGGCTGTAGATTTCGCGTACCTGGTGCCCGGCTTTTTCGAGTGCCTGCGACAAGTGCCAGGCTACGTTGCCGGAGCCGATCAGCGAAACGGAGTAGTGCATGGGTTGCGGGGTTCGGGTGGTTGTACCCAAGTTAACGAAAAAAGTTGCCCGGGTAGGGGCAACTTTAGGAGGCATTCGAATACCGGATAGCGACGTTTAGGCCGTGGCGGTGGCCGTTACCTGCTCGGGCTCCGGTTCCTTCTCGCGCATCTTGGAGGCGTCGCCGTAGCGGCGTACCATCGCCAGCCCCACGCCGAACAGCACCACCAGGGTACCGAGCCACAGCACGTTGATGAGCGGCATCTCCTTGGCCTTCACGATCACGTAATCCTTCTGGGTGGTGTTGACGCCGAAGGTAAACGTGCCTTTCTGCGGGTCCACGTTGAGGAAGGTTACTTTCACGCCCAGGTCGCTCACGATCTCGGGCACGCGGCCCACCATGCGGTCTTTGATCATGAAGACCGGCTGGGCGGTGTACTCGCGGTCCTTGGCGAGGATGCGGATCTGCGCTTTCACGGCGGCATCGTTGGGGCCGAGTTCCACGTCGGGCACCTGCGTCACTCTGGACACGCTTTCGAGGATGGAAACGTAGTCGTTGAGGTACAGCGTGTCGCCGATGTGGGCCGTCATTTCTTCCGTTTTGCTCCATTCCGTCTGGGCCCGGGGGTCGGGGGCGGAGTTGACGTACACGTACAGGTCGCGGGTCAGGTCGTGGCGGGTGTCGGGCGAAGGCAGCAGGCCGTTGCCCATCTTCTCGTTGATCTGCGCCCGGGGGTGCAGCGTAAACACGCGGCCTTGCTTGTCGCGGTACTCGATTTCGTAGTAGTTGTTTTCGGCCGCAATGTCGAGCGTATCGCCCTTTTTGAAGTACGTCTTGCCGTCCTGCACGATGTCGGCTTTGGCAACGGCGCGGTACGGCAGGTCGGTGGCGGCCACCAGTTCGGGACGCAGGTAACCGGGCACGTCCCGGGCTTCGATCCGCCGGCCCCGGTAGGTCACGTAGTATTCGTCCATCGCCGTGGGTTCGTTGAGCCACAGCAGCGTGTTCTCCTTGTTTTCCTTGTTGTTGTTCTTGGTGAACGACTCGTCGTTGGAGATGAGCAGGCCCGACGTGTTGAGCGAAACCACTTTGGAGTAACCGGCCGAATACAGAATGCCGATGAGCATGAGGGCCACGCCGATGTGGGAGAGGGCGCCGCCGGAGAGCCGGTAGTTGTTGCGCACCACGCCCCACATGATCTTGCCATTGGCGGCAACCGCAAACACGGACGCCGTCAGCAGTACGATGTAGATCAGGTTGTCAATCTTGGTCACGGCAATCACGGCGGCCGAGATGAGCATGGCGGCCAGGAACGGCCCGGTCAGCTCGTTGAACAGGGCCTTGAAGTTTTGCGGCTTTTTCCACCAGAAGTACTGCCCGGCCACCGTGGCGATCACGATGCCGATGCCGAACCAAAGTTGAATCTTGGTGTAGTGGGCAATCTGGTCGGCGGGGGGCGCAATGTTGGAAACGAAGCCCAGGAGTTCCACTATTTTATTGTACACGGGAATGGACGTGGTGTAGAGCACCTGGAACGCCGACAGGCAGACGATGGTCACGCCGGTGAAAATCCAGAATTCGCGGGAATAGGTGGAAACTTCCTTCTCCGTGGACGGAATCTTTTTCCAGTTGGCCGCCACGAAGGCAACCGAGATGGCTACGAAGGCCAGCAGGTACACCAGCAGTTGCCCCGACAGACCCAGGTCGGTGAAGGAGTGTACCGAGGCGTTGCCCAGGATGCCGCTGCGGGTCAGGAAGGTCGCGTAGAGGATGAGGATGAAACTGGCAATGGTGAGCATGACGGCCGGCTTGAGGGCCGTGCCGTTCTTCTTGTGGGCCACCATCGTGTGGACGGCGCCGACCATCACCAGCCAGGGAATGTACACGGCGTTTTCCACCGGGTCCCAGTTCCAGTAGCCGCCGAAGTTGAGCGTTTCGTAGGCCCACACGGCACCCATCATGATGCCGGCGCCCAGCACGAACACCATGAACAACGCCCAGGGCAGGGCCGGGCGAATCCAGCCGGAGAAGTCCCGCTTCCAGAGGCCGGCGATGCAGAAGGCGAACGGAACGAGCGAAGCCGCAAAGCCCAGGAACAGGGTAGGGGGGTGAATCACCATCCAGTAGTTCTGGAGCAGCGGGTTGAGGCCGTTGCCGTCGAGGGGCACAAAGTTGGGGTTGGTCTGGAAAATGGGCGCATCCGTGATGGCGTCGCGCATGAGCATGAAGGGCGACGAGCCGATCTTCAGGTCAAGGCCGGGGAGTACCACGCCCAGGATCATCGAAACGAGGAAAGCCTGCACGAGGGCAAACACCGCCATGGTGGGCGCTTCCCAGGTTTTGCCGCTCCGCATGAGGATGAACCCGAGCAGCACGTGCCAGAAGATCCACAGCAGGAAGCTGCCCTCCTGGCCTTCCCAGAAGCACGAGATCATGTAGTAGGCGGGCAGGCTGCGCGAAGAGTGGCTCCAGGCGTAGTGGTACTCGAAGTAGTGGTTGTAGATGATGTAGAAAAGGCTGGCAATGACGCCCAGCACCGACAGGCCGTGCACGATGAAAGCGCCCCGGGCAAACTTACGCCACGACGGCGCTTCCAGTTCCGTAGCCCGGCTCACCCGGAAATACGCGTAGGTAGCAACCAGCGCCGCCACGAAAGAAACGATGATGAAGGCGTGGCCGAGGTTACCGATGAAAGTATGAATCATAATGTCTGAACAATGGCTGAACCTGGATGCACAGGATATACTTGATGAACAGGATTCCTTCCGGAAAGATTTGCCTGTTACGCTAAAATCTGCAACAATTTACCCGTCGCTGAGCGGGCACCTACAGTTTGGCCTGCCGGGGCTTTTCTTCCGCGTTGATCTGGTCGTCCTGGTACTTGGAAGGACACTTCATCAGAATGCTGCTTGCCTGGAATTGGCCCTCCTGGATGTTGCCTACGACGACGATCTGCTCGGACTTCTCGAAATCCTGCGGCTTGCCCTTGTAGTACACTACTTTGCGTTCTTCGTTGTTGTTGTCAATGAGCACGAAGGAGAAGTAGTTGGGATCAAGCTCGGGCTGGTACTCGATGCCCATAATCTGGCCCGCACCGTCCTTTTTCAGCTTGCCCACCACGTGCACCTGGGCTTCTTTGCCCGCCACGGCCAGTTGGTTGGCTTCTTTAAAGGAAACGTACGAACTGGCGTCGCCCGCCGTGGAGGTGATGACCCCAATGGCCACCGCAATGATGGCAATCAGGAAAATATGACTTTTTTTCATGGGATGAACAGTCGTAAACTCTCTACAAAGTTAAGCAAATATTACTTTGGCGGGATGACACAAACCTGCGGCGGACATGAGAAAAGCCGCCCGGGCGGTTACTTGTCACCGGTTTCTTTTTCGATGCGGGTGATCTTGCGGTCGAGGCGGATCACGTAGAAGAGCAGGCCGGCCAGCATGGCGCATACTACGGCCACGACCACGTAAATCTTGCCGTCGGCCCGCAGGGCGTCGGCCATTTCAACCTCCTGCGCAAACAGGTTCGCCGAAGCCATCAGGGCAATCAGCAGGGAAAGCATTTTTTTCATCGTAATACCAAGATAAACATGATCAAAAGGATGAATCGGAGGATATTCATTTGATGATTATTCAGGAGGCTACGGCTTCGGACTTTTCCTCGGCGATGCGCTGGAGTTTGCGCACGCGCACGTGCAGTTGGGTAACCCAGAGGCCAAGCAGCGTCCAGGCGATCACCGCCGGGTAAAACACGGGGCGCAGGAATTTGGCCTGGTCGTACACGTTGAAACCGGGATTGCCCCCGTTGCCGGGGTGCAGCGAGTCGGTCATGCGGGGCAGGATGAACAGCAGCGGCACCAGCGTGGAGAAGGCGAAAATGTTGTAAATGGCCGAAATCCGGGCCCGTTGCCCTTCGTCTTCCAGCGAATTGCGCAGCACCAGGTAGGCGCAGTAGATGAGCATGGCAATGGCCGCGCCGTTGAGCTTGGGGTCGCTCACCCACCAGGCGCCCCACGTGAAGCGGGCCCAGATCATGCCCGTCACCAGGCCCAGGGCGCCGAAGAGAATGCCCGTGTAGGCCGACTCCACGGCAATGTCGTCGTTCTCCGGCCGGGGATTGCGGAGGTATTTGATCGAGTACACCACCGAAATGCCCAGGATGATCATCATCCCGAACCACATCGGTACGTGGAAGTACAGGTTACGGATTCCTTCGTTGAGAATGGGAAGGCGGGGTACGGGTCCCAGGAAGCCCATGATGACGGTATAAAACAGCAGGGCGATGCACAGGATTTTCCACCAGGATGATTTCATGTGATGCGTATGATTGAAAAAGTACCTTACTTACCGAACACAATTCGCTTACTTAAAGTTAATCCATCCCCGCCGATTCGCGCATTTTTTTTCCGCGGCCGGCGCGAAAACGTCAGCTCCGCCACAGGTACGGGAACAGGATGTAGGACACGGCCAGCACAATGGCGTTGATCGCCAGCAGCGTAATGATCTCGTCGCTGCTCAGGCCCCGGTCGAGGCCATCCATGGCGTTCTTCGACACCCGGATCAGCAGCACCAGCATCGGGATGATGACCGGGAAGCTGAGCACGGCCATCAGCACGCTGTTGTTGCCCGCCTTGGTGGCAATGCCCGATACCATGGTGAGGGTGCTCGAAAAGCCAACCGCACCCAGCAACACGTTGCCCACGAACAGGGCGTTGTCTTGCACGGGGTTGCCCAGCACGACCGAGTAAATGACGTACCCGACCACCGCCAGCAGCAGCAGCAACAAACTGTTGTACACGATTTTGGCGAGAATGATTCCCTGCGGGCTGGCCAGCGTGTAGTAGTACAGGAGCCGCCCGGCC
>CADCTQ010000060.1:0-11295 GCA_902805615.1 uncultured Cytophagales bacterium
CTGGTACGCCCAGCACCCCACCGTGCCCAAGTCGTCGGTGGTGGCCGTACTGAACGGCGACATGATCGGCCGCAACGCCCCCGACAGCGCCGCCCTGCTGGGCAGCCAGCCGCCGCACCGGAATTCGAGGGAGCTGGTGGCCCTGGCCCTCCAGGCCAACGTGGAAGGACCGCAATTCAAGCTCGACACGCTCTGGGACCGGCCCGACCACGTGGAAGGCTGGTATTTCCGCAGCGACCACCTGCCGTACGCCCGGGCGGGTTACCCGGCCCTCTTCTACACCACCCTGCTGCACCCCGACTACCACACGCCGATGGACGACCCGGAGCACATTGACTACGGGAAGCTGCTGCGCATGACCCAGTGGTTGTACCGCACGGGCTGGAAAGTCGCCCAGGCCGACAAACGCCCCGCCCTCGACCCGGACTTCAAACTGGAACGGTAAACCGGGCCCGCTCACAAGGCAGCAAATGGGTTTGCGTATCAGTTCTGAAACCCGGATGCTTGGTCAAAAATCCAGCACGTAGTACTGGCAGCGGAAGGTCTGGCCGAATTCCTCGATCTCCCGCTGGTAGGTGGGCACGAAGCCGTGCCGTTCGTAAAAGCGCATCAACGCGGGCCGGGTCGCGTCCGTCTCCAGTTGAATCTGCCCAATGCCCCGGTCCAGGCAGGCCTGCCGGCAGAAATCGAGGATGGGGGCAAAGAGCCCTTTCCCGGCAAAGGCGCGCCGGATGGCTACTTTATGAATGAAGCCGGCCGTGCCGTCGGGTACGTCCGGGTAGTAGAGCGGGTCTTTCCATTGCAGGATGAAGGTCGCGGCGGCTTCCCCGTCGGCGTACATCACGTAGCAGTTGCCGCGCGTGTAGGGGTCAAACAGGTTTTCGGCGGTAAGCGTGTCGGGTTGCCACATTTCCTGCCGGGCATCCACGAGCCACTGCCCTACTTCGCGCAGGATGGCCAGGAACACGTCGGGTTGGTCGCGGTGGAAGGTGAACTGCATGGAGCGTTGCGGGGCTGGTCTTTTCCGGGTGAAAGAAGGAGGGGCGGGTTTACAGCCGCACGGGTTGCCCGGTCCGTACCGACTCATCGCAGGCAAAGGCGACTTGCAGGCTGTTGAGGGCATCTTCCAGGTGGTCGGTCAGGTCGAGGTTTTCGCGGATGGCTTGCAGGAAGTAGCGTTGCTCGCGGTTGCACAGCTCCTGGTGGTCCGGCTCGTCCTGCATGTCAATCCAGGTATCCGCCTGCACGAACTGGTTGTCGGCATCCAGGTCGGCCCGGTGTACGCGCAGCGATTCGGTCTTGGTGTGGGAGTCCACGTGGTCGGATTTGCCGCCCCCGCCGGCATTTTTCGCCACAATGGAAACGCACCCTTTGGGCCCGATCACGTCCTTGACGAAAAAAGCCGTTTCGCTCATCATCGGTCCCCAGCCGGCTTCGTACCAGCCCACCGAACCATCTTCGAAGCGGATCTGCAACTGGCCGTAGTTGTAGTTGCCGGCCGGGATGTCTTCCGTGAGGCGGGCCCCGATGGCATTGACCTGCACGGGCCTGGAACGGGTCATCTGGCACATCACGTCAATGTAATGCACGCCGCAATCCACGATGGGGCTGAGGCTTTTCATCAGGTTGCGGTGCACGTTCCACATCTGGCCGTGGCTCTGCTGGTTGAGGTTCATGCGCATCACCAGCGGGGTGCCCAACTCCCGGGCAATGTCCACGAATCTGGTCCAGGAAGGATGGTGGCGCAGGATGTAGCCCACCACCACTTGCCTGCCCGCTTTCCGGGCGGCGGCGATCACCCGTTTGGCGCCTGCCACCGTATCGGCCACGGGCTTTTCCACGAACACGTGGCACCCCTGCTCCAGCGCCTGCACGGCAAAGGCTTCGTGCGTGTCGGGATACGTCGAGATGCAAACTGCGTCGGGCCGCGTGTCTCGCAAAGCGGTGGCGAAGTCGTCGAACAGTTCATAGCCGCCCCCCAGCTTTTCGTTGAGGACGACCTTGCTGTGGCCGGTGGAGACGATGCCGCAGATTTCGAATCCGTCGAGCGTGGCGTACGCCATTGCGTGGGAGGAACCCATATTGCCGCATCCGACAACCAGGACGCGCGTGACTAGGGGAGAAGCTGCCATAAATTTCGTAAGGGTAAGGGTCTGCGGGCGAAGATGGCCCTTTCTTGGCAAAGTTACCAGTTCTTTGGCCCCGTAGCGGCGGTCTTTACCGGCAGAAATTTTAACTTCACCGGCACCACTTCTACCCGCATGAACCATTCGCTGTTGCTACACCGGACCACCTTCGGGGACCCGGCCCACCGGGGGAACGTACTCTCCCGCACCGAAGCGACCCAACTGCTCGAACAGTGGGTCAAAAACGATAAACTCCGCCTCCACATGCGCCAGGTGGGGCACCTGATGCAGGCGTGGGCCCAGGCCCGGGAAGGACTCGACGAAGCCGCCGGGTGGCAGTGGTACCTGGCCGGGCTGCTGCACGACGCCGACTGGGACCAGTGGCCGCAGGAGCACTGCCGCCGCATCATCGGAGAACTCGAAACGCGCCGGGTAGACCCGGCCATCATCCGGGCCATTGCCTGCCACGGCCCGCGGTATTTCGGGGTCGAGCCGGAAACGCCCATCGAAAAAATGCTCTACGCCTTCGATGAACTTTCGGGGCTCATCCACGCCTACTCCCTCATGCGGCCCGGCGGCTACGCAGGCATGGAGGTGAGCGGCGTCAAAAAACGGCTCAAAGACAAAACGTTCGCGGCCCAGGTATCCCGCGAGGACGTCAACGACGCGTCGGCCCGGGCCGGCGTGGGCCTCGACGAACTGATTGCGTTCATCATCACGCACCAGGCTGCGGTTCCTGCCGGGTAGCAAGGCCGGGAGAAAAGGGATCAGGATACACAGGATGAAGGGATGACCAGGATGGCGGCGCAAAGAGCTACGCGTTCCCCTTGCGTTCCTTGCGTCTTCTTTGCGATCCTTGCGGTTCAGTTCTCTCTTTTCCGAAAGCCTCCTGACACAGGGTTGTCACCGGCCGGGCGTTTATTTGCAATTCGTCCACTACGGCCGTGCCAACAACGTTCACAAGGCCCGTCATACCCCCACAACCCCATGAAAGCAACCGACATCGCCGCCCTGCGGCTGGTGAACCAGCACCTGGCCGGCACCCGGCTGAAGACGCCCAAAGACCTCGTGCATTGGATGGGCGCCGTGCAGGCCCAGGATCATGCCATGGTCCAGTGGGCCCTCGGCGTGCGGCTGCCGGACGTTACGGCGGAAGCCGTCCAAATGGCCCTCCAGCGCGGGGAAATCCTCCGGACGCACGTGCTCCGGCCCACCTGGCACCTGGTGGCCGCCGAAGACATTGGGTGGCTGCTCGCCCTGACCGCCCCGCACATCCGGCCGTTACTCGCCGCGCACCAGCGCAAACTGGACCTTACCGAGTCAACCTTCTCCCAAAGCCGGCGGGTCATGGAAAACGCCCTGTCCGGCGGCCAACACCTGACCCGGCAGGAACTGACCGCTGAATTCGGAAAGGCGAACCTGCCGACCGACGAGGGCCGGGCAACACTCCTGCTGATGGGGGCCGAACTCGATGGCTTCTTGTGCAGCGGCCCGGCCCGGGGCAACAAACAAACGTACGCCCTGCTGGCCGAACGGGTACGGCCCACGGAAACCTTGCCGCGGGAGGAAGCGTTGGCCCGGCTGGCCCGGCGGTACTTCGCCAGCCACGGTCCGGCCACCGTCCGGGACTTTGCCTGGTGGTCGGGGTTGCCGGCCGCCGATGCCCGGAAAGGCGTGGCCGGGCTGGGGCCGGAATTCGTTTCCGGGACCGTTGAGGGGAAAACGCATTGGTGGGCCGGGTCGCTTTCCGGGCCGGAGGCGGGCGGCGGGACGGTCTTTCTGCTGCCCGCATTCGACGAATTTCTCATCAGCTACCGGGACCGCAGCGCCTCGCTGGCGGCCGGAAGCCAGTCCCGCGTGATCACGGTCAACGGCATTTTCCGGCCGGTGGTCGTGGTGGACGGGCAGGTAGCCGGCACCTGGAAACGGACGGTGAAAAGAGGAACGGCAGGGCTCGAAACGGACCTGTTCGGGCCAGCTACTCCGGCCACCCGGGAACGGATCGAAAAGGCGGCAACGGCGTGGGGGCGGTTCTGGAACGGGCACCCGGAAGTGCAGTAGCCTTGTTCGTCTTTGGTTTTGGAAGAGAAAAAATGTGCCGCTCTGACGAGGAACCACCCCTGTCCCCTCCTTGATGGAGGCTACGATTAGGACACGTTTATAAAATGGCTTTGAAACGCCGTTCGAAGCCGTCAGTGGGACACTGACGGCGGCGTGGTGATATTTGTAAGCGTGGTTCCATGTCTTGGTCAGCATCGCTTCTGCCGCGGTCAGTGTCTTCACTGACCGCCTTTTTGCTCATTTCAAAGAGGTGTCCTAATCGTAGCCTTGAAGGAAGAAGGGGAACCGTAACCACCGGCTGCGTTGTCAGGAGATGTATCCGGTTCAATCCATTCCCGGTCAGCGGGGCGCATGGGTACGGCTCCCCTCCTTTTTGCAAGGAGGGGCCGGGGGTGGTTTTTTCCATCACTTACAATTTATCACATGAAAACCAGCCTGGAAATGTACCCCGTCCCCGCAAGGCCGGGGTACATTTCCAGTTCCGGCTTTGCGGGGACGGGGTCAACTGGTGACGGCTTAGTCGCGTACCCAGAAGGGAGGCGGCTCGATGCCCAGGGCGCGGAGGTAGACGTAGCCCTGCCCGCGGTGGTGCACCTCGTTGTCAATGAAGTAGAGCAGGTGCGAGTAGATGTTGCCGGCGTAGACGCCAAAGGCCACGTCGTGCTCCTGGAAACGCCCCGGCGGGATCTGCGCCCAATACCGGTTGATCTGTTCGGTGGCCTCGTCCCATTGCTGCAACACTTCTTTTTTGGTGGCGGGCATGGCCGTCGGGGTAAAGGCGGGCCACTCCCGCGTGGCGACGCCCACCATGCTCGGGCCGGCCATTCCAAGCATTTCCATCACCAGGACTGCGAAGGGCCGCATCCCGCCGATGGAATAGTTGAAGAATGCCTCTTCGGGAAAAGCTTCGATCACCCGGCGGGTGAGCCGGCGGTGTCCCTGCCAGTGTTCGAGCAGGGCTTCGGGGGTGATGACGGGGGCCGCGGCGGCGGTCTGGTTGGATTCCATCTGGGTAGCTTCCATGGTTGAAAAATGAAGTGTACAATTGCTTTTACCTCCCAAAGAAACGACGCGGCAGTGACAGCCTTATGTCAGCAGCGGGCAGGGGAGGCGAAAAAAAAGTAAACCACCCTTTAAACAAACCACTCATGCAAAACACACTGACGGGGAAAGTAGCCCTGGTCGCCGGGGCCACCCGGGGCGCCGGCCGCGGCATTGCCGTGGAACTGGGCGCCGCCGGCGCAACCGTGTACGTGACCGGCCGGTCCACCAAAGACCGACGCTCCGAGTACAACCTGCCCGAAACCATCGAGGAAACCGCCGGACTCGTGACCGAGGCCGGCGGCAAGGGCATTGCCGTGCCCACCGATCACCTCGTGCCCGGGCAGGTGCAGGCACTGGTGGCGCGGATCGAAAAAGAAAGTGGCCGGCTCGACGTGCTGGTCAACGACATCTGGGGCGGCGAGTTCCTGGTCGAGTGGCACAAACCCGTGTGGGAACATTCGCTGGAGAACGGGCTCCGGCTGCTCCGGCTGGCGGTGGATACGCACCTGGTCACGAGCCACTTTGCCCTGCCGCTGCTCATCCGCAACCGCGGCGGCCTGCTGGTGGAAATGACCGACGGCACGGCCGCCTACAACGCGGCGCACTACCGGCTGTCGGCCTACTACGACCTGGCCAAAACGTCCGTCATCCGCCTGGCCTGGGCGCAGGCCCGCGAACTCGAACCCTACGGTTGCACGGCCCTGGCCCTCACGCCGGGCTGGCTGCGGTCGGAGATCATGCTGACGCACTTCGGCGTGGGCGAAGCCAACTGGCGCGACGCCCTCGAAAAGGAGCCGCACTTTGTCATTTCCGAGACCCCCCGCTACGTCGGCCGGGCCGTCGCCGCGCTGGCCGCCGACCCGGCCGTGGCCCGTTACAACGGCCTTTCCCTCTCCAGCGGAGAACTGGCCGGCGTGTACGGCTTCACCGACCTGGACGGTTCGCGGCCCGACGCCTGGCGGTACGTGGTCGAAGTGCAGGATGCGGGCAAGCCCGCCGACGCCACGGGGTACCGGTAAGCGTTGACGCATCCCGCGTCTTTTTCGTTGGATATTGGCTATACTTGTTACCGGCTAAACTTTCTACTGGATGATTCACCGGCACTTCATGCTTCACAAACCCGACGGGTACCTGAGCCAGTTGGCGGGGCAGGTCAGGAAGAAGAAACTGCTCGGCGAACTGTATGATTTTCCGCCCGGCACCATGTGCATTGGTCGGTTGGACGAAGACAGCGAAGGATTGCTGTTGCTTACGACCGACGGAAAAATGAGTCATTACATCTGTACTGCGGCCGTGGAGAAAGAATACCTGGTGCAGGTGGACGGACTCATCACCCCGCAAGCCCTCGAAAGACTACAGGGAGGGGTAGAAATCGGGCTCAGGAATGAAAAGTATCACACGCAGCCCTGTACAGCCGTTGCCCTGGAGACCGTGCCGGCGCTAAGTGCCCGCAGCCGTAAAATACGGTCCGACCGGCACGGCCCTACCAGTTGGATCGCCGTCACCCTGCGGGAGGGGAAACTAAGGCAGATCCGGAAAATGACGGCCGCCGTCGGATTTCCGACCTTACGCCTGGTCAGGGTACGGATCGGGCCGGTGCTGCTGGCGGATCTGCCGGCAGGAGCGGTCCGGGAAATTGCCCTCGACGCTTACTTCAACGATCATCCGGCGGCCCCGTCCTCCCTCCCGGCGCCTGGTCCGGCTTCTTCGGATCACCGCAAGCCCCCGGAGAGTTCCCGGGAGGAAATGCTGCCCGGTACTTAGGGTCAGTTGGGCTTTTGGGCAACCACGATCAGGCTGTCCACCCGCTGGGCTTGCCCGTTGAATTCCTGGTCCGGCTCCGGCTCCTCCACCGCCCGGACTTCCCGGAAGCCCGACGCGGCCAGCAGGGCGGTCACCTCGGCGGCATCGTAGAGCCGGAACCCGTGGGACACGAAGGGGTAGTGCTGCATGGTGACTTTGGGCCGGAGCCCGAGGAGCAGGGTTCCGGCCGGTTTCAGGAGCCGGTGCAACTGCGAAAGAATTGCTTCCGGGTGCTCCCAGAAGTAAAGGGTGTTCACCGCCAGGATTTTGTCGAATTGGCCCGCCGGGAAAGGCAACGACCCCGCCTCCGCCACCAGGAACCGGGCCTGGCCGTTTGCCACGGCGGCCTGGTTGCGGGAAGTGGCCTGCTCCACCATTTCCGGGGAGTAATCGCACCCCACGTAGCGCACCGAGGGGCCGGCCGACAGCAGGAGGGGTACGAATGCCCCGTTGCCCATGCCTATTTCCAGGATGCTGTCCCCGGGCTGCACCGCCAGTTGGCCGATGGCCCGGAGGTTGAGGAGTTGGTTGCCCTCATTCATTTTTTCTCCTACCTGGGCAGCGGTTTCCCCGGCCGGTTTGCGGAGTTGGGCGGCAATGTACCTGCGTGTATCCTGGTCCATCTGGCGTAGTGTTTGAAAGAGTACGGTGGCAGTCACTCCCGGCGGCCGGGGAAATGGCTGCACTGCAAATAAAACGGGCGGCGTGACAATCCTGTGTCAGCAGGGGAGAAAAAAGGTAGGCAAACCCGAACGGTAAGCCGGGCACGCGTGGGGTGGGGCGATGCTGAACGGACAACGCACGGCGCGGGTGCAGCCGGAATGTTCGGTGATGAGTCTTTTAGGTGCAGCGTTGGAGCAAAGAGAGTCATCAGTGAGGCAAAGAGAGTCATCAGTGAGGCAAAAAGGTTCAACGATGCATCACAGAGGTCCATCGTTGAAGCAAAAAGGTGCAACGGTGCATCCAAAAGAGTCAACCGACCATCCGGGAGGGACATCGTTGGGTATAAAAGAGTCAACAATGAGTACATTGTATGCATCTGTGGTCCTTGCGATTGGATTACATGCCAAAGCGTAAAGAGAACCTGAGTTCGGCTTGTATCGCTAAACCATTCATCTATGTTAGCAGGAGATAAAACCGTATCCTTACTATCCATCCTGAACAATACTGCTTTTGCGGAGGTCACCCAGCCTTATCAGTGTTTCATTGACCAAACGCACAAGCTCATTGCCGTAGCAAGCTCTTTCTACGCCCAGTGGGCCGGCCGTAACGTTCCATTGCGAAAAATATACCTGCACCTGTACGACGCCGAGACTTTAAAGCTGGTCAATCACCTGGATCTTTTGGAATATCCTGTGAACGACGTTGCTTTCCACCCAACCCAAACGCTCCTTGCGATTGGAACCGGGAGTTATGACGGAGGGGCTTTCTACGAAGGAGAGCTCCTGCTCTGGGATTTTAAAAACAGTACGCTGGAAAATCTGCTCGAAGACAACAGAGAGGTAGTGGAGTGCAGGTTTACCGACGAAGGAAACAAACTACAGTTTACGCTTAATCCCACCGACGATTTATACGCGGAAACTCCCTACACGATTACAACCTACGAAGTCGCCTTTCCGGTAAGCCGCGGATTGGCAATTAATAGCCTGCAACCCATCGTTGGGATTCCCTTTACAACAGCCTTCGATCCCGTTGCCGCCCGGGAAAAGATGCAATCTGTGGTTGGCTTACTCCGTACTCTGGCTGAGCAGAAGGGACAAGTGTTCGAAAACAGGAGTTTGGTTTGGGATTTACAGTTTTTGGATGAGCATACCCTTTGCGTAGCCGGCAGTAACGCAACGCTCGAATTACACAACCTGTCTACCGGCGAAAAAAACGCAATTATCTTTCCGGTGCCGGGCGACTGCGTAGAACTTTTCGTTGGCAGCGCCAAAGAGACCGTGTACGTTAACCTATGGCACAGAACATGGGAAGGCGCCGATATTACCCGGATGTACCGGGTAGATGTTCGGATTAGGCAGTACCAGGAAGTATTTGTCGGGCAACACACCTTCTCAAAAACGAGTGACGATTACTTCCTGGCCAGGCACGTTGATTTTGAAGATCAAAGAAAACTGGACCTGGTCTTTGATCAGAACTTCGAAACCATTTTTCAGAAGCCGCTTGGGCACTTTGACCTTTTCAACCACTACCTGCGCATTGACGACGCCGGGCTGCTCTACTTTCTGAAAGGAAAGCCGGCCGGTCAGCACGAGAATAAGGTGCTCTGTTCGGTTGACCCCGGCAGTTTTATCATACAAGAAGTTTTTCCGCTTGAAAAGTCGCCTGACCACTACAACGACCTCACCGGCATCCACACCAGGAGGCACGTGATTCTGGGTGGAAATGTCTACTCTTCCCCAAGAAGCACGTATGATCACTACGAGATTCGGGCAATTGAATTGGCGGCTAAAGAGGAGAAGTGGTACAAGACATATACGGATAAGGTGACGTCCTTCGGTATGTTGAATGAGGGCAATGCACTCATTGCGGCTTTTACCAGTGGTGCAGTTGAAATAATGGACGTAGGGACGGGAAAGACCCTGACCAGTTTCACCACTCAATTGCCGGATTCGTTCCCCAAACCCCTCTCAATGGCTACCATGCATGATAAGGTAGCCATCGGATTAACGGATGGAAGAATTCTCATCATAACAGTACAACAAGGGTATAATACTGGATAGTAAAAAAATTATGGTGCAGTAAACTCAAGTATTGAGAAGTAGGAAAACCGATGAACCTTTGTTGTCTGTAGCCAGTGCGTTTGGGAGGAAAATAAAAAACCCCTTTAATTGAATAAAGGGGTTTATTGTTCTTATCTGCGGTGCGGACGGGACCAAATACCTTTTTATACTATTTTACCAAATGTGCCCTTATTTTATTGTTTAGGGCACTCTTGGCGCCTGCTCTGCGCCGCTCTGATACTATTTTATACCATTTCACTTGACCTGTGTATATTTGGGTACAGTAATACGAGCAACGAAATGGCAACTACCAAACTCCTGATCCGGGAGAACAAGATCAACTCCGATGGCAAGTGCGTGATTTACATCCGCTATACCCACAACGAAAAATCCTTCCTCATCAGCACCAGCGAGAAGATTGCGCCCGAACTCTGGGATGCCAAGAACCAGAAGGTAAAGAAGGCATACCGGGGGTTTACGTCACTGAACGACACGCTGGAAAGCAAAGTCGAGGAGGTGAACGTGATTGCCCGGGTAGCCAAGCAACAGAAGATTGATCCGACGGTTGAGTACGTGAAGGAAAAGCTGGCCGCTACCCAGGAAGGCGCGGGGCAAGAAGGTGCGGCGACAGAGCCGGTCCAACTGGACTTTTTTACCTTGTATGAACAGTTCCTGGTGGAGACCGACGCCCAGAAGGCTAAATCGACCATTATTCAGCACCGCACCACCATAAGCCACCTGAGAAACTTCCAGGAAGCCAAGAAGTACAAGATCAGCTTCGAGCGGCTGGATACGGCCTTCAACGAGAAGTTTCTCCATTACCTGATCAAAGACAAGAATTTTGGCAATAACACCGTCGGCAAGTACATCAAGAACTTGAAAGCTTTTCTGAACTGGGCAACGGATAAAGGGTATAATGCCACGCTGCACCACCGCAAGTTCAAAAAGCCGAAAGCCGCCGTAAGCATTATCTACCTCACCCGCAAGGAACTGGATTTGATCTTTGGCTTCGACCTGTCGAAGAAGAAAAAGCTGGAACGGGTTCGGGACCTGTTCGTCTTTGAGTGTGCCACCGGCCTGCGGTACTCGGACCTGTGCAATTTGAAGCTGGAGAACATTAAGAATGACTACATTGACTTTACCACCATCAAAACCGGCGACCGCCTGCTGGTGCCGTTGACGAGTTACGCCCGGCAAATACTCACCAAATACGAGGGTTCCATCCCCAAAGCCATTTCCAGCGTGAAGATGAACAAGTACTTAAAGGAATTGGGCCAGGTATGCGGAATTGACGAACCCATCCAACAGGTTAAGATTTCGGGCGGCAAGCGTACCGAAAAGGCAGTTCCCAAATACACGCTGATTACTACGCACACTGCCCGCCGGACCTTCATTACCCAAAGTCTGGAGAGGGGCATCCGTCCCGAAGTGATTATGAAGATCACTGGCCACAAGGACATCAAGACGATGATGAAGTACGTCAAGATTACTGACAACGTAGTAAAGAGTGAAATGCTAAAAGCATGGGATAGTTGAAA
>CADCTQ010000060.1:11305-20568 GCA_902805615.1 uncultured Cytophagales bacterium
ACTATATTCATTGTTTTGAAGTGTGTTCAACAACAGTGCTTTTTCCAGTGATTGTTTAAACAATACTCCAGCAATATTCATCGGTCTCGATGGCAACAGCTATAGTTAGGGAAGAAAAGGATGGAATAGAATGAAATGACTAACTGAACTGTATCAGAACTGTAACGAAAAACGGTGCGTAGAGAGGTTTTTGTTACTTTGATTTCTGTAACGGGTTTCTGATACTCCTCCAAGTACATAAACTGCAATTGGCAAAAGGGTAGGAGAGGACACGAAAAACGGTCAATTATTGATTCAACTTCCATGAACCTTAACTGCACTCAGCGCTGCCAGTACGGCTAGTAAGGCTACTAAGGAAAGGCCTCCCTGAAGGCTGGTAGCCTGGGCAACAAGGCCAATCAAAGCAGGTCCCAGCAAAAAGCCAGCATAACCGGCCCCGGCAATAGCGGCTATACTGCTGCCAGGTACCAGCCCGGGCAAGGCAACGGCCGCACTATAGAGTATGGGTACCAGACAAGCGTAGCCTAAGCCAGCCAGCGAAAAGCCGGCTACTGCCAGCAGTGGTTCTCCTGCCAGCAGCGCCAGGACGAGCCCACCAGCCGCTACCAAACTACCCCAAATCAGGATGGTTCTGGTAGACAAGCGAGCAGACACTTCGCTTCCATAGAGGCGCCCGATCCCCATCGCCAGCGAGAAACCGGCGTAACCCAGGCCCGCTACCGAGGGGGAAGCATGAGTGACTTTTCGTAGATATACTGCACTCCAGTCGGCCATGGCCCCTTCTCCCAGCATCAGACAAAACCCAATCAAAGCCAGCAGCAATAAGCCCTTTGAGGGCCAAGCATAAACGGCAGCGGTAGACTTCCAGTGGGTAATGCCGGTAAAGAACCCGCGGACTAAAAGGGCAAAAATCAGCCCCAGCACGCCACCGATCAACAACAACCCTTCCACGCCAAACGAGAGACCTGCCGTCATACTACCCATCAGAGCCCCCACCATGCCCCCAAAGCTGAAAAAGCTATGACAAGTCGATAGAATCGATACGCGGTACTGTTTTTCAACGGCCGTACCGGCTACGTTCATGGCAATGTCCATGGCCCCGTTGCTAAGGCCAACCAGTACCAGGGTGGCAAGTAGTCCGTAAAGACTATTTGCCCAAGGAGGCAAACTGATGGCGATGCTGTAGGCGATGGTAGCCAGCAGCAGTGCTTTTCCGGCCCCTATTTTTTCGGTCACCCATCCCATCAGCGGCATGAGGGCTACTGCCCCTAGCGGCATGCCTAGCAGGGCAAGGCCCAGTTCTCCTTCACTCAAAGCCAGCTTATGCTGCACCTCGGGAATACGACTAGCCCAAAGACCGAACAAGCAGCTGTTGACGGCAAAGGCAGCGGCTACTGCCAGGGCAGCCGGATAGGCGAAGAGGGTTCTTAGACTGCTTACCATAAAAATGAGGAAGTAGTAGGACTATCTTGACAAAAAGGTTACCAGTTCAATCACCTGCCGCTCCAAAGCGGGAAGCACGTGCTGAGGGGAGCGCAGGTAATCGTCTTCAAACTGCCAGTAGGTTACTTTGTCTTCCCAGTGGGGAAAGTACGCTTGCAGCATGGGGCGATGCTCCGTCTCATCGAGGACAATAACCAGGGTGGCTTGCTGGAGATCCTGCTCGGATAATGGCATCGGCTCGGCAAGCGGCTCGATGAGGGAAATGCCTTTGCCCGACAAGTACGATAAGGTATGGGGCGAAAGCTTGCCCGGATTGTGGGACTTACCCACTTGTAATCCCCGGGAGAATGCCCTTACCAAAAGATGCTGCCCAGTAGCTAAGTGGTTAAACAACAGCTCGGCAAAACGACTCCGGTAGTAGTTGCCCGTACAGACGAATAATATTTGCATAGTCATAGGTTTTAAGTAGCCGTAGGTAGCATCACCGGGCAGCACCGGCGCAATCCCCGGCCGTTTAACTGCTTACAAAGGTCTCTATTGGGAGCAAGCAGGACAATGTCTAGTGGAGCAACTGCTCAATATCAAAAGCAGGCAAAAGGGTAGGTGCAGCTCCTGCTGAGAATGAAGGTGAGAGAAGATTACATTCTGTCAACCAAAAACCGTAATGAGAAACGTTCATAGCCTGAGACATTATTGAGGGGGTGGGAGCAGTCCCGCCCTCTTGCTGTTTTCGGCCGTGAAGCGTATCAGAAAAGGGTGATCTTCTGCAATGGAAAGCTCCACTTATTATCTGCCAGCACAAACACGCTATTGACTGGAAGGTACTTTCCTGGATTGGTCAAAAACAGACAGGGGCGTTTCACTTCCTGTATACTATGGAACAACTTCTCTCGCCGCAGCATGTGTAGTTCATCTTCGCGCTGCGGCCGCTCCGACACCACCAGTATGAAACCATGCAGTTTTACTGACTCAAATAGAGTAGACAGAAGTACCAAGAGTAGATGCCGGGTTGAGGAATAAATGGAGCTTTATCGGACGTATCGGACATATATCAGACATATATCCAATCGGCAGATAAAAGACAGTAGCGATTCAGGCAAGGGGAGGGGAAGGGTTGAGCCGGTAAGCAGTAGCGCGTTTCTGGCCTTGGCGCAACAGAAAACCCTTGCTTACCAGCTCATCCAGATCACGCAGAGCCGTACGGCCGGTAACCGAAAAGAGCTGCACATAATCCGCATTTTTCATTTGCTGATTCTGCTTAAGCCAAAGCAATGCCTCTTTCTGCCGATCGTTGAGTGATTGGTTCCTGATTAGGAAAGGAAGCCTACTGAGCATACGCCTAAAAAGGAATCAATACATTGAAAAAGAACTTCCCGGGCGGTACAGAAACTATTCATTAACATGCCGTTGGAAATCGTTCACCTTTTTCAATAACATAACATCTGTTTCCCATTCGGCCAGGTCCCTTTCATAAGTGTCCCGGGTTTTAATGAGCCTGAGCGTATGGGGCGACCCTTTCCTGATTGTCTCGGTCCTCAGATCAATGGTTACATTTTGAATTGCGCTTTCCATTTCGCTCCGCTCAGCCTGAGGTTTTCGATAATCAAAAACCTGTTGTACAGGCGACTGTAAAAAATCGGCTAAAAGAGCCCATACTTTTTTATACCTGCCGGAAGATTGGGGCAATGGCCTTGACCAGTCAGCCGGGGGCTGGGGTTTGTTATTGACCCGGACGGCCAGGTCTTGTTGGCAAACGGCGATGATCCGGGTAGCCAGGGCCGATTCTTTATTCCATTCCAGTACTACTCCCACCAGAACATCATTCACATATTTTCTGGTTGCTACTTTGGTGAAAGCTTCCGTGGTAACCTTGTGCCATACATCATCCCCGGCCTTGAGCTTGCTCAGTTTAAGCACGTTTTGCAAAATATCTTTTGACATGGCATGTTCTGCTTTGTCAGAAAGCCGTAAAGCATGCAGGTATTGGGGGATTTGATCCGTTTGCTTCATTACAAACGCCTTGTATTTGCCGGTATCCGACAACTCGTTTAAAAGGGCAAGGAGATGCTGAACGGTGGATGACTGCCCTTTCTTTCCGGCAGCGCTGCATATTTTTTCAAAGCAGCCAACCGGATAGGTTGCAAGCAATTTTTTCCAGTGTTCAATGGAAATCCGCCCGAAATAATTCATCAGAAAAACGGCGCCTTCTTCACTGAGGTACTTTTCATCGTTCAGGTTGATCAACCAATCGGCCAGCGGGCTATAATCCAGATGTTTTCCCGGGTTATTTTCGTCTAAACCTTCTTCAGCCAATCTTTTGACCAATGCTTTTTCGGCTGGTTCAACCGCATGCCAATGTGTATTATAATAAGCTATCCATTCCAGTTTATTTTCCGGACTCAGACCGGCCAGCATGTCATACTGGTATTTCTTAGGCCACAAAAAAACCGCCCCATAATGATACCAATATTGCATTTCCATACCGGCGTTGCCGGTGTAGCCTTCCGCTTGCTTCTCAGCAGGCTCTCCCTCATTTAATCTGACTGCCGAAATGAGGTCTTCTTCGGCAAAACTGATATTTCTCAGGGCCGGTATACCTTCGGGCATCCAATGTTCTATCTCTATGCCCTCATCGTATATTTCTCCCATCGTACCATTTTCTTCCAGATCGGAGTCATCATCATAATCATCATCATACCGTTTTCTGTTTCGTGATGAGGATGAACCCTTGCGGTAATCTATCTCCAGCTCGCCGGATTGCCAGGACGTAACCAAGCCCAATTTGGCGTAAAACCCTGCTTTTTGCGCAGCCAGCAGGAGCGCTTCGGCTTTAGGGCGGTCATTGAGCTTGAGCGTTTCCATGGTAAAATTTGAAGGGGTATATTGATGCCCCAGCAGTACAATTTTCGGAATATCCCGGTCTTCTTCACAGGTTTTCAGAATAGCCGCCAGCCTGTCGGCATAGCCGCCCAACTGATGAATCTGTATTTTTTCCCTGCCCTTCTTTTGTACCAGGTTATACACCAGGCATACCCGGTATCCGGAGGTAATGGGTGTGATTTCGTGTTCACAGTCGGCATAAAAGGCCGCAAATGGTATCTGGTATTGGTTTGCGGCTTCAGAAAAATCTATCGTCTCTGTTCTTCCGTCAAATTTTACAGTTAATTCCCCTCCGCTATGTCTGGAAGGCAGGCCAATGATCAGCGTACCAAACATCCCTTTTTCTTTTTCAGAATCTTTATGCGCTAAAAAGAAATCGCCTTCTTCGTAGATCAGTAATTTGTAAAAACTGGCCGACACGGTATGTTCCCCAATGCCCAGGCCCGGCTTAACCGAATGTTCGATCAGGTTTTCGGTGAATTTATTCCAATCGCTGTTGCGAAAGGTGATCTGGCCCGCATCAATTTCCCAGGCACTCCTCACGTTTGTGTCAAGCACTGTCTTGCTGCCCTTACCAAAAGGAGCTTTACGGGCGGTTTTTATCATCGCCTTTATTTCCAGAGGATTGACAGGGAAACCGATTTCACCAACTCCCTGAATCTCCAGACCGGGAAAAAGGAAGCCGCTGCTGCCCGTACTCACAAAAGAACCGCTTCCTTTGATTTCGTTTAATACACCGAGTAATTGTTTTTTAAAATCCGGCATCCTATTATGTTAAAAAAAGACAGAAACAGAACTAAGAATTGATCAGAAGTAGTGGTCAAGATCAAACTGATATAGAGAGATTGTAACGGACAATGAGAAGTCGGATGCGGGTGCATTCTTGTCTGGCGTCAGCATATCGCCAAAAGTGCTGGTAGTGCTGGTAAAGATAAACGATTTCCCCCTTGTGCTATGGATTCCTTCAGTAAATTCAAGGCACCCGTTGAGTGGTCTTCCCCCAATAAAAGTACGAAAAGGTAAGACCAATTTTGGGTTAAAAACCGTCACAAATAACGTTGGTAGCGTGAGACAGGACCGAGAGGGTAGGAGAAGTCTTACCCTCTTGCTGTTTCAGGGCGGTAAGTGTCTCAAAAAAGGGTTCATTTCTGCATTACCTTTCCGAGAAAACGGACCTTCTACAAGCTCAAATACAAAATCTCCGGGTAGACTAGGGGAAAAGTCACTACGAGATTGGTCCAATCACCTTTAACAACTTCTCAGCCGTTAAGGGCTTGTCCAAATACGCCTTCACCTGCCCGTACGTACCGGCGCGCTGTTTGTCCTGGGTGTGAGAAGAGGTAGTCAACACGACAATAAGGGTAGCCGAAGCAGCATGGCAAGCCGTGTTGGCGTAGTGGTCCAGAAATTCGAAGCCGTTCATTCGAGGCATGTTGATATCGAGCAAAATCAGGTCCGGGCACTGACTCGCCTGTCCAGTATGTTCAATGTATTCGAGGGCTTCCTGCCCATCAGCGGCTGAGTCAATGTGAGCGGCAAGCTGCTCATTCTCCAGTACCAGGCTGTTGATGAAAAGATCGATTGGATTGTCGTCGACCAGCAACACCTTGCGAAATCTGATAGTAGCAGTATTCATTGAATGAAAATAGGAAAATAAAGCCAATTGATCGGCCCCAACTGCTTACCACTTTGGGCGGTGCACGCCTCCCGGGCAGGGTACCTACTAGGGAGCTTGTTTGAAGTAAACCTTAAAAGTAGTACCCTGGTCCTGCTGGCTTTCTACCTGGATGTGACCCCCGTAGTTTTCCACGATCCGCTTGACGATGTAGAGCCCGATGCCCGTACCGGCCACGTGCGTGTGTAGCCGTTTGAAGAGCGTAAACAACTTATGCTGCTGATGGGCAGGGATGCCCAGACCGTTGTCGGCTACCGAGAGCACCGTGTAGCCGGCTTGCGCGTAGGTATGTACTACCACGCGGGGCTCCCGCTCCGGTGAGCGGTATTTGACGGCATTACTGATCAAATTGTAGAGCGTGCTTCGCAGGTTGCCGGCCGGGTAATGAATGGTTGCTACCTCCAGCCGGGGCGTCAGTATCGCGTTAGCCGCTCTTATTTCCGCTTCCAGGTCAAGCGTAACTTGCTCCAGCACCTGCTCGAAGCGGACCTGCTCGGACGGCTCGTCGGTCTGCTTCTGTACTTTGGCAATCTCGGCCAGGTCAACAATGGTCTGCTTGAGGCGCCCCACGGCCTGCCCCATCAGCAGCAGCATCTTTTGTTCGGTCAGGTCGGTTTTGCCCTCCAGTTTGGGGCTCAACAGGGTGAGCAACCCTTCCAGGTTGGCAATGGGGGATTTCAAGTCGTGGGAGGCCGTGTAGATGAAGTTATCCAGGTCCGTATTCAAGGTAGTCAGCTGGCGGTTTTTCTCGGCCAATTGCTCATTGATTTGCTTCTGCTGCGTAATGTCGGTGTGCGTAGCAACAAACAAGCGTACCTCTCCCGCATCGTTATGTAAAGGCTTTACTCGATTGATAAACCACTGATGGGTGCCCGTGCTGTGCTGAACGCGCTTATAAACTAGTTCGGCGGGCTGACCCGTACGCAAAGCCTGCATCAGGGCAGATTCTTCCGGAAGGAGGATACGCCCGTCTTCCCCGTAAAACACAGTTTCGTCCGTGCTTTTCCGCAACAGGGTGGAGAGATCGTCTTCGGCACGAAAGCGTTGCCCCAGTACCGATTGCACGTCTTCCAGTCCCGTCCGGTTGACAAAAAGCACCGAGCCTTGTCCATCATGCAAATACACCGGGGAAGCGACGTTTTCCAAAATGGCTTCCAGTTGCTCCTGCAGGGCTTTCACCTGTAGCTCGGCGCTTTTCTGCCCGGTGATATCGGCCATGGTTCCTACCGTACGGTAGAGGGTTCCCGCCTCGTTAAAGAACGCTTTGCCCACGGCCTTTACCCAACGAACTGCCCCCGTGTTGTGCTGGATGATGCGATGCTCGGTGGTGAAGGACGGCTCGGCCCGTCCGGCCAGAATTGCCCGAAACAAGGCTTCTTGTTCGGCCCGGTCCTCGGGGTGGAGGGCGGCAAGGAAAAGTTCATTGGTCATCTGGTCGTTGGCCCCTACGCCAAATATTTCCGCCATGCGCCCACTTACGACGATGCGTCCCTCGAGGACGTCCAGATCCCACAGGCCCAGGTGCGAAGCCTCGACAATGGTGGCGTACCGTTCGGTATTTACCCTGAGCACCTGCTCCACGGTTTTATGCAGGGTGATGTCGGTGGCGGTATTGAGCACCTGGTGCAGGCTGCCCTTGTGATCGTACACGGGAGCCGCTTTGGAGAGAATCCAGAAGGAGGAGCCGGTTTGCCGGTGGACAAACTGAGCCGTTACTTCTGCCGCCTCACCCGTCCTGAGGCTAATGGCAGTAGCACTTTGGTCCACGGCCAAAGGCTGCCCCTGCTCGTTAAGCACCTGGTAGGTTTGGTCTACCCTTTCCCAGAGCCGGAACAGGTCTTTTTCGGCCAGTAGTTCCACGCCCGTCCCGTAGCCCATGAGCCGGGCTCCCTTTTCGTTGAGGTATTGAATCCGTCCGTCCGGGTCGAACAGGTAAATGGCCGAAGGAGCGTTCTGGAACGTGAGTTCGAGTTGCTGGTTGGAGAGGCGCAGTTCCTCATTCTTAATCAGAAGCTCTTCACTCGTGGAGCGGATCTCTTCGTTGGCGGCCGAAAGCTCCTCATTCAACGCTTGTAGCTGCTGGCCGGCCAGGTGCTGCTCGTGCACATCGGTGGCCGTACCCACCCATTGGGTAATAGTTCCCTGGGGGCCCCTCATGGGTATACTACGGCCCAGGTGCCAGCGGTACTGCCCGTCGTGGCGCCGGAAGCGGTAGGAAATCTGGTAATGCTCACCCGTACGAACGGCCTCCTGCCAGGCTTTGGTCGCCAAGGGTAATTCTTCGGAATGAATCACCTGGTGCCAGCCCTGCCCCATGAGTTGCTCGAAGGAAAGGCCGGTATAGTCTACAAACTGTCTGTTTACGTACTCATTGTCCCCGCCGGGGGAGGAGGTCCACACCAATTGCGGTACAGCGTCAGCCAGATGAGCAAACTCCCGGCTATGCTCCCCGGGGTGGATTGACCCGGCAATAATTCGAATCAACTGAACTGCCCCAATGATGCGTCCTTCGTGGTCAGCGAGTGGCCGGAACCGGAGTTCGTAGTCCTCCAAATCCCCTCCCTGGCTTGTAAACGCCCGCCGTTGCGCGAACGTTTCTCCGGCAAGGGCCCGGCGCCACTCCGCCAAGGCAAGCTCCCGCCCGGAAGGCGGGTAGGAGAGAAGGACCCGCATGTCCTCTCCCAGGTTGATTTGCTTACCGAAAAGGGCTAACCCTATCTCCCCAAGGGCTGCGTTAAACGCTATTACTCTGTAGTCGGTATCAATGGCCAACACCGGATCACGAATATCCTCAATCAGGGCGGAGAGCCAGGAAAAATAAGGAGAGAAATTAAACACGAAAATACTGGAGCTGAATAGTTCTGTTTAGTAAAGGTAAGGTAACGGGCTTGCTTTCTAAAAGTTCGACCCTGTTGCCTCTCTGCTAATCATTGACAAATTGGCTTTACCCCTGAAAGCGGAGGAGAAGTGAAGTTCATCTTTGGGTGCGTTTTAAGGCAGTACAATTAAAACAGGGATACTAAGCGCAATCAGGGCAACGAATGTATGCCCAACGGCCGGCAAAAGACGTGCTGGTCGTTGGGCATGGTAATGGCAAAAGCTGATTCTCAATATTTTATTCGATGATCAGCTTCGTCTGCTTAGTGCCCGACTGCGCCTGGGCCTGGATGATGTACACCCCGGTGCGTAAGCCTCTGGTGACGGGCATCTCCGTATCCGCCCTGCCGTCGGCATCCGTCACTACCGTTTTGGCCTGTACCATCTG
>CADCTQ010000061.1 GCA_902805615.1 uncultured Cytophagales bacterium
CAACGGGCAGTGCCTGGGCACGGAATGGCAGTTCTGGGTAAATCTCACGTTTGCCCCGTCCAACGGCGCCCACGCGCGGGTGTACCTGGTGAGTGACCGCCCCAACCTGGAAGGGAACCTGGACGGCTATTACGTGCGCATCGGCGAAAACGGCACGGCCGATGGCGTGGACCTGTTCCGCCAGCAGGGCGGTACGCACACCAAGATCATTGACGGCGGGGCGGGCCGGGCGGCCACCAATCCCAAACTGCGCGTCAAAGTCATCCGGGACGCGGCCGGCCACTGGCAGCTCTACTCCGACAATGCGGGCGGCACCCACTTCACTGCCGAAGGGAGCGCCGCCGACAACACGTTTGCCACGACGGCGTTCTTCGGCGTGTACTGCACCTTCCCGGCCACCCGCCGCAAAAGTTTCTTCTTCGACGACTTCCTCATCCGCGATGCGCCAATCTCCCTGGCAGGGGCCACTGCCACCGGGCCGGCAACGGTACGGGTGACCTTCAGCACGGCCGTCGCAGCGGGTACGGCGGCGCAGGCGGCCCACTACGCGTTGGACCACGGGGCCGTCGTGCAATCGGCCACGGTGGACCCGTCCGACCCCGCCCGGGTGCTGCTGCAACTGGCCGAACCCCTGCGAACGGCCGCGTACACGCTGACCGTATCGGGCGTAACGGACCGCAACGGCAACGCCCTGCCGGCGGGCAGCACCACCCGTTTTGAATACACGGCGCCCGTGGCGTACCGGGCGTTGGTCATCAACGAACTGCTGGCCGACGAGTCGCCCCGCGTGGACTTGCCGGCGGCGGAGTTCGTGGAACTGCACAACCCCACGGACCAGCCCGTGAACCTGAAAGGCTGCACCCTGGCCGATGTGGGTACGGCGGTAACCCTGCCGGACTACACAGTGCCGCCCGGCGGGTACGTGGTGCTGTGCAAAAACACCTTTGCGCCTGAGTTTGCAGCGTACGGCCCCGTGATCGGGCTGAGCACCTGGCCTTCCCTCAACAACGCCGGCGACGTACTCCTCCTCCGCAACCACGCGGGGCAACTCGTGGACCGGGTGGCGTACACCGACGGGTGGTACCAGGACGACCGGAAGGCAGAAGGCGGCTGGTCGCTGGAACAGGTCAATCCCCTGACCGGGTGTTCGAACGGGACCAACTGGCGGGCCTCCGCGGACCCGGCCGGGGGTACGCCCGGGGAGGCAAACGCCGTTTTCAGCAATGCCCCCGACGCCACGCCGCCGCGGGTGACGGAGGTGAAAGTCATTGACAACCAAACCCTGGAACTCGGGTTCAGCGAGCCAATGGACAGCGTTTCCCTGGGAGCGGGTACGTACCGGCTGGCGGCGGAAGCGCCGGTGGGCGTTGCGTGGGCGGGAGGGGCGTATACGGCCGTACGCCTGGCGTTTGGCACGCCGATGACGCCGGGCACGGTGTACCTGCTGGCGGTGGACGGCCTGGCCGACTGCGCGGGAAATCCCTTGCCAAAGGCTGCTTTTAAAACCGGGATTGGCCTCCGGCCGCAGTACCACCAACTGCTCCTCACGGAAATCCTGGCGGACGAGGAGCCGGCGGTGGGCCTGCCCAGAGCGGAATTCGTGGAACTCTACAATCCCACCAGCACCGTCCTTTCCCTGGCCGGCGTCACCTTTACGGACGGCACCAGTACCGCCTCCCTGCCCGATGAAACCATCCTCCCCGGCGAGTACCTCATCCTTTGCGCCGCTGCCGGGGCGGACCTCTACCGGCCGTACGGCCGCGTAATTTCCCTGCCGGGCTTTTCCCTCAACAACACCGGCGAACCGCTCCTGCTGCGCAACGCCGCCGGCCAAACCCTCTGCTGGGTTGAATACCGCACCGCGTGGTACGGGGACGGCCGGAAAGCCGAGGGCGGCTGGTCGCTGGAAATGATTGATCCGCAGAACCCCTGCGCCGGCACGGGTAATTGGACCGCCTCGGTGGACGCAGCCGGGGGCACCCCGGGCCGCCCCAACGCTGCTGCGGCTTCCCGGCCCGACCTGACACCGCCACAGGGCATGACGGTGGAAGTAGCCGATGCCCGTCACCTCCGCGTCCGGTTCACCGAACGCATAGACAGCCTCGCCATGGCCCAGTCCGGCCGCTACCGGCTCGATGGCGGCGCCGTGGTAGCGGGTGCCGTACCGGCCGGGCCGCCCTACGATGCGGTGGGACTGACCCTGGCCGCCGACCTGGTGCCGCGCACTGTGTACACGCTTACCGTGGGCGACGCCCGGGACTGCGCCGGCAACATCAACGGGGGCGCCTTCACGGCCCAATTTGCGCTGCCCGAGCCGGGCGACTCGGGCGACGTGGTGCTCAACGAAGTGCTGTTCAACCCCCGCAGCGGCGGCGTGGACTTCGTGGAACTCTACAACCGTTCGGACAAGTACGTGAACCTGCAAGACTGGCAACTGGCTTCGATCCTGGCGGGCCAGCCCGGGGATGGGAAAAAGATTGCCGCTGCCTACCGCGTGCTGCCGCCCCGCCACTACGCCGTGCTGACCACGAACGGGCAAATCCTGAAAGACCAGTACCCGAAGGCGAAAGATTCGACGTTCGTGCTGCTGCCCGCCCTGCCGTCGTACCCCGACGAGGCCGGCAGCGTGGTCCTCCGTAACAACCGGGGCCACCTGGTGGACCAGTTCGATTACAGCGACGGCTTCCATTTCGCACTGGTGGACCGGCAGGAGGGCGTGTCGCTGGAACGCATCAGCCCGTCGGCCCCGGGCAACACCCGCCAGAACTGGCATTCGGCGGCCGGTACGGAAGGCTACGCCACGCCGGGCTACCGCAATTCGCAGTGGCTGGCAGGCGAACCGGCGGCGGATGCCTTCCAACTCCAGCCCGCCGTGTTCACCCCCGACGAGGATGGCCTGAACGACTTCACGACGCTGCAATACCACTTCCCCGGCCAAGGCAACGTTGCCACCGTCACCATTTTTGACGCTGCGGGCCGCGAGGTGAAGAAGTGGGTGCGCAACGAGCTGCTCGGGACGGAGGGCTTCTACACCTGGGACGGCACCGACGACCGCGGCGCCAAAGTGCGCACGGGCCGCTACATCGTTCACATCAGCCTGTTCGACATGCAGGGCAAGGTCCGCCAGTACAGGCGGGACGTGGTGGTCGGGGCGAGGTTTTGATCCGGCCAAACGAAAAGGGTTGCGGCGGCAAAGCAATCCGGTATAGTTGGTAAACTTTCAGCCGAATTGATAAATTCATCTTTTTAGGGTAGTGCTAAAAACAGGTTGCTGCCCCGCGTTTAGAACAACCCAGGTTCCGCATTAAATCAGGTTTTTGAAATTCAGGTAGCCCCCTAAGTTGTGCACTACCCTCAGGGGCAGCGTTTGAGAAATCCCGAAAAAGTCAGGTAGAAGTAAAAATTTCCAGGCTCGGTTTCCGGCATGTCCTGGACGGTACCGCCGCTGCCCGCCCTCCGCCAATTGCCGTGAACGACACTGAGTACATAACCGGTGTCAATGCCGATCAGGTATTCCCTCCCTTTCCGGTTGGGTTGTTTGCCGAGCAGGTATTGGAGCCTTCCCCCGAGCGGTACGCAAACGTTACCGGTATTTCTCAACCGCACGCTGTTTGCATGGATGGGGTTACTGAGGACGGTATTGAAACCAGCCGGAAAACCGGTGTCTACCGAGTAATCAAACCAAAGGTCAGTGTATCTGAATCCAAGCACGGACAATAGGGTGATCCGCTTGCTCCGCATCAGCGATTTGTATATCCGCATCCCCAAAGAAAAGCTGCCAAAACCCAATGACGTACTGTCCGGGCTGACCAGGGTGTTTTCAAGAGCGGTGCCGACAGTAACATCAAGCGTGAAAGCTACATCGTCGTTGCCAGTGTACAGTTCCAGGGACCGAGCGGCTAAAAAATCATCCACCTTTCCGATCTGCAACGCCCCCAGTCGCTGATTCAGCCCTTTCAGGTCCAACACATTGATGCCAACGCCTGCCGTGAGCCCTATCTTTTCCGGGAAACGGTACTTGGGACGGCTGATGGGGGTATCGCCGCGTTGCGCAAACAATGAAGTATTAAAACAAAAAAATAGCAGCAAGCACAAAGCGCTGCCCCGTTCCAATATTTTAACTGTTTCGTTCATGTATGCAAAACTGTTTTCCGACCCATTTATTGGCCCGGCAGCAGCGTAAAGTTATCTTGCAAAAACATCGTTCCGGTTGGGCGTGATGCAGTCTTTTTTGTAATTGCATTCACGGAAACAAACTTTGTTGCGGCTCATTCACGTTTAAAGTATTCTCGCAGCATAACCAAACAACCCGTGACTTTACCATGTGGCAGGCATACACCGCTCCCATCGCTTATCAGCTTACGAACCAAGAGCCGCCCCTGGCCGAGTTCCTGGACGGCTCAAAGGTGATTGTGATGATCGAAAAGGAGGAGGACGGGTTGAAAATATACCCTTTTCCCACGCTGGAAAGCGAAAAAAGGGACCTTGTCAAAAGTGCGAATGCCGAAAAGCTGTTGGACCAACTGAACATCCCGCAAAATGCCCCGGAGTGGCACCAGGCGCTGGTGGCCGGAGGGGGCGTATTGTACATCAAGGTGGATGCTGAGGCGGTAAGCGACCTTTTTACCCAAACTGCCTGAGCAGGGAGACGCTTCCAATCATCACTGCCTGCTCCTGCCCAAAAGCCAATCCCCTCATTCCCCATTACCCACCCCTGTAACCAAACGCGACTAAAAATAAAGCCGGGTGCGGTTTGTTTGATAAACTGGGAAATTTATGGGAAATTATCCGGGAATCACTCCTACTATGTGGCATACCGCTGTACACCCGATCTGGTACCAGGTTTCTCCGAGCAAACCGGCTTACGATGAGTTTATTGATCCCTCCAAAATGATCTACCAGCTCGAAAACGAGGCCGGCCACTTGCGGGCCTACTCCTTTCCCGAGCATGACGACGAGAAAAAGCCCATCGTCAACGCCAACGTCGAAAAACTGCTGGCTTACCTGAAGACGGCCGAAAATTTCCCGCAGGAACATAAAGACTTCATGGATGGGGCCACCCGCACCCTGTACGTGCGCATCGAGGCGTTTGCCCGGCGGGTATTCCTGGCGAAAGTCGCCTAGAACAGAATCCGGACGCCCACGAACAGCAGCACCAACTGCGTGCCGA
>CADCTQ010000062.1 GCA_902805615.1 uncultured Cytophagales bacterium
CCGAATCACTCGGCGGCGTGGAGTCGCTCTGCACCCACCCGGCCACCATGACGCACGCCAGCATTCCCAAGGAGGAGCGGGAGAAAGCCGGCCTGAAGGACACCCTGATCCGCCTCAGCGTGGGCATTGAAGACGTGGAGGACCTGATTGATGATTTGAGAAATGCGATTGGCTGAGAAACAGAATTGAGAATTGAGTATTAGGTATTGAGCAGAAGCCCGGCGTGTCGAAACGCGCCGGGCTTCTGTGTGATGGCTCTTGTCTCACATTTCACGTCTACTGTCTGTACTACAGCACCTGGCGGGTGGGATGGATCAGCGTGGTGACGAGGGTCTTGAAGTCTTCCAGGTGCCGGACGATGGCGACCCGGCAACCCTGGTTGCGCAAGCCGTTCATGCTTTCCCGCTCCGCCGGCGACAGCACCACGCCCGGTGACTTGAACCACACGTACACCCGCGACCACGGGCCGGCCGGCACTTTCAGTTCCAGTTCGGGTTGTTCTTCCGCCGCGTTGGCCGGGCGGGAGGGCGTTTGCGGGTTGTGCTCGATCCGGAAAGAAGTTTGGTACATCCCGGTGTAATGGGTTTTGAACCAGGATTCGCAGGCAGACTTCAGCATGTGGGGGTAGATATCCATGATGGCGGCTCAGTTAGGGAGTAGGTTAAATGTATGAATTCCAAGGACCTAAGTGCTATTCTTTCGATGAAAGACCGGTTCTTTTCGACAATGGTCCGCGGGACAATGCTGCGCGTAAGATAAAGGCCGTCGCGGCGAACCATACCGGCCCCCGGATGGGTTCTGATAGGGGGGTAAACGGCATGTCGGTCCTTTACGTATACAGAGAAGCAACCAACAGTTGGTGTAAGAAAACGAGAAACAAACGATGAACAAACATATAGACATAACTTCTTTTTGGCGCAATCCTAAAAACCGGGTGATTTTGATTTCGGGCAGCCTCGTGCTGGTGATCGGACTGCTGGCCTTTTTTGCTTACCGCAACGCTACGTTCCAGAACAAGCGTTCCGAAGAATCAACCCTCGTGATGCAGTCGGTGCTGGACACCTTGCAGGTGGAGGCGTACTTCCGCGATGATTTCAAGCGGCGCGACCTGCACCGCCAATTCGCCAAGTTCTATACCGACCGCGACTACCGCCTGGCCTGGAGCACCCTGAAAAAGCCCCTGCCGCTGGCCGATTCGCTGTTTGCCGCCCTGCAAGGCGCTTCCCTCGAAGGGCTCCAGCCGGACGATTACAACGTGAAGGAACTGAAGCAGATGCGTGACAGCGTGTTCAAGCGGAGCCTGATCAAGATCAAGTACAAAAGGCCCGACCTGCTCCGCCTCGTGCAACTGGACTTTCAGCTGACGGCCTCCTACCTGATGTACGCGTCGCACCTGGCCACCGGGCGCATCAACCCCAACAAGGTGGACGAGACCTGGATGATCAACCCGCAGCGGAACGCCGACCTGGCCAAGAACCTGGAGAAGGCCCTCAAAAGCCGGAACGTCAACAAGGCGCTGCTCGACCTGCTGCCGCGCCGCGACGACTACCGACAACTGCGCGAACAACTGGCCCGGCACCACCAGGTGCAGCGGGAGGGCGGCTGGCCGGAGGTCGAAGCCAGTCAGCAGTACCGTCCCGGCAAGTCGGGGGCGGCCGTGGCGACCCTGCGCAAACGCCTAACCTTGTCGGGTGACCTGCCGGACGGCAACCGGGCCGACTCAACCCTTTTCGACGACGCGCTGGTGCAGGCCGTAAAGGGCTTCCAGGAGCGGCACGGGCTCACGCCCAGCGGGAAGGTGGACGACGCCACCCTCCAGGCGTTGAACGTGCCGGTCGCCCGGCGCATTGCGCAGATCAGCCTCAACCTGGAACGGCTGCGGTGGCTGCCTGAGGACCTGGGCAAGGAGTACCTGATGGTGAACGTGCCGGCCTATGACCTCAAGATCGTCAAGAACAACCGCGAAGACCTGAGGATGCGCGTGGTGGTGGGCAAAGAATTCAACTCGACGCCGATCTTCCGCGACACGATGGAATACATCGTGTTCAGCCCCGACTGGACGGTGCCCCGCAGCATTGCCACCAAGGAAATCCTGCCCATCGTGCAGCGCAACCCCGACTACCTGCTCACCAACAACTACCAGGTGTACGATTCCTGGGATGCCCGCGACACGATGGCCCTCGACCCGCACGCCATTGACTGGGATTCGCTGTCGGAAGACAACTTCAGCTACCGCGTGGTGCAGGGGCCGGGCACCGGCAACGCCCTGGGGGCGGTGAAGTTCATGTTCCCCAACAAAATGGACATTTACCTGCACGATACGCCGGCCGACCACCTGTTCAAACGCAGCGAACGGGCCTTCAGCCACGGGTGCGTGCGGGTGGAAAAGCCCAGGGAACTGGCCGAGTACCTGCTGCGCGACAGCAACAAGTGGAACGAGGAATCCATTACGGAGGCCATGCAGCAGGACAAGCCCGAAAACGTGAAGCTGCCGCGCAAACTGCCCGTGTTCCTGGTGTACCTGACGGCTTTCACCGATGAAAAAGGCCGCGTGAACTTCCGCGACGACGTGTACGGCCACGACGGCCGGCAACAGGAAGTGCTGGTTAAGAAATCGGCACGTTTATAAGGGTAGCGCCTGGTGCAGGCAGGGGTGAAAATCGTTTGCCCCTGCCTGCATTTGCGCTTTGGGGCCGAAATTTTGCGGTTTTTCTTACGTTCCCGGTTACCTCGCTTCCCGGCCGCCGGAAAGTTTTATAACTTGGAGGATGAATTACCTGAAATTCATCCTGCTGCTTGGGCTGACGGCGTGCGAGTTGAGTCGTGCGCGCGAAGCGGATACTGGTCAGCAGGCAGGCCCTTCTTCCAACCCTGTGCATCCCGCTTTGTTTACGCATCACGACCGGTACCGGGAAGGGCGCATTACCCACCGCCGCTTCAAACACCGCGACCTGGTCCCTCTCCTCGACAGCCTCGGTAAGGATGCCCGCTTCCGGGTTTCGCCGGCCGGCACTTCGGCGGAAGGCCGCTCCATTCACCTGGTTTCGGCGGGGGGTGGCCCCGTAAAAGTCATGCTCTGGTCACAGATGCACGGCGACGAGTCTACGGCCACCATGGCCATGCTCGACATGTTCAATTTCCTGCGGACCTCCGACGAACTGGACCCCGTGCGGCGGGCCATCCTGGAGAAACTCACGGTGCATTTCGTGCCCATGCTCAACCCCGACGGCGCCGAACGGTTCCAGCGCCGCAACGCCCTGGAAATTGACCTCAACCGCGACGCCGTCAAACTGCAATCCCCCGAATCGCGGATTCTCAAAAGGCTGCGCGACAGCCTGCAACCGCAGTTCGGCTTTAACCTGCACGACCAGAACCACCGGTACACGGCCGGCAACACGGCCAAGCCCGCCACCATTTCCTTCCTGGCCCCACCCTACGACCACGCCAAGTCGGTGAATGCGGTGCGCGGCAACGCCATGAAACTCATCGTGGGCATGAACCGGGCGTTGCAGGCGTACATTCCCGGGCAGGTGGGCAAATACTCCGACAGCCACGAACCGCGGGCTTTCGGCGACAACATCCAGAAGTGGGGCACCAGCGTGGTACTGGTGGAGTCGGGCGGGCACCCGGGCGACACCGAAAAGCAATTCATCCGCAAACTCAACTTCGTGGCGTTGCTCGACGCCCTCCACGCCATTGCCGGGGCTTCCTACGAACGGGAGAACCAGGAGGACTACTACGCCATTCCCGAAAACGAGAAGTACCTGTTCGACCTGGTGGTGCGGAACGTGCTGGTGAAGGAAGGCAACGTGCAGCACCTCACCGACATCGGCATCAACCGCTACGAAATCAACGCGCCGGGGGCCACCGACTTCTACTACCGCAGCCAGATTGACGAGGTGGGCGACATGTCCATCTACTACGGCTACGAGGAGTTCGACGCCCGGGGGATGCTTTACCAGTGCGGCAAAATCCGCAAGGACCCGTTCCGGAACATCACGGCGCTGCGGAAAGAAGACCCGATGGCCCTGCTGCGCGAAGGCTACTCGGGCGTGCGGGTGAAGCGGCCCGTAACGCCCTTCCAGTTGCGCGACATTCCCGTGAACGTGGTGAAAAATGCCCGCCAGTGCCCCACGGCCCCGGCCCTCAACCTGATTCCCGAGTTTTTCCTGACCGGCGGGGACGGCACCATCCGGTACGCGGTCATCAACGGCTTCATCATACCCCTGGACGGCCAAACGACCAACTTCAAAAACGCCCTGGTCCTCAATTGAGTACCTGAACCTTACTACTCATTCCCCTGCTCCTTTTTCATGGTTCTCAATTATATCTGGATCTTTTTCTTCCTGGTTGCCTTTGCCGTAGCCCTCTTTAAATGGCTGGTGCTGGGCGACGCGGAAATTTTCGGCAAACTGGTTACCGGGGTGTTCGACGGGGCCAAAAACGGGTTTGAGATTTCGCTGGGCCTCACCGGGGTAATGACCCTGTGGCTGGGGTTGATGAATGTGGGCGAAAAGGCCGGCGTCATTGGCATCCTTACCCGCCTGGTGTCGCCCTTTTTCAGCCGGCTTTTTCCCGAAGTGCCGCGCAATCACCCGGCCATGGGGGCCATGCTAATGAACTTTTCGGCCAATGCCCTGGGTCTCGACAACGCCGCCACGCCGCTGGGCCTCAAGGCGATGCAGGGCCTGCAGGAGTTGAACCCCGACAAGGATACCGCTTCCAACGCCCAGATCATGTTTCTGGTGCTCAATACGGCGGGCCTCACGCTGATTCCCGTCAGCATTATGGCAATCCGGGCGCAGCAGGGTGCGGCGAGTCCCGCCGACGTGTTCGTGCCCATCCTGCTGGCTACGTGCTGCGGGTTGCTCACAGGCATCGTATCCGTCTCCATCATTCAGCGGATCAACCTGTTCCACCCGGTGGTGCTGGCGTACCTGGCGGGGCTGGCCCTGATGGTGACGGGCATTATCTGGTACTTCCGGTCCCTGTCACCCGACCAGATCGACACCGCTTCCACGGCCGTCGGCAGTTTCATCATCTTTACCATCATTGTTTCGTTCGTGGGACTGGCGCTGTACCGGCGGATCAACGCCTACGACGCCTTCATTGAGGGGGCGAAAGAAGGCTTCCCCGTTGCCATCCGGATCATTCCGTACTTGG
>CADCTQ010000063.1 GCA_902805615.1 uncultured Cytophagales bacterium
GGCTTCCCTTGCGGGTTGCTTACCGGGGTGTGAATCCCGGACTCCGTCAGGCTTACCACGTTTCACTGATGTGAGATACGACTAGTACAGCTCCAATTTAATTAATAGGGATCATCTTTTTAACTTTCCTATTCAAGTACAAACAGGAAGGAAAGATGCAAAAACGATTAGAGCCCCCTATTGTCAGTGAAAAGGATCGTCAAGAGCTAGAACTGCTGCTAGGTAAAGGCAAGCATTCGGTGCGCAAAGTGAAGCGAGCCCAAGTACTACTGCTACTGGCAGAGGGGCAGAAAGTACCAGCCATAGCTCGTCAAGTAGGCGTAAGCGAGGCGACTGTCTACAACGTGTACCACCGTTATGAGCCGGGTAAGCTCTCTCAAGCTTTGGAAGAAAGGCCACGCCCTGGGCAGCCGGCCAAAGTAACGCCACGCCTAGAGGCGGACGTAAGCCGCATCGCTTGCAGTAAGGCTCCCGAAGGCAGAAGCCGCTGGACGGTAAACTTGATCAACAGCCGCTTGGTGGAGTTAGGCTATCAGGTAGATGACGAATCAGTACGACTGGTTTTAAAAAAAGCAAACTTAAGCCTTGGCTCAAAAGGCAGTGGTGTATCGGGAAAGTAGACGCCGAGTACCTCTACAAGATGGAGGATGTGCTCCGGGTTTATGAGCAACAAGCCCAACAGCAGCAAGCCCAACCGCAGGTGTTCCATGAGCAAGCGCCTAATGAGCAAGCGCCTAATGAGCAAGCGCCTAATGAGCAAGCGCCTAATGAGCAAGCGCCCCTCTCACCCACACCCCAGGAGCAATCATCAACCGTAGTTGAGCCAGCCGTAGTTGAGCCAGCCGTAGTTGAGCCAGCCGTAGTTGAGCCAGCCGTAGTTGAGCCAGCCGTAGTTGAGCCAGCCGTAGTTGAGCCAGCCGTAGTTGAGCCAGCCGTAGTGCGGCTTTGTTTTGATGAACGTCCGTGTCAGTTACTCGATGAAGTGTTAGCCCCTTTACCCCTCAAGCAGGGCAAGCCCTTGCGGCAGGACTACGAATATGAGCGTAAGGGAACGGCCTGTGTACTTTTGGCTTACGACTTGGACAAAGGCCAGCGCTATGTGCAGGTGAGAGAAAGGCGGACCAAAAAGGACTATGCCGAGTTTATGGACTGGTTAGTCAAGGAGCACTATGCTCAGGCAGAAAAAATACACTTGGTGCAGGATAACTTGAACACCCACTCGATGAGTTCTTTTTATGAGCACTTACCCCTTGAGAGGGCCGGTGAGTTAGCCCAAAAGATGCAGTTCCACTTCACCCCTAAGCACGGCTCTTGGTTGAACATGGCCGAAATCGAGTTCTCGGCTTTAGCCCGCCAATGCCTCGACCGCAGAATCAAAGACATCCATACCCTACACACAGAAGTACGAGCCTGGAGTGAGCAGCGTAATAAGGATGCAGTCAAGATTCACTGGAGTTTTACCGTCAAGACGGCCAGAGTAACCTTGGCAAGTAGATACCAAAAGGTCAATCCGGCCAATAATGATAACCCTAATAATTAAATTGGATATGTACTAGCCTCGTGTTCAATCACAATCCCGGCCGTTGGTGGAACAACAAATGATGATTGAAGAAGCCAAGTAGATTAGCTTCCACGTGATATGCACATGAAGCCAGCAAGGGAGTTTCCAAAGCAGTGATTAGTACTTGCTGCTCTGCCATTCAGGGGTAACTGACAGAAAACACATTTATCCTTTTCACTTTTTCCGGGATAACGTCATGCCGAGGATACAATAAGACAACCTCCCGGCATCCCCCTCCGCATGGCATAGCTTATACCTGGTACATATCCGCCCGGGACACGTCAGCCTTCTTGTTGTCCTTAAAAGGTTTTGCCAAAGCGGCCCAAACTTCCCCGGTCAAGCCTTGCCCCCTGAAGGAGTACAACGGCCGTTGGTTTTTGTTTGCTCGGCGCCAGGCCCGCGATCTCATCCAGCAGTACCCCCTGGACCGGATTGTTTCCTGCGAGAAAACGGACAAAGACATTTCCACGAAGGCACTCAATGCCGGCGTTTACTTTCGGCAAATGCTCGGAGTCACCTGTGATCTGAAAAGCCGAAAGTCATCCTCGTTACAATTCGCTTCAACGCGCAGCGAGGCAAATACCTGGTTACCAAGAAGGTACACCCCGACCAACAGGAGAAAGTAAGGGAAGACGGCAGCGTGCTGATCCGGTTTTCAGTACTCCTCACCCCTGAATCGGAAGCCAAAATACTTGCGTTTAGCCCCGACGCACAGGTATTGGAGCCCTCCTCGCTGAGTACATCCCTTGCCGAATGCCTGCGAAAGGCACTTGCGCAGTACGATCAGTGAGGGCACGTGGGGGAGCGGCTCCGCCGGCAAACCCAAGCGTTCTCCCGGCTGCGCATCTCGTGACTAATGAATCTGAAAATACCTACTAGTAGGTATTGACAAGTCAAAACCCGTAACATATTTTTGATATTATTACTGAAGTAAGATACATAGGGCAACTTTTACTTGATTAATCTTTCCAGCCAATACTTCCCTCAAAACGGGCCGGGCGGTTCGCTTGTAAAAGTCTTTTTATCCCTGCCCTCGGGAAATTAACTCAAGCTTGGCCTCTATCCTTGGCAACTGCTCGTTGGGCACCTCATCATACCTGCAATAATGTCTTTACCCATCCAGTGAATTCAAAATCCGGCTCGTGATTAAAAGCTGTTTTCGCTCTTTCGTCCAGGACGGAGCCTGTATAGGCTGATTCCCCATTAGATCAGTAATTCTCTTCCGGCATTGGCGCTCCGGTTTTCCCGCCCTGTAAGAAGACAGGGTTGGTATACGGGTGTCAGGATTTGCCGGTTCGTCACTTGTTCCGCCTGTTTTGGCCTGAATCCTTCCGTTTATCATACGTTGCTTATGCAGAAATTCTATGTAATCGCTTGCCTCTCTTTCCTGGCTGGCTTGGCCAGTGGGAAAGCCCAAACGGCCGATAGCATTGCCGTTCCCGCCGTTTGGCTGCGCGCCGATCAGGGCGGCGCAACCCCCACCGTGTGGCCGGACCGAAGCGGGCATCGGCGGGACGCCATCGCCGTGCCGGGCGAAGAACCCGCGGCCGGAGGGGTGATCAACTTCAACCGGACCCGCCTGTTCGACGGCCTCAATGACTACATGAAGATTCCCTACAGTCCCGAAAACGCGGCGGCCGTGACGATGATTGCCGTCTTTCAGCCGGTGGATACGGTCGAACGCGGCGTGTGGGGGGCCGAAAAAGCCACGACCCGGAACATGATGCTCACTACGCGCCGGGCGCTGGGGCCCGAGGCGACGCTGAACGAATACGCCAGGGGCGAAAACCGGCCCATCCTTAGCTCGGTGGTGCAGTTCTGGACCCGGACGGCGGTCGTCAACGGCAACGGGTTCCTGGCCGTCGGCAGCGCCGGCAAGGAGCGGGGTCAGTTGCCCTACAAAGGCAGCATCGCCGAACTGATGGTCTACGACCGGGCCCTGGGCTTCCTCGAACGCCTGCAAGCCGAGTCGTACCTGGCCATCAAGTACGGCATTACCCTGCCGGGAGGCAACTACGTAAATTCGAAGGAAAAGATCGTCTGGCACGGCGAACAGGACCAGAAATTCGCCAACCGGGTAGCCGGCATCGGCCGCGACGACGCCTTTGGCCTCTACCAGAAACAATCGGCCAGTACCCGGGAAGCGGCGCGCCTGCTGGTGCTCAGCGCCGGCCCGCCCGCTGCCGACAACGCCACCAATACAACCCCCATTGAGAACGGCAATTTCCTCCTGTGGGGCGACGACAACGCGGCCCTCACGCTGGCCAAAGGGCAGGGGGCCGACTCGCTGCTGGCCCTCGTTGCGCGCAAATGGCTGATGAAGGCAACCGGCACCACGGCAAACCAAATCCCCACCGAGTTGCGCATCAACCTGAAACTGCTCCCCAAGGAGCCGCTGGGCTACTGGCTGGTGATTGACCGGAGCGGCGGGGGCAACTTTTCGACCGACGCCCTGGAATACATCCAGCCCGACAAGGTGCTCGGCGACAGCATTGTTGCCTTCAGCAACGTCCGCTGGGACACCGACGGCTCGGGAAGTGACCGCTTTGGCCTGGCAAGGGCCGGCCGCACCCTGCCGCTGCTGACCCAACTGGCAAACCCCACCTGCGCCAGCCCCGCCGGCGGACGCGTGGCCGTGGAGATCGTAGGGGGACAGGGCACCTACGCGTACCAACTTACGGGCACCAAAAATGGCTTCTCGCGCCGTTGGCAGGGAACCGGCACGGTCGAACAGACGGGCCTCCCGGCCGGATCGTATACGCTCAAAGTAACCGGCGAAGACAAGTCTACCGTGCAACGGCACTTCACCCTTACGGCCCCCAATGCCCTGGCCGTTGACCTGGGGCAGGACCGGCAACTGGCCGCCGGCAAGGAAATTGTGCTCGACGCCGGGACCAGGATTCCGGCCGTCACCCCGGTAACCTATACCTGGGAAAACAACTACGGCTTCCGCAGCAAGGCGGCCCAGGTGAACATTACCCAGTCGGGCATCTACACCGTCACGGTTACCAACGCCGAGGGATGCTCCTGCACCGACCAGGTCATCATCGGGGGGCAAGTGGCCCGGCAGTTCGACGTAAGCCCCAACCTGGTGAGATCGGGCAGTACGTACCAGGTGAACGTTTCGCTCGAAGAAGCCAGCGCCGCCCGCGTGAAGGTGTACGACACCAAAGGCGTGCTCCACGGGCAGATGCAGGGCAACGACCAGGCCCACTACCAGTTCACCGGCACCGGCCCGCAGCCGGGGGCCTACACGGTAGTGCTCGAAACACCCAAGGGCATAGAAACCCGCAAACTGGTCATCTACTGACAAATCGCTTTTCCGCAAACCTACCACTGGCGCCGGGGCAACCCCGGCCGCCGGGACCCTGCACGTACGGCAACCCTCTTTTCTACCCCCCAACAAGGAATTGTAATGAAGAACGCTTTACTTAAAAAGCTGTTAGGCTTATCGCTGCTGGCCGCCGGCACCGGCGTGAGCATCTACGGCACTACGTCCATTTTCAACCCCAATCCGGGCCGCACCCTCCGCGAGGCCGTTGCCCGCACCCGGCATTACCCGGCTACCACCCGCGAAGGACTCATCGGCACCACGGGTGACGTACCGGTAGACAACCCCACCGACAATGTGTTCCACGTAGCCCTCCGGGAACCGCTCCGGGGCGATGACAAGGTATACCTGGTGTACGAACTCTCGGGCGTGGCGGACCACACGGCCGTATCCCGCAGCGTGAACGACCGGCTGGCCGTGGGCGGATACCTGGTCAGCAAGCGGAAAGGCTGGGCCCTGCAACGGGAGAAGCTCGCCGCCGACTGGCTCAAAGCGGGTGACAACGTGATTCGCTTCTCCGTGCCCGGGGGGGCCAGGCACAGTTACCGGGTGCGCAACCTCGCCCTGGAAGTAGAGCAGGCCGCGGCGCCGGCCGCGGAGCCCGCCCTGGTGGTCAACCAGCCGCAAGGGCACCCGTACTACCAGAACCAGGCCTACGTGAAGGGGTTCGTGTCGGGTGCCGGCAGCGAAGCGGCGCAAGTGCTGGTGGATGGCCAGAAGGTGCGCGTCTTCCAGGGTGAATTTGAAGGCATCGTGCGGCGTAACCCGCAAGGCGCCTCCGCGGCGTGGCGCGTAACCGTGCAGGCCGTGTACCCCGACGGCCGGAAGGTCAGCGAGGAAGTGGAGTTTGCCACGCGGCAAGCCGCCCACTACGCGTATCCGCTGGAAAAAGCAGTGAGCACCGCCCGGCAAGGGTTTGCGCCCCACCAGGCAGCCTCCATCGGCCTGAAGGGCACCGCACTGGATGCCACCGCCGGTTCCCTCCGGGCAGCGACGACGCTCTCCGTAACGGCCCTCCGCGAAGTGGACATCCCGGCCCTGGACGCGGGCATGGTGAACGTAACCCGGTACAGCGCCGGCTTCCGCTACCTGCCGCACGGGACGCAGTTCGCCAGGGAAGCCCGCCTGAAGGTGGCCTACGACGAGCAAAAGATTCCGGAGGGTTACACCGCCCAGGACATCAAAACGTACTTTTTCGACGAACAGACCCACCACTGGGTGCCCCTGCCGACCGATACGGTGCTGGCCGGGCAGGCAACGGTGGTGTCGCGTACGACGCACTTTACCGACATGATCAACGCCATCATCAAGGTGCCCGAGTCGCCCGAAGTAGCCGCCTACAACTCCAATTCCATCAAAGGCATCAAGGCCGCCAACCCCACCGCGGCCGTCAACCTGCTGGCGCCGCCCCAGGCCACCCATACCGGCAAAGCCTCCACGGGGTATCCCCTCAACCTGCCGGCCGGCCGCAATGGCATGCAGCCGCAACTCGGGATCAACTACAACAGCGGCGGCGGCAACGGCTGGCTGGGATTGAACTGGAACCTGCAAACGCCCGCCGTCACCATTGACACCCGATGGGGCGTGCCCCGCTACGACGGGAGCAAAGAAACCGAAACCTACACCTTGAACGGGGAACAACTGGCCCCGGTGGCCCACCGCGGCGCGTTGCAGGACCGGAGCAGCAACAAACAGTTCTACCCCCGCGTGGAAGGCGCATTCAACCGGATCATCCGGCGCGGCAGCGGCCCCAAAAACTACTGGTGGGAAGTAACCGACAAAAGCGGCGTAAAATATTGCTATGGGGGAACGACGGCCTCGGGCCTCGACGATAAAGCCGTACTCACCGATGACCAGGGCAACGTTGCCTACTGGGCGCTGGTGGAGACGCGGGACCTGGACGGGAACTTTGTGCGCTACCACTACGACAAGGTTGCCGACGCCGGCATCGCCGGGGGAACGGTGCCGGGGTACCAGTTGTACGTTGACAAAATCACCTACACCGGTTACGGCAGTACCGAAGGCAAATACGCCGTGCTCTTTACCCGCGACCGCGATTTGAATGAACCCCGGCGGAAAGACGTCGCCATCAGTGCCAACCTCGGGTTCAAGCTGGTAACGGCCGACCTGCTGCGGAAGGTGGATGTGCAGTTCGAAGGCCAGCCCGTGCGCAGCTACGCGTTGCAGTACCGGGAAGGCGCTTTCTACAAGACGCTGCTCAGTAGTATTTCGGAGTACGATGCGGGAGGCAAGCTTTTCAATACCCACACGTTCGACTATTACGACGACGTACATGCCGCCAAAGGGTACAAACCCTTCACGGCGGCGCAGCCCTGGACGGCCCGCCGGGACAGCATCAACGGTGGGTTCATCAACCCCATCAATGCCTTTGGCGACGAAGCTTCGGCCCTGAGCGGCACCAAATCGAAGGATTTCAGCGTGGGCGTGGCCGTCACGGTCGGCTTCGACCCCAACGTGGCCACCAAGAGCTTCTCGGTGGGCGGCAACGTGGGCTACTCCCAATCTGCCAGCGAGGGGCTGCTCTCCCTGATTGACATCAACGGCGACGCGCTGCCCGACAAGGTGTTCGTAAAAAACAACGGCATGAGCTACCGGGCCAACCTGTCGAAGCCGGGCGGCATACCCGCCTTCAGCGACACGCTGCGGAGCATTTCGGGAAACATCAATGCCTTTCACAAGGAAAAGAGCAAAACCGTGAGCGGCGGCGTGGAAGCCCACGGCCCCGCCCCGCTCACCGTGTTCGCCGGCGCCGGCCTGAGTACCACTACTTCCACGACTACGGTCTATTTCGCCGAGGTGAACGGCGACCTGCTCACTGACGTAGTGGTGAACGGAAAGGTGTACTTCAATCACCTCGACTCCGGGGGCAACGTGGTGTTTACCGCCAGCAGCGGCGATACGCCCAGCCCCATCAACCCGGGCGGCAACGTGGCCGCCGACATCCTGAAGGTGGACCCCGCCGAAAAGGAAAAGGCCATTGACCAGAATCCCCTCCACGACGTAGTACGCCTGTGGCGGGCTCCCTACAGTGGCACAGTGGCCGTAACGGCCCCCGTGCAACTGCTGAAGAGCAATGACCCGGCCCGCGGGGAAAGCCCGGCCGACGGCGTACGCGTGACCATCCAGCACAAGGGCTCCGAAATCTGGAGCACCACCATCGGGCCGGACGATTACGCCGTGCACACCCCCACGGGCGTAAGCAGCCTCACCGTACAGCGCGGCGACCAGCTCTACTTCCGGGTGCAGTCCGTCGAGAACGGTTCGTTCGACCAGGTGCAATGGTCGCCCGTGATCCGCTACCTCGGCCAGGACGAGAACCTGGTGGACGCCAACGGCAAGAACCTCTACCGGTTTGCGGCAGCCGAAGATTTCCTGCTGAGTGCCAACCAGGTGGTAACCACCCCCATCAAGGGCCGGGTAAAGATCGGCGACACGTTCCGAAAGCCTGTCACCACCGACGACGTGGAGGCGAGCATCGTCAAACTGGTGAAGGTCGGCGACAACCTCGTCGAGACGGTGGTCGAGAAGCGGACCTACGCCTGGCACCAGGAAGTGAACGAGCCCATCACGCTGGAAGCCGACGTGGAGGCGTTCGAGTCCTACGCGTTCCGGGTGAAGTCGGCAACCAACATTGACTGGAACGCCGTCGGGTGGACCCCCCGGCTGTACTACACGGCTTCCTACGACGCCAGTTACCCCAAGGTGACCGACGCGCAGGGCAACCCGTTGATTGACGCCTACGCCGTACCCGAATGTTCGGTGTTTGCCCGGGCATTGCGGGAGAGCAAGCCCTGGACGGTGCCGGCTGCCGCCAGTACCGGCACCCTCAGCGTCTCCCCGGACCTGTCGTTCACCTCGCCCACGCTGTCGGGCCAGGTCACTTTCACGGTCAAAAAGCAGGATACGCTCCTGCTCAAGCAAACCCTGCCGGTGCTGAACGGCGCGGCGTCCGGCGGTCCCTTCGTCATTCCCGCCATCACGGGCGGCAACCTCTACTTTGAATTCCACCTTGCCGGCAAGGAGTTGGCGCGGGCCCTGCACGCGGGGGAAGTGACCGTTGCCGCCGGCGACTCCACGTGGCAGGCGCCGGCCGGCGTGCACGCGGTGCTCGACGACAACAACAACGACGAAGACGTGATTTTTGGCCCGCTGTACCGGGGCTGGGGACATTTTGCCTACAACGGCAACCGCGACCGGGCCGCCCGGCCCATCAACGAAGCCGAACTGAAGATCAGTGAGGCAATGAAAAAAGCCAAAGACGGGTACAAAGACCCGGGTGCTGTCCAGGATGGCACCGAACTCGAGAATGACCAGACCTACAATCCCCGCAAGGAACTGTTCATCATGTTGTTGCCCTTGGCCAAAGAAGCCGCGTGGACCGGTGCCGACAAGTATACCTACGTGGGTGCTTCCACCATCAGCAGCTCCCGCATGGGCGACGACGACCTGAGCGCGGCGGAGGCCTTGCCGGGCGGCAGCGGGGCCCGGGCGGTCAACAAGATTTCGAAGAGTTCTGCCAGGTCGTTTTCCGCGGGCGGCTCCTTCGCGGGGATCGGCGGCAGCTACGGAAAAAGCATCGGCGAGTCCAGACTGGTCATTGATTTTATGGACATGAACGGGGACCGCTACCCTGACATTGTGACGGATGAGCGCATTCAGTATACCAACGCTGCCGGCGGGTTGTCGGACCAGTACACCGACCACGGCGCGGGCGTCAATCACCTGACCAAAAGTGAGTCGGACGGGGTTACCTTGTCGGGCAGCTTCCCCACGTCCGAGTACGAAGGAAAGCCCTATAATCCCAAGAAAGTAACCGTGAGCGTAGGCAACGGCCAGAGCAGCGCCGGTCTGAGCGGCAACTTCGCCAAAGGCAGCAACGCCGCCGAATACAGTTACGCGGACATCAACGGCGATGCACTGCCCGACCGGGTGTACAAAGGCGGCCAGGTAGCCCTCAACTTAGGCTACCGCTTTGCGCCGGCCGAACAGTGGGGCTACGCCGAAATACAATCCGGTGACAGCAGAAGCTTCGGCGCCGGGCTGGGCGTAAGCCTGGTGAACGGCAGCATCTCGGCGGGAATCGGCCTTTCGCGGTCCGACAATCACAACCGCAAGGCGCTGCAGGACGTGAACGGCGACGGGCTGGCCGACGAGGTGGTGGAAGGAAACCCCGTGCGGGTACGGCTCAATACCGGCAACGGGTTTGGCGAGTCCATCCCCTGGGCCGGCGCCCTGCGGGTCAGCGAGAGTTCGTCGGCCAGCGAATCGGTGAACGCCGCCTTCACGGTAGGGGTGTATTTCCCGATCATCAACATCAAAATCTGCTTCAACCCCAGCACCAGCCTGGGGCAAGGGATGAGCCGCGACCTGGCCAAACTGGGCGACGTGAACGGCGACGGCTACCCCGACTACCTGGTATCCGACCAGGACGACAAACTGACCGTGGCCGTCTCCACCATCGGCCGCACCAACCTGCTCAAGCGCGTGCAAAGGCCGCTGGGTGCCTCTTTTGCACTGGATTACCAGCGGCACGGCAACACCTACGAAATGCCCGTTGACGTGTGGGCCCTCAGCCAGGTAGTCGTGCGCGACGGCTTCGAAGGCGACGGCGTGGACAGCATGCGCACCACGTTTGCCTACGAAGACGGGTATTACGACCGCCACGAACGGGAATTCTACGGCTTCGGCAAGGTCACCACCCGCCTGCACGACACCGGCCAGGCCGACCCCGGCAACGTGTACAGCAGCGTGGCGGAAACCTTCAGCAATGACAATTACTTTACCAAGGGCTTGCCGCTCTCCGAAACCATGCAGGACGGGGAAGGCCGGAAATACTCCCGGAAAGAGCATAAATACGCCCTGCGGGACGTGGTGGCCGGCGCCGTCGTCTTCCCGGCGCTCATTCAAACGGCCGAGCAGTTTTACGAAGGGCAACCCGACCCGGGCAAGCAGACGCGCGTGGGTTTTGGGTATGACCGCTACGGAAACATGACCACCCTGACCGATGAGGGCGACCTGGACAGCAAGGACGACGACCTGCACGCGGCCGTTGCCTACCATTACCTGGAAGACAACTACATCGTGGGCACGCCCAAGTCCATTGTGGTCACCGGCTCGGGCAAAACCTACCGCAAGCGGGAGTGCGACATTGACGACACCGGCAACGTGAAGCAGATCCGGCAGTTCCTCGAAAGCGGTGAGGCGTCGCGCTTCGACCTGGACTACGACGGGTACGGGAACCTGACCAAAGTGACCCGGCCCGCCAACCACAAGGGCGAGCGGCTGAGCCTCGAATACACGTACGACAAGACCGTACATACCTACGTCGAAAGCACGGTCAACAGCTACAACTACGTTTCCAAAGCTGCCTACGACTTCCGTTTCGGCGCGCTCCTCTCGACCACTGACCTCAACAACAACGAGACGCGCTACCAACTCGACAACCTGGGACGGGTAACCAGGATCACCGGGCCGTACGAGCTAAAAGCCGGGGCGCCCTACACGATCCTCTTCGAGTACTACCCGGCAGCAACCGTGCCGTGGGCGCTGACCAAGCACTACGACCCGGCCAACCCGGCCAACCCCCTCGAAACAAGTACCTTCGTGGACGGCCTGGGCCGGGTGTTGCAGACGAAGAAGGACGCGGCGCTCTACCAGGGCGACAATGCGCTTGACAAAGAGCAAATGCTGGTATCGGGCCGGGTATTGTTCGACGCTTTCGGCCGGACGACCCATGCCTACTACCCCATTACCGAAAACACCGGTACGGCGGGCGTCTTCAACAAGGGATTTGACGCGGTAAAGCCCACCCTGAGCACGTACGACGTACTGGACCGAACCCTCAGCGTTACCCTGCCCGACGGCGCGGCCACCCAGACGGCTTACGGGTTTGCGCCCGACCGCAAGGGCGTGCAGCAGTTCAGCACCCGCACCACCGACGCCAACGGCACCGTGACCGAGCAGTTCACCGACACCCGGGACCGGGTGACCGCCGTGAAGAACTACACCTCCGACGGGGACGTGTGGACCAGCTTCGCCTACAACGCCGTGGGTGAGCAGTTAGAGGCCACCGACGACCAGGGACACACCACCGCATCGGTGTACGACTGGCTGGGCCGCCGCGTGCGCCGCACCCACCCCGATGCCGGGGAAACGACGTATGCCTACGACCTGGCCGGCAACCTCACCAGCCTCCAGACGGCCAACCTGAAAAGCAGCGGCGGCGCGGTTGCCTATGCCTACGAGTTCGAGCGACTGCTGACGGTCACCTACCCGGAGAACCCCGAGAACAACGTCCGCTACACCTACGGGCAGGCCGGCGCCACCGACAACCGGGCCGGACGCGTGGTATTGCAGGAAGATGCTTCGGGGGCGCAGGAGTTCTTCTACGGCCCGCTGGGCGAAGTGCTCCGGAACGTCCGTACGGTAGTGATTCCCAAGCACGACGCCCAAACGTACACCACGCAGTGGGTATACGACACCTGGAACCGCCTGACCTCGATGACTTACGCCGACGGGGAAGTGGTGACCTACACCTACAACGCGGGTGGCCTCCTCCGCGGCATGACGGGCAAGAAGGGCACCCGGAACTACAACTACGTGCGGCAACTGGGCTACGACAAGTTTGAGCAGCGGGTGTTCCTGGCCTACGGCAACGGTACCAAGACCACCTACGCCTACGAACCCGACCGCCGCCGCCTCCAGCAGATGACGGCCCGCACGGCCGCCAACCGGGTGATGATGAACAACGCGTACGGCTACGACAAGGTCAACAACATCCTGAGCCTCAAGAACACCGCTCCCGTACCGCCCAGCAACCTGATGGGGGGACCGGGTGAGTACGGCTACCAGTACGACGACCTGTACCGGCTCACCAACGCCACGGGGTATTTCAGGGGCGCCACCGAGCAGCACCGGTACGCCATGCAAATGAACTACAATTCGGTGGGCGGCCTTACCCGGAAGCACCAGAAGCACGAACGCAGCGGCGGGACCGGCGGCAGTTGGGTGGAGCAGCACAAAACGACCTACCAGCAGGCGTACGACTACTCTGATGAGCAGCCCCACGCGCCGGTACACGTCGGCAAGCAGGCCTACACCTACGACGCCAATGGCAACCAGACGGGCTGGACCCACGACGTGAGCGGGCAGCGGCGGAAGATCTTCTGGGACGAGGAGAACCGCATCCGGGCCATTATGGACAACGGGGCCACCTACCACTACGTCTACGACGCCCAGGGCGAACGGGTGCTCAAGGGCCACTCCTCGGGACAGGCCGTGTACGCCAACAACCAGCACAAATCGGGTTCGGGCAACATGGGCAACTACACCGTGTACGTGAACCCCTACCTGGTGCTCCGCAGCGGCGGCTACACCAAGCACTATTACATCGAAAGCCAGCGCATCGTGTCCAAACTGGGCAGCGGCTGGGACAACAACGGCAAAGGACCCATTGCGGCCCCGAAAGCAGGCGGCACCGGCGTCAACTACGCCGCCAAAACGCAGCAGGTCGTTGACGGGCTCGTCCGGAACCTCAAGAACCTGGGCATTGACGGCGCGGTGATGACGGCCGTTAAGAGCAACAAAGTGCCGCCCGGACAGATGGCCGGCACCGCCGGGGCGGGCACGGCCGAAACCTTCCAGTACTACTTCCACCCCGACCACCTGGGCTCCACCAGCTACGTGACCGACGTGGGCGGCGAGGTGTACCAGCACCTGGAGTACTTTGCCTTCGGGGAGACGTTCGTGGAGGAACACAGCAACACCCACCGCACGCCTTACCTGTTCAACGGCAAGGAACTCGACGACGAAACGGGCCTCTACTACTACGGCGCCCGGTACTACGATCCGCGGACGAGTATCTTCCAGAGCATTGATCCGCTGGCAGAAAAATACCCGGCCTGGAATCCCTACTGCTATGCTTTGAACAACCCGGTCAAACTGATTGACCCGGACGGCAGGGAGCCGGATGAACCGTGGTACACGAGAGCAAGTGCGTGGGTCGGAAACGTCCTCAAGGGAACCGATGCGGGAAGCAACCAGCGGTACGGCCTGTATAAAATGAAAGGAAGTACGACCGGGGGCGATACCCGGTTCGGGATCCAGGACAATGCGGCCGGCCGGGTTAAAAATGGCAAACCGGTAGGTGCCCCGGTGATCCGGTTCGACGTAGCCGATAAGAGAACCCCTTATCCTCACATCAACGTTAACCCGGAACTGACCGGAAAACCAGACCCGCACTACAAGATACCCGGGGGAAAGGGCACGCTGAAAACACTTGAAGTAGCGGGCAAAACGTTGAATACAGTCGGGAAAGTAGCCAAACCCGTTGCAATTGCCACCGATGCCGTACGCATTGTGGATGCAGTGCGTGCGGACGGAGGCCAGGTCGGAAACCAGACCATCAAAACAACCGCCAGCGTAGCCGGGGGATGGGTAGGCGCGGCGGCCGGGGCTGCCGCAGGGGCAAAGGGAGGCGCCTTGGCCGGTGGCGCAATCGGGGCCTGGTTCGGTGGCGTAGGAGCCGTTCCCGGGGCAGCAGTCGGGGGATTCCTGGGGGGCCTCGGCGGGGGTATTTACGGATCATTCAAAGGGGCGGAATGGAGCGAAAAAGCGGCCGATGCCCTGCTCAAGCCCGAACAATAAAAACAAAACTATGGTACACCTCAAAGAATACCTGCTCCTGGAAGCCTGCCTGCCCAATGCTCCGGACCTGGAGCGTCTGGGTGAATGGCGACAGCGGATTGCAAACGTGATGTTCAGGGCCGCCGCCGGTTCGCCACTGACCCTTTTCACCGTAGGGCAGAAGAAGCCGTACAGCCTCGGGTATGAGATGGGCGTTTACGAAGAAGGAAAATTCAACGGGCATAAGTATTTGGTAACTACCATTGAAAAGGTTACCACCGAACAGCTTGACCTCCTGGTTGCAAGTGATGAGTTTTACCTGGGCCTGATCGTTTTAGCCATTGGAAGGTTAAGCCAGTCCGATGTTGAAAACATGGTGCTGTGCTGGCAAAAAGATATCGTCCAGTCGGGGGTGGAGTTTTTCAGGATGGATTCCGACGGGTTATGCTTCTACTGGTACAACCCAAAGCACCCCGAAGAGGCAAAGCGGTATTTCGCGGAGATGTCCAGGCAAAATCAAGCGTGAGCGTCACCGGATGTACGTCTGATTCCTGGTGAATGCATTGTAAAGCAAGGATTGACCTGGTTCGGGCAAGCATCCCCACGCCGTCATCCCCCGGGTCTTCGTAGTGAAAAGCAGTAAATGACTTATACGGCGGGCCTTCCCGGTTTAAGTTGAGCACTGCTGCCCACTACGAAGTTCCGGGGAATGACGGTGGGGAGGAGGGGCGGTCGGTGAAATCCGTTAGACTCTTTCCAGTGTACGGAATGTGGCTTCCGGTTAGCGTTACGGGTCACTTTTGACACTTCGAACTTTGTCGCCCGCGTCGCACGCTGGGGGGTAGGCATAAAAAAGCCCTTAAATCCTGAAATTTAAGGGCTTACGGGGGGCGGGGTTCGAACGCGCCGGGTGGAAAGCGGAAAAGCAGCCGCTCCGTACGCGGCGCGGACCCGGATGCAGCACCGGCGGGCCGGCGGGTGGGCATCAGCCCGCTGGTAAAGCAGATTTCTTTCGGCGCACCGCCTCACCATCACCGTACCGCTGGTTCTCTTGCGGATGAACTTTACGACTTCGCACAACGCACCGGAAAAAAAGACGTTGGCGACAAGCGCATGGAAGGTGACCGGCTTACCGCCGAAATCAAAATTGAGTTTATCCTTTTTGCGGAAAATGTGTATCGTGTGATTGCAATGCATTGACTCCGTGGTGGGGTTCACACATGGCAACGGCGATTTTCCGGTTGCCCGCGAAGGAGTTACGGCCGTGGGCCATCAGCATGTTGTCCAGCAACAGGATGTCTCCTTTGACCCAGGGGAATACCGATTTGGCCGTCTCAAAGGCCCGGGCGATCTCCCCGATGACCGCCGTCTCAATCCGCGACCCGTCGCCGTAAAAGGTGCTGAACGGCAGGTCCTCCTCGGCAAACACTTCCCTGAGCATCGGGTCCAACGACAACACGTTGTAAAAAAAGCCGTGGTTGAACCAGGTCGCCTCGCCGGTGACCGGGTGGATGCGCTCGGCGGGACTCACCCAACTCGTTTTAAGGTGGTCTTTGTCCTTCCAGCGAAACTGGGTGTCGTGCGTTCTGCAGTACGCTTCCACCACGGCGGGGTCGTCGGTCTGGTATACCTCCCGCCACGACAGCCCTAAACCCGTGATCATGTTCCGGACGTACATCACCCCCTTCTCGGCAAACTTTTTCCGGGTCTCGCCCGACAGTAGTTCAAGCACTTTGCGGCTGTCGGCAATGGGGGTTTCTCCGCCGGTATCCGTCGGCTGCACGCAGAAGAACAATATCTGCATGGGCCAGCTCCGGGAATAGGAAAGCTCATTGTGCATGTTGATGATCTGGTCGGCGGGGTGGTCCGTGGAGGTGTATACTTTGTCGGCAATCGCACTCCGCGGGGAGGTACGATTCTGGTATTCCATCCTTTCGTACCCCAGGCTGTCCACAAAACTGCGGAAGGAATCCAGCGAGTGAGTGTTGAAATTCCGGAACAGAATGGCCCCGTGCTTGAGCAGCGAAGCCCTGAGGCCGGCTTTGTGGGTACTCGCCCACTGGTTCAACTGAACTCCCTCCCGGCTGCATTCAATCACCAGCGGGTAAGAAGTGCCGGGTTCAAAAAAGTATTCCCGGGTCAGGGGGGCCGTAGCCGTCCCGCTGTCTTTTACCTGCCGGTTCAGGAATTTGCCCGAATTTTTCTGCTGTAATTCCTGCTGTTGGTCTTCGAGTTGGTCTTTCATAGGGGTATTGCGCTTTACGGTTAAGTTCGGTTAAACTGTCCTCGGGAAACTTCACGATGCATGCCAGCAACACGATGACCCACCTGGTTACCAGGTGGGTCATCGTGTTGCGGTCGAACAGGTCGGTACTGTAGGTCAGGGTCAAAAACAGGTATTCGCCCCGGTCCCCGGCGTGAAACCACAGATCGGTTCTGGCCCCTACGGCGCCGGTGCGGATGGGCGTTACCGGTACACCCGCCGGGTCGCCTTCCGCCGCGCCGGCCACCCCGTCCGTATTCTGCATGGTGAATCCCAAGTCGAACAGGGGTGGTGCGATTGGTCAAGTCTTGCCATCGAGCAGCAACACCCGGGCCGCCGTGCCGGGCAGGTCCGCAAACGAAGCCCGCTTCGGCGCCGGTACAACACTTCCAGCATTGTTGAACACCAGTTGCGGCGTGGTTTGCGTATGCTCAAAAAAGGCGGTGTTGAAGTAGGTAGCGGGAAGACCAGGCATGGCCATGCCCTTGTCACTTACATGATTTGACTTTGGGGCCATTACCATTATTAGATGTCAGCAGAAATCCTAACGCGCAGTGTCAACCAGGTACGGCAGAACGTAAAAGAAGGAAGGATGCAGCGATGCCCTTGGCATTTACGTGATTCGGTTTTGAGGGTAATGATCAGGATTATTACTTCATGCATGCATGGGCAGCAATGAATCCATGTCGTTAAAATAGGTCCAATAATATTACAAGCCAAGCTTTATCTGATATAATTTTTTCGCAAGAAGTGCACTTGTATGCTACGATTATCCCTTTCGTGCAAAAAACCAACCGCTAAACCAGGCAGCGGCTGGTTGAACATAAAATGCTTCTGCTGTACTGCCCACGTGGTTGTCGTGAACGATTTTTTTGCGGCCCTCACCCGGAAAGGGGATGGTCCGGTGCAAAAGCAAAGGTCCGTCTGACCATACTACCCTCCAATCTGCCCCGGGGTAATCACGCAACCACCCGGTTGCAACCCTGCCGCCAGCGGCCAGCGTCCCGGCGGCAGTGCGGCCCGGAGGATTTGGTTGCTTCCCTGCGCATCCGCACGCCCTTCCGGTCATTCGGCGGGCCAGGCGGGTTGCCTGCCGGTTGGCGGTTACCCCTCCCGCGGCCGGACCTGCCAACGGGCTGCGCCAAAAGCTTTGCACTTTTCCATTCCGGGAAGCGTCACCTGATTAACGGGCCGGGTGAAAAGTATTAACGTACTATGTATTTTGTGCCTTTTCAAGAAAAAGTTTAAGATTTTTTTTAGGCCGCGTAGGGGCAACGACCCACTTGCTGGACTATACCAATAAAGGATTGTTCAAAACCCGGCAGGCAGGCGGCCCGGTCCGTAACCGGCTCCACCCATTTCTCCATCAACCCCGCTTTCCACCTCCTCACCACACCACCTGCCTCCTCCATCCACTCATCCACCGATCACTTCATCCACCAAACCCACTCCCTATGCACACAAGTTTATCCCAGCGATCCGGAAAGGGGCAGGCCGGGGCATTTTTGCCCTTGCTGTGCCTGCTGTTGACGGCCAATGCCTTCGCCACCGACTATTACGTGGCTACCACCGGCAACGATGTCAGTAACAACGGGCTATCGGAAAACACGCCTTATGCCACCATCGGGAAGGCGGCGGCTACGGCCGGCCCCGGCGATATGGTGTACGTGTTGCCCGGCACCTACCGCGAAACGGCGGAAATCAAGAAAGACGGGGCAACCTTCGTAGCCCGCAACGGGAAAGGGACCGTGATCATCAACGGGGCCGACCTGATGCTGAACTGGACCCGGGTGAATGGCACGAATACGTACAAGGCCCCGATGGCCTGGAACATGGAGGGCCGGTGGGGCAGCAACCAGGTGTTCCAGGATGGCAAAATGATTGACCTGGCCCGCTGGCCCCGGCAGACTTCCGACGACCTGATGCTGCCGGCCAATGCCGTGGCCGAAGACGTGACGGGCACGCTGATGGGCAGCACGTTTACCATCCGCGACGATCAGTTTGATGAACCCGCGGCCCGGTGGGTCGGCGCCCGGATCTGGGTGAACACGGCCCGCAACAACAGCGGCCTGGACGGAAACGGATGGACCGGCCGGGTCCGGTCCATCAGCGGCAACCTCATTACCGTGGATGGATTTACGTTCGGCGTCAGGCCGCCGAATGCACCCTGGGGCGTGGGCGTGGGCACGGAATACTTCCTCTTCGACCCTACGCCGGCCGGCGTATCGCAGGCCGGGACCACGCTTGCCGAAGTGGAAGCCGGCATTGATGCGGTGCTCAAACCGGGACAGTGGTGGAAGAACGGCAATACCCTGTACGTAAAAACCCTCAACGAGGCCGCGCCCGCAACTGCCGCCACGGCCCCGGGCAACGTGATCGAAGCCAAGCGACGGCACTTTGCCTTCTGGCCCGAAACGCTGCGCAACCACTCGGGCTATACCATCGAGAACTTCGACCTGTTCGCCTGCGCCATTACCACCGACCGGACGTTTACGACCAACCGGATCATCGAAGAAGCCAACAACATTACCCTTTCGGGCCTGACGGTCAAGTACGTCTCGCACCTGATTGACCAGGATGGCAACGACTTCCTGAGCAAGCATTACGGCTTTACGGGCATCGTGCTCAGCGGCCGGAACAACACGTTGAAGGATTCGGACATTATGTATTCGGCTACTTCGGCGGTAAGCTTCCTGGGTGCCCAGAACAAACTGCTCAACAACCGGATTCACGAAACCAATTACATGTGCTCCAACGCGGGGGCGGTCAATACCGGTTTCGTCTGCCTGGATTCCGAGATTGCCTACAACACCATCTGGAATACCACGCACATCGGCATCAACATCAAGTTTTTCAAGAACAGCAACCCCGCCGTGAAGCACCAGGCCCGCATCCACCACAACACGATCTACGACTTCATGATGAGAAGTTATGACAGTTCGGCCATTGACGTGGTGGGCGAAGACTTGCAGTGGGTGCGCATTGACCACAACCGCATCTACAATACCCGCGCCGAGGCCCGGGTCGGGAAAAGAAAGTACGGCATTTACCTGGATTACGGCGGCGGACCGGGTGGCCTGAACCGCATCCGGGCGACTGTAGACCACAACGTGGTGTGGGACGTCAACAACCCCATGACGCTCAACACGGGCTGGGACGTCCACATTTTCAACAACGTCTTCCTGGCGGTCGCCGACCGGCTGGATGATCCCGAGGAGAAGAGCACGGCCCTGACGCTGACCTTTAAACTGGGCGAGGGACCCAAAGCGGGCACCAACGTCCGGGTGTACAACAACATCCTCAACGAGGAGCCCAACCTCACGCAAGGAGCCAACCCTTTTGTCGCGATCCTCAACAACCTGACCGACGCCCGGGGAGCGGTGCTCGATGAGTTGTTCGTGAATGCGACCAACCCGGTGATGGCCACGCGGGATTACCGTTTGAAAGAGAGCGCCACCCGGGCCATTGACCAGGGCATTGCCGTGGATGAATACACGGCCAACTACGCCCTGGATGGAGCCGTGGCGGGGCTTACCGACATCGGCGCCTTCGAACACCCGACCTCTTCGATCGGGGCCGACACCCAGGCGCCTTCCGTGCCGGAGTCCGCTGCGTTCGTGGTTGCCGACAAGACCGGCAACAGTTTCCGGGTGAGCTGGACGGCTTCGACCGACAACGTGGGGGTGGTGTACTATGAACTGTATTCCAACGGCGCCCTGGTGAAACAAACCGGGGAGACGAGCCTGCAACTGACGCGGTTGGAAGGTTCTACCTCGTACTTCATCGAAGTGCTGGCCGTGGATGGCAGCGGCAACCGTTCCGAACGGAGCAACGCACTGGAAGTGAAGACTTCCGCCCCCGTGGTGGATGTGGACATTGCCAAGACCAGTACGCCCATTGTCATTGACGGCACCAGGGAAGCCGCCTGGTCCTCGCCGATGAACCCCATTGCCAAACGCGTCACCGGCTCCCAGGAACCCGAGTCGGATGCCGACCTGAGCGGGGAGTGGACTTCGCTGTGGGATGCCAACAATCTGTACCTGTTCATTGACGTCAACGACGACGTAAACAAAGTGGACTCGCCCGTCAACGAATGGTACCTGGATGACCACCTGGAGATCTTAATTGATGCCGACGGCTCCCGGCCCCGAACGTACGGGGCCAAGCAGCACCAGTACTACATTGTGCGGGGCGGCACGTTCTTCAAGTGGCGGTGGCCCAGCGGCGTCGCCGTGACCGGGGCCCAGTCGTCCATCGTGGAAAAGGAGGGCGGCAGCGGCTACCGCATGGAAGTGAAGATTCCGTTTTCGGCCCTGGGCGTTACGGGCGAAGCGCTGGCCGTCATGGGCATTGACGTGCAGGTCGGCGATGACGACGACGGCGGCGGAGAAGACACGCGCCTGAGCTGGATCACCACGGACCCCAACGCGAGCAACAACCCGACGCTGTTTGGCGTCGCCAAGCTGACCGCCCCGGGCATTCCCGACGACACCGAAAGTCCTTCCACGCCGACGGGTCTTTTGGCCAGCGGCATTCTGTCCAATGGGTTCACGGTCTCCTGGAATCCCTCCACCGACAACGGCGCCGTGCAGAACTACGAGGTGTTCGTCAACGGCAACCTGGTGGGTACGCCCAAACTGACCACCTTCTCCCTGGCGGACCTGACGGAAGGTGCCGCCTATTCGGTGCGGGTAAAAGCCAAAGACCGCTTCAGCAACCTGTCCGGCCTCAGTTCGGCCCTCAACGTCACCACGCCGGTCCGGTCAACGGCCGTCAGGTACGAGACGGAAGAAGCCCCGGCCGTCATCACCGCCCCCGCGACCCGGATCACGGCGGGTGCACCGGGCGTCGTGAACGGTTACTCCGGAACGGGGTACGGGAAGCTGTCCTCGGTAACCGGGTCGAAGCTCACCCACGTCATTACGGTCCCGACGGCCGGCACCTACGCGGCCTTCTACCGGTATTCGACCGACCAGAACACCCGCTTTTCGTTCTACGTCAACGGCGTAAAGACCGGGGGAGATTATGTAGACTACGGGACCAAGGTCGGGGCGCTGCGGCTCCAGTTTCTCAACAAGGCATCTTACAACAACTGGGATGATCTTCCGTTGCTCCTGACCCTGAACGCCGGGGAGAACACCATTGCGCTGCAACACGAGTCCAATTCGGACAACCGCGGGGAGATCTACCTGGATTACCTGGCCGTGTATCCCTTCGTTGACCCGCAGGGCCCGGGTGCGCCTACGGACCTGAACGTAACCAACACGACGGCCAGCGGCTTTACCCTGACCTGGACGGCTTCCACCGACAACAGCGGCGTTGCCCCCAGTTACCAGGTGTACCGCGACGGCATCCTCGCGGGCACCACGGCCGGCACTACGTTGGACGTGACCTCCCTCGCCCCGGGCACGTATGCCATCACGGTGAGGGCGGTTGACGCCGCCGGCAGCCAGTCCGACGCCAGCGAAAGCATTGACGTCGCCGTCACCGGCAACACCGGTACCGCAGTGGACCGCACCGACCCGGTGGGGTCGGGCCGGGTTACCGCCCGGGGAGATTACCAGGGCGACCGGGTGAAAGCCTTCGACAACGACGCCAACACTGCGTGGCTGGACATCCGGCCCGCTTCCTGGATTCAATTCGAGTTCGACAACGCGGCGGCCTACGCCGTGTCGAGCTACACCATTACTTCCAACAAAAGCAGCGGCCACTTCGACGCGAAGACCTGGAAGCTCTACGGTACGAACACGCCCGGCGGGGTATTCCCCGGCGATTACGTCGAGCTGGACGCCCGTTCCGACATCCGTTTCCTGACCCGGAAGGAGAAAAAGACCTTCGCCATCGGCAACACGACCGGGTACCGGGCCTACCGCCTGGAGATTACGGCCAACAGCGGGGGCGCTTACCTGCAAATCGGCGAAATCGAGTTCTTCAGTCCCGGGGCCAGTGCGGCCATCCCGGTGAGTGCGGTGCGGGTGAGCCCGGCGGCGGCCACGGTGGAAAGAGATGGCACCCGGGCACTAAGCGCCACCACTTCCCCGGTGAACGCGACCGACAAGACCGTGCGCTGGAGTTCCAGCGATCCGGCGGTGGCTACGGTGGATGCCGGCACGGGCGTCGTAACGGGCGTAAGCACGGGGATTGCCACCATCACGGCGACCACCAACGACGGCAACAAAACCGCCACTTCGACCGTCACGGTTGACCCGACGGTGGTGCGGGGTGAAGTCGTGCAGCAGATCTGGACCAACATCTGGAGCGATGACAAAACGGTCGCATCCATTCCGGTGAACACGCCGGCCAACAAAACGTACGTACTGACCAGCCTGGAGGATACGACGGCCAATGCTTCGGGGGGCGAGCGGGACACGTACGGGCAGCGCATCCGGGGTTACATCATCCCTTCCGCGACGGCCACCTACTACTTCTACGTCGCCTCCGACGACAACGGGTACTTTTACCTCAGCAGCGACTACCAACCGGCCAACCGGGGCGCGGACCCCATTGCGCAGGTGATCGGCTCGACCGGCGTGCGCGAATGGACCAACGCCAGCCAGGCGGCTACCCAGAAGTCAGCGGGCAAGGCACTGGTTGCCGGGAAGAAATACTACTTTGAAGCCTACATGCGGGAACGCTTCGGGGGCAACAACCTGTCCATCGGCTGGACTACCGCGACCAACAATACCGGCATTACGGTGATCGGCAGCGCGAACCTGGGCAGGTACGACGAGAACTGCACCACGTGCCGGGGCAGCGCCGGGACTGAAAGGGGAGAAGACCTCTCGTTGCAGTTGCATCCCAACCCGGCGGGTCGCCAGGTGACCATCCACCTGGAAGCCTTCAAGGGGGAACCGGCCGTGCAGGTAAAGATGACGGACCTGGCCGGAAAGCCCTTCCTGCGCCAGCAGGTACAACTGGAGGCCGGCGTCAGCAAAGTGACTTTATCCGTAGGTCACCTGCCCCAGGGCGTGTTCGTGGTGGCGGTACAGGGCCGCAAAACCGGTAAAACGGCCAAGCTGGTCATTACCCGGTAACACGCTTTTGATATTGCCGGATAAGGGTGCCAAACAGCCTGACGCGATGGAAGCGTCAGGCTGTTATACCCAACCGGCCGCGGTTGAGCGCCAGGGGCCTAGTGGTGTGTATGTGATTAGCGCAGTCATGTCTGGTTGAGGCGAGACGCCTTATCTGTTTCCACAAGGATTTGGCAAAGAGTATGAAGACAAACCCCTTCCCGTTTCCCCGCCAAACGATGGGTCCTGTCATGCTGACGAAGGAAGCATCTGGCCTCTAACCGGGCAAGCATCTCCAAGCATCCCCCACAGAAGTCGGTATTGTCGGAATCGTCACAGTGGTACTTTATTGGGGTGCTGGATGCTTCCTTCGTCAGCATGACAGGACCCATCGTTTGGCGGGGATGGGTAGGAAACGCTAATCACGTACAGTGGTGTTGGTAGCCATGCGTTTAATGGGTACGGCTGTCGCGCGTTTGCAACGCGGTTCCGACTGCCTTGTGTGATGCACCCGCGTTACAAACGCGGAGGGAGGCCACACGCGTTACAAACGCGCGTGAGCGGCGCCCATCGGTGCCGTAAAACGTACATCGCCCTGTCCGATGATATCGTGCTGTCGGATATTGTCCTGCCCGTATATCGTCCTGCCTGATGGTTCGGATCTGGAGCAGTGAACCCCTCCGTGACCAGACCGGCCACCGGGTTGCATCCGAAACTTTATCATTTTCCCTTTTTGTGAAACCCCGCCTGCTTAACGGTAAGCGGGGAAAAAGCACCGGTTTCCGTCTTTGGTGCCTTTTCAAGAAAAATTTTAAAAATTTTTTGGTGGCGCGTAGGGGCAACGACCCACTTGATGGACTATACCAATAAAGGATTGTTCAAAAACCAGTAGCCAGGCGGGCCGCCACCGGCCCCGGACGGCACGCAAGCCATTCACCAACAAATTATTTTTCATCACTCACTTAACCCATTACCATCATTTAACCCAATACCTATGCACACACTTTTAACCCAGCAATTCAGTAAGGGGCGGGCCAGGGCGTTTTTGTCCCTGTTGTGCCTGCTGCTGACCGCCAATGCCTTTGCCACCGACTACTACGTGGCTACCACCGGCAGCGATGCCAGCAATGATGGCCGCACCGTGGAGTCGCCTTTTGCCACCATCCAGAAAGCAGCGGATGTGGCCGTTCCCGGCGACGTTGTGTACGTGCTGGCCGGTACCTACCGCGAGCAGGTAGAAATCAAATCCAACGGGGTTACTTTCCGCCCTTACGGCAGCGATGAGGTAACCATCAACGGTGCCGACCTGATGCTGAACTGGACCCCCCTGGCCGGTTCCACCTACCAGACGACCATGGACTGGAATTTGACGCAAACCTGGGGCAGCAACCAGTTGTTCCAGGATGGCGAGATGATCAACCTGGCCCGCTGGCCCGACCAGACATCCCGCGACCTGGTGATGCCGACCAACGGCGCTGCTGAAGATGTGGTTATACCTCCCAAAAGCGGTGGCAATTATGGAAACTGGATTGAGATCAGAGACGATCAGTTCAATGAACCTGCTGCAAGATGGGTAGGGGCTAAGATCTGGGTGAACCTTTCCAGGGGAAACCTAAGCGGCCTTGACGGACAAGGCTGGACGGGCACCGTTAAGTCAATAAACGGTAATGTCATTCGGGTAGAAAATATTTCAGCCAGACCCTCCAATGAAGCCTGGGGTGTGGGCCCGGGAACGGAATATTTCTTGTTCGATCCACTGCCCGCTGCCGTTGAGGCCACGGGAGGCGTTGATGCTTTGTTAGGCCCTGGTGAATGGTGGAAAAACGGAAATACCCTGTACGTGAAAACCCGCAGCGGGGCCGCTCCGGCCAGTGATGCCACGGCCACCAGCAACCTGATCGAGGCAAAAAGAAGGTACTTCGCCTTCTGGCCGGCCGTGGGCAACCGCTCCGGCTACACCATCCAGGGCTTTAACCTGTTTGGCTGTGCCATCACAACCGACAGAAACGCCATCAGCAGCCGCCGGATCGCCGAAGAAGCACACAGCATTACGCTCTCCGGCCTTACGGTGAAGTATCCTTCCCACCTCATCAGCATGGCGGGCAACTGGCAGGATGAGCATTACAACTTTACCGGCATCGTGCTGAGCGGCAGAAACAACGTCCTCAAGGACAGCGACATCAGCCTTTCGGCCACTTCGGCAGTTAGTTTTTCGGGTGCCCAGAACAAACTGCTCAACAACAAGATACACGAGACCAACTACATGTGCTCCAACTCAGGAGCCGTTAATACCGGTTTTGTCTCTATGGATTCCGAGATTGCTTATAACAAGATCTGGAATACCACGATGATGGGCATCAACATCAAGTTTTTCAAGGGCAGCAATCCCGAGGTGAAGCACACGGCCCGGGTGCACCACAATGAGATCTGGGATTTCATGAGAAGAAGCTTTGACAGCTCGGCCATTGACGTGGTGGGTTCGGATCTGCAGTGGGTGCGTATTGACCACAACATCATCTACAATACCCTGGCCGATGCCAGGAGGGGGGGTAGAAAGTACGGCATTTACCTGGATTTTGGCGGTGGAGCGGATGGCCTTAACCGCGTTCGGGCCACGGTAGATCACAACGTGGTTTGGGATGTGAATAACCCGATGACACTCAATACAGGCTGGGACGTGCATATCTTCAACAACGTGTTTTTAGCTGTAGAAGTTAAAACCGATGCGGAAGAGACACCTGGACAATGGAAGGAGGTGAGCAGGTCCTTATCGATCAATCTGGACCTCGGCAAAGGGCCAAAGGCAGGCACCAACGTACTGGTGTACAATAACATCCTCTCGGAATCACCTTCTTTTGCCTATGGCAACCAAGATCGGGTCAACCTGCTCAACAACATTACCAACGCCAGATTAGAGGTGCTCAAGGAGCTTTTCGCAGATGCGACCAATCCGGTCATGTCGGCGCGTGACTACAGTCTGAAAGAGAGCGCTACGGCAGCCATAGACAAGGGCATTTCCGTGGATGAGTTTACTGAAAACTACAATCTGGACAGAGAAGTTGAGGGCATCACTGACATCGGTGCCTATGAGTGGGGAACCTTCCTCACTGCTCCTGACACCGAGGCTCCGTCCGTGCCCGCAGCAGATAAATTTGTAATTTCAGAAACGGGTGCCAGCAGTTTCCGCCTGACCTGGATGCCTTCTACGGACAATGTAGGCGTGGCTTTCTACGAGGTATATGCCAACGGCAAGTTGTTCAAGCAAACCGGCGATACTACCTTGGTAATAAATGGCTTAACGCTTTCTACCACGTATAAGGTCGCCGTTCTGGCCGTAGACGCCAGCGCCAACCGCTCCGAACTCAGCAGTACTGTGGAGGCCAAGACCATCCTGAACAATGTTACCATCTCACAAACCGATGTGGCTGCGGTAATTGATGGTACCCTGGATGCTGCCTGGGGGCCGATGCTGCCTGTCGCAAATGTCCTTACCAATGCTCCTGCTTCACCAGCGGATGTGAGTGGTGGCTGGACTTCGCTGTGGGATGCCAATAATCTTTATGTCTATATCGATGTAAACGATGATAAGTTAATGACGGATTCTGGCGGTGGCTGGTGGGAAGATGACCACATTGAGTTATATATTGATGCTGATGGCAGCCGGCCGAGTGGGTACACTGTCATGCAATACCAGTATGCTGTGTTGAGAGGAGTGAGTAGTATCATCAACGCCAAACCCTGGTTTAACCGTCCAACAACCGGTATCGTGGTTTCCAATGTTGAGAAGCCAAACGGTGCAGGCTATACGGTAGAAATCAAAATCCCTTTTGCTACGCTGGGTGTTACGGCTGAGGCCTACAAATTCATCGGCATAGATGTGCAAGTCGGTGACGATGATGATGGCGGCTCTGAAGATACCCGGATGGGCTGGTTCTCCACCATCAATAATGTGCATCAAAACCCATCGCTGATGGCCCTCGCCCAGTTGGTAGAAAAGGGCGGAGCAGACAGCATCAAGCCCACGGTGCCGACCGACTTAAAAGCAAGCGCGGTTACACCCAATGGGTTTACGCTCTCCTGGACTGCCTCGGCCGATAACTTCGCCGTACTGTCCTACGAGGTGTTCGTAAACGGCAACCTGGCGGCTACCCCGGCCGGAGCCAGCGTGACCTTGCCGGATCTGAAGGCCGGCACCACCTATTCGGTGCAGATAAAAGCCAAAGACCGTTTCGGCAACCTGTCCGATCCGAGTTCCGTGCTGAAAGTAACGACCCCGACCCGGGCGTCAGGCGTCAGATACGAATCTGAACTGGCTGTCCTGACTGCCGGATCTGTGACTGTTTCCAGCGCTGAAAGTGGTTTCTCAGGAACAGGGTATGCTGTGATGAACCCTTCGATAGGAGCAGCCATTACCTATACGGTAAATGTTCCCAAGGCAGGAGTATATCCTGTAGCAATCCAATATAGTGGAGACAGCCGTTTGTTCCCTTACATTAACGGGGCCAAGCTGGGTGAATTCAGGCTGTCTGGTACACCTACACCCAATGACTGGCAGGCAGTTACCCAGCTTTACACCCTGAAGGCTGGTGATAACACCATTATGTTCCGTTATGAATCGGGAGATTTCTGGAGAAGGTCTAACCATGACTATATCCTGGTATATCCAGCACCGGGCGCGGATTCCGAGGCGCCCACGGTGCCGGCGGACGTAACGGTCTCCAACATCACGCATACGGGTTTCACCTTAAGCTGGGCCGCCTCCACCGATGACAGTGGCGTCGCCCCGGGTTACGAAGTGTACCAGGATGGGGTCCGGATAGGCACCACGACCGCCACCACGTACGATGCCACCGTGCTGCCGGGTACCTATGCCATCACGGTGAAGGCCGTGGATGCCGCGGGCAACCAATCCGACGCCAGCGACAACCAGCCGGTGACCACGGTGCTCAGAGGAGTCGTAACGCGTGAGTTGTGGTCCAACGTGGCGGGTTCACTGGTATCGGAGATTCCGGTAAACACCACGCCCACCCGTAGCACGGCCGTGTACAGCCTGGAAGACCCGACGCCGAGCTCGGCGCTCCCGGAGCATAACAACTTCGGCCAGCGCATCCGCGGATACATCATTCCCTCCGCTACGGCCACGTATTACTTCTACATTGCCGCCGACAACCGCGGCGAATTCTGGCTCAGCACGGATGAGCAGCCCGCCAACAAAGGCACGGCGCCGATTGCCCTGGTGAAAGATGGCAGCAACCCCCGGCAGTGGGACAAGGAACTGAGAGACCAGAAGTCGGCCGGAAAGGCATTGGTTGCCGGTCAGAAGTACTACTTCGAGGCGCTGATGAAAGAAAGCGGCGGTACCAACAACTTGTCCATCGGCTGGACCACCGATCCCCGCAACAAAGGGATTACCCTGATCGGCGGCGACAACATCGAAGCGTACGTTCCGTCCGTACCGGTCGTTTGGATGATGGTAAGCCCGAAAGGTGCTGGTCTGGCCATAGGGGATACCCAGCAACTTAAGGCCACCATTTACCCGGGCAATGCCACCAACCAGGCCATTACCTGGACCTCCAGCAACGCCGGGGTAGTTACCGTGGATCATACGGGTCTGGTAAAGGCAATCGGACTGGGATCGGCCACCGTCACGGCTTCCGTGGAGAATGGCGCCCTTACGGCCACTGCCGAATTCTCAGTGGAGCCGCCTACGGTAAAAGGGGTGGTGGTGCAGGAGGTTTGGCGGTGGATTGGCGACGGCAGAAGCGTTTCTGACATTCCGCTCACCAGGGCGCCCTCCGAGGTCCGCGAAGTGACCAGCATCGAAGATCCGTCTCCCAGCGGCGCCGGCGGGATCTACAACACGTACGGCCAGCGGATTCGGGGTTACATCATCCCTTCCACGACCGCCACGTACTACTTCTACATTGCTTCCGACGATCACGGGCAGTTCTGGCTGAGCAGCGACTACAACCCGGCCAACAAGGGAACGGCTCCGGTTGCGCACGTGACCAGCAACAACGCTCCCCTGTTCAACAATGGCGGAACCGGCCAGCGGGAATGGCAAAATGCCGCCCATGCCTCTACGCAGAAGTCGGTCGGCAGAACGTTGATTGCCGGTAAGAAGTACTACTTCGAGGCCCTGATGAAACAACGCTATGGTTTCAACCACCTGGCCATCGGCTGGACGACTGCAACCAATAACACCAGTATTTCCGTGATTGGCAGCGCGAACATCGGTAAGTACCTGGGTGAAGGATGTGCCGGTTGCCGCGCCGATGCAGCAGCAGAAACCAAAGGGCAAACCGAGTCGCTGGGTCTGAACCTGCGTCCCAACCCGGCGGATCGCCAAGTGACGATTGACCTGTCGGGTTTTGCCGGAGAGTCCGCCGTGCAGGTGAAGATGACCGACATGAACGGGAAGCTCTTCGTAAGCCGCCAGGTTGACCTGGGCGGCGGCGAAAAGAGCGTAACCGTACCGGTAAGCCACCTGTCCAAAGGGTTGTTCGTGGTGACCGTACAGGGCAGCAAAACTGCCAAGACGGCCAAGCTGGTCATTACCAGATAAGCTGCTTGATTGAATACCAGTTGAATACCAACAATGCCAAACAGCCTGACTCTCCCGTAGAGTCAGGCTGTTTACTCAGAAGCGGATTGAGGGAGGTATGTACCTCGGCAAAAAGGTCCGTTTGGGTGCGTTGGCTGATGCCTTGACGACCAGACGTCCCCGGGTAAGTATCACCCCTTTTTTTTGACGGTCGCCCTTTCACCTGTGGGCCCGGTTGGAACGCTGCAAAAGCAACCTCGCAGCGCGCCACAAATCAATACAACTCTTATTGCCAGGACAAAGCATAGAAAAAGACGGGTTCTTGATGCTATGCCCAAAACCGTTTTGCGCCAGTGCATCAACCGAAATCGCACTGACAAGGACACCCTTTTTTTGGGTTCGCGGCAGAGCGCAATAAACACCCAACGGGATCGCTTTTCTGGAAAATAAAAATAATTTACAAACTTGTTTTTTTGCCGGAATTTTACTTAATTGTACTACCAACAACGAGGTGAATATCGTAAATGGTCGGAATAAGTGAAGCGCCTAAGCGGCTGTATACGTTGCACTTACCTTGTTGAAATGCTCTCCCCGGTAGATTTAAGCTTGCCCTGGTAAGTACTTCGCTCCAACCTAGGAAATCCATACTTTTTTTAAACGACGCCTTTTGTATAAGAGCGGCCGGAAGGAGTATGTTTTATCGCATAGGCCGGCCTTAATATGCCCGCAATTGCCTGTTGCCACGCTTGAGTGCGTCAATAAAATCTGACTTCAGCCATCTGTAGAAGCCTATGGAAACGCTTTGCATTATATTTTGAAACCTCGAAAAAAATATTGCACCAGCCGCAGGCCCGGCAAACGCATGTACATACTTTGCTATGTACTCACCTCAATGAAAGAAAAAAGTATTCATTTTATTCATCACCACGCGTCAGGCATCGCGGTTTTCCTGCCCGTACTGTAATCAAGAAAGATTTTTTCTTTTAAATGTTTCTCTAAATCCCACACCTGCTGCCAGATAGCATCTGGATCAAACAAATCAGTTAAAAAAAACAACGGGCGTTGTGGTGCGCGGCTGAAGGTAACGTCGTGGAAAAAGGCTTCCGGTTACACGGTGTAACAAGCAATAAAATTAATCCTTTAACAACCCAAACAGTATGAAACAAGTCTGCGATTTACCAACCAGCGGGACTCATTCAGCCGCACAATTCTCTGACTGCAAAAAGCTTTTCACCCTGCTGGTCCTGCTGGCCGGCGCTTTTTCGGGGAGGGCGCAAACGTTTCCGACGGCGGCAAACGACCAGTTTCCTTTCAGGATCGTAACGCAGGCGCCGCTGGGTGCTTCCTGTACGACGCCCCCGCCGGATTCACTGCGCCGGACGGGTATGATTGACGTCACCCAGCCGCCCTACAATGCCGACAAAACCGGGGTAAATGATGCTACGCAAGCCTTTAGAAGTGCGCTTGCCAAGAAGCAAAGTTTCGTGTACATCCCCAACGGTACCTACCTGATCAGCGACAGCGTAGGGTTCAGCCCGCTGTGGGCCACGGCGCCCAACGGCCTGAGGGGGTACGGGGGTGATTACCTCCAGATGTGGGGAGAGAGCCGCAACGGGGTAATCCTCAAACTCAAGGACAATGCGCCCGGGTTTAATGACCCCAGCCGGCCCAAGGCTTTTTTCAATACCGGCGGGGGCAGTCCCGACCGGTTCAATAACTCGATCTGGAACGTGACTTTTGAAATCGGCACCGGAAATCCCGGCGCCATCGGCCTTCGTCATTACCTCAACAACTCGGGCGGCTTGTACAATGTTACGATCCGTACCCGCGGACAAGGCAAAATAGGGCTCGACAAAAGCTACAACCGGGCAAACGGTCCCAGCCTCACCAAAGACGTGCTGATCGAAGGCTTCGAAATCGGCATCAAAACGGATTATTCGGTAGAGAGCGAAGTGTACGAACACATCACCCTGAGGAATCAAACGCAGTACGGCTTTTACAACGCCAAGCAGGTATTGTCCATCCGGGGCCTGAAAGTAGAACGTTGCGCCGGGCCTGCTTTTTACAACGGGTCTGGGTTTGTAAACTTACTGGACGGCAACCTGGCCGGAACCGGCACCGCCGCCATCGTAAACGGCGACAAAGGCAAACTGGTGGTGCGCAACCTTTCCACCTCGGGGTATACCCAGGCCATCAGCGACCCCCAGAAGCCCCTGGCCCAAACCAGCCTTGGCGGCTTGTATCTTTCGGATGCGGGCATTGGCACCGATGGCAACCCCAACAATAACGTAACCTCCCTGAATCTGCCCGTAAAGGAAACGCCCGTGGTTCCCTGGGACAGTCCTTCCACCTGGGTTGATCCGGCTGATTTTGGGGCCACGGCCAATGGGGTTTGCAACACAACCGTAGCCTGTCTGCCGTGCGACGACGACTCCGATGCCATTCAGCGGGCCATTGATGCCACCCAGGCGGGAGGGTCCAGAGCAGGTGCCACCACTTTGTTCCTCAGCGGCGACTATCGCATCTATAAAACGCTACGCCTCCGGGGAAGCATCCGCCGGGTGATTGGTCCGGCCTCCAACACGCTGGGCACACCTGCAAATGGTCAAAACTGGGATGGCACGCCGGTGGGAACCACCTGGGTCGTAGAAGCAGGAACGCACCCGGTCGTAGAGTTTCAGAACATCAACGGCGGTTGGCCTGGTCACCAGGTGCCTTACCTCGAAAGCAGCAGCGGCAGAACCATCGTCATCAAAAACTCGCAAATCGGGCCCAGCATCAATATCACCAACGGAGAGGTATTCATCGAAAGCAGCTCGATTGGCCGGGTAACGTTCACCAATGCCAAGGTCTGGGCAAGGCAGCTCAACCCGGAATCCAATACGAATGCCAAACTCACCATTGACGGAACTACCTACTGGGGCCTGGGTTTGAAAACGGAAAAAGCAAATACCATTATCCTGGCCAGAAACCAGTCTAAGGTAGAGCAGTTCGGCGGCTACATTTACACCACCGACCAGGTAGATGCGGCCACCCCCATGCTCCGGATCGAGAATTCGGAAATCTCGATCAGCATGTACGAATACCTGGGATATTATGCATTCAGCAAACCCTACATGGTCCTGGCGTCTGATCTGAAAGGCAGTTCGACGGTAACCGTGAACCGGGGGGGGACCATTACCGCGCCTACTTACCCGGCCGCCTGGAGCCAGTGCAATGACGGTACGACCGGTTGTACGGACGGAAAGATTGGCAGCAGCTATACGTTATACCGGAACACGCCTTCCAATGCATCAGACATCACGTTGCGTACGGCCGATAACCCTGCCGGCACGGTGGCCGGCCTGGACTACCGCTACTACGAAGGCAACTGGAGCAATCTGCCCAACTTCGATGCTTTGACGGCCATCAAGACCGGCACCGTGACCAACTTTGATCTGACGCCAAAAAACAGACCCGACAACTTTGCCTTCCGATTCACCGGTTTTGTAAACGTGCCTTCGGATGGAATCTATACGTTCTACACCACTTCCGACGACGGCAGCAAGCTTTACATCGGCAACACCGAAGTGGTGAACAACGATGGGTTGCACGGCCCCCTGGAAAGAAGCGGCACGATTGGGCTGAAAGCCGGCAAGCATGCCATTGCCGTTACCTTCTTCGAGGCCACGGTAGGAGAGGTGCTGACGGTAAGCTACAGCAGTTCTACCATAGGCAAGCAAGCCATTCCGGCATCGGCCTTGTCGCGCAGCACGACCGCCGCCCGTTACGGCGGGGCGGAGATCAGCAGCGAAAAGGGGAAAAAACTGCTGCTGTACCCGAATCCCGTTGCCAATGGCAGCATAACGGTAGGACTGGATGCCGCCGGGAAGGATACCAAAGTTGCCGTTACCCTGACGGACGCGATGGGACGAACCGTTTACAAAACGAACTTCGTGAGCAATGGCAACAGCCAGGAGCTGAAAATAGGCAAGTTGAAGCCCGGCATTTACACGATCCGGATGAATGGCCCCCGCACCGAAGTCAATTCGAAAGTCGTGGTAGAGTAAATCTCCCGTGCTTTGATCAAACAAAAGGGTGTCTCACAAGGACACCCTTTTTTGTTTGTCCGGGATAAGGATTCAGGACTTTCCCCAAAAGCCGTATTGAGCCGTTGGTGGGACACTGACGGCGGCGGGCGGACCCTTTGTCGGGGTAGTTTCGGGCCGTGGTCAGTGTCGCCGTTGCCTTGATCAGTGTCGTATGTGATTAGCGTTGCAGAGGCGAAGCAGAACGGGCTGGCTTGGTGTAGCGTGCTGGCGCGCATCGCAGTCGCGGGCTGGCGCGAAGCTCTGCTTCGTGCCGAGTATGCTTTCCGCCTCTGGCGGAACGGAGGCTATTGGCCCATGCAGCATCGGCCTTGCTTCAACACGCTGGCGCAGGCGTCCGCCTGTGCCTTCCGGACCCGAAGCGTCCGCTTCCCAGCCGCCAGGCTTACTCATCCTACTTGCGCGTACTAATCCGATTCAATCCGTTTCTTCACGTGCCGGTACGGAGTTCGAATGAACCAGCCGAGTTGAGTTATTCCTTGCAGGATCACGAAGTAGAACACGTGCTTGCGCGAAAAGGGCAAGCGGACGCTTGGGAGAAAAAGGCACAGGCGGACGCCTGCGCCAGCGTGTTGAAGCAAGGCCGATGCTGCATGGGCCAATAGCCTCCGTTCCGCCAGAGGCGGAAAGCATACTCGGCACGAAGCAGAGCTTCGCGCCAGCCCGCGACTGCGATGCGCGCCAGCACGCTACACCAAGCCAGCCCGTTCTGCTTCGCCTCTGCAACGCTAATCACATACTCAGTGTCTCAATGACCACTTTTTGAATCATCGCCAAAATGGGTCCTGATCGTAGGCAGCATCCGGGGGAGCCGTGCCTGCTTTTTGAGGCGACAAAGCGGCATCCTTACCGGGCTGGATCAGGAGCACCCGCTTTTTGCGATGCGTGCCGAAGAAAGGTAACCGTTTCTGTGGGCACTACTTGGTTACCTATCTTACACGAATGGTATTTATCCCCGGATTGTAGCAATCTGCTTCCCGGCCGGTTCTACTTTTGCCATTTCTACCCGCCGTAGCCTATTGCCGCCTTCATGCGCTTGTTGCCAACACTTTACGCAGTACTTCTTGGTTTGATGGGGATGGGTGCCGGCTATGGCCAGCAAACCTTCCACTATACCCCTGCCCGGTACACCCCCGGCAATGCCGCTTTGCAGCAATCCCTGGCCGAAAAACACGCAAAAGAGGTCGCAACCTTACCCAAACGGTACCGGGGCGAACTGGAAAAAATCTACCGGGACCGGTACGAACACCTGGCCGCCAGTCTGCGGGAAGAGCAGTTCATTTTCAGCCCCCAGTACAGCCAGTATTTTGACGGCGTGCTGGCCGAAATCGTCCGGGCCAACCCCCAACTCGGCAACCCACCCACCCATTTACTGGTCAGCCGCGACCCCAGCCCGAATGCCAGTTGCCTGGGCAATGGGGTCATTACCTTTACGATTGGCCTGCTCCGGCGACTGGAAAACGAGAGCCAGGTCGCTTTTATCCTGTGCCACGAACTGGCCCACCAGCACCTGGACCACGTGGGCCAGTCCATTCGCCAGTACGTCCAAAAGCAGAACGACCGGGACACCCGGCGCGAAATCGAAAGGATCGCCGCCAGCGATAGCCGCCGCGTGGAGCAGGCAACCGGGTTGCTCCGCAGCCTCGTCTACGAACATACCCGCCACAGCCGCAGGCACGAAACAGCCGCCGATTCACTGGCCCTGGTGTACCTGAACAATACGCGTTACAACCCCCGGGAGGCGCTGCGGGTCCTGGCCCTGCTCGACACCATTGACCAGGGCAAGTACCCGGGTCCGCTGGACCTCAAGCCCGTTTTTGATTCGCCGGACTATCCCTTTAAAGATGCCTGGCTCCAGGCTTCCCCGATGATGAAGGTGGAGGGCGCCAAAGACGCCGACTGGAACGAGGACTCGCTGAAGACCCACCCCGATTGTGCCCACCGCATCACGCTGCTCAAGGCGCACGCGGCGGCAGAGGCGGGTCCGGAGAAAAAGGATTTTCTGCAACCCGGCGAACTGCTGGCGGGCCTGGTCCGGCAAAGCGACTTTGAATTGGTCCAGCGTGAATTCGACGCCAGGCGGTACGCCCGGTGTTTGCAGGAAAGCCTGCTGCTCCTCGACCAGTACCCCGGCAACGTGTACTTGCAGGCCACCATCGGCAAATGCTTTTACCAGTTGTACCAAGCCCGGCAAAACCACGAATTGGGCAAATACGTGCCTTTGCCCTCCGCGCGCCATTCCCCCATGTACCGGCAAATGCTGGATTTTATCCACAACCTCCGTTTGCGGGAGCTGGGAGCGGTAGGCTATCACTACCTGAAGAAAAGCCCGGCCGCCCACGCCGCCGACGAGGACTTCCTCTACGCCCTTGCCCGGCTGAGCCGGCTCGTTGACCAGGGCCAGGAAGCCAAGGCGTTGCAGGACGAGTACCTGCGCCGCTTTCCCCGCGGCAAGTACACCCGGGAAATCAATACGCTCAACTAATCCTAACACCAACCATTCCGCATGAACAAATTCACCATTCTCGTACTGCTCGGTATGCTGACCGCCCTTTGCGGTTTCCGGGCGCAGGCCCAGCGGCAAACCCTGGACAACGTACTCACCATCCAACTCCGGAACATGGGGCCCATTTACAACAAGAACCAGGTCACCGGTTACTACATGTTCTACAAAGTAGACAAGATCAGCGGCAAGCTCAATTCCTACCTGCTGCGCATCCTGGACCAGAACCTCAACGTGGTGAGCGAAAACCGGCTGGAAGAATCAAAATACCTCTCCCTGCTGGAAGCTTCCTACAACGATGAGTCGCTCATGTTCAAATTCTACGATCCGAACCAGAAAAAGCTCACCTTCTACAACTACGACAGCAAGAGCCAGCTCATCGCCAAAGCGGAGCGTAAAATCGAGTCCCAGATCGAAGTGTCCATGTTCAACATGCTGGCCGGCAAGGAAGAAAGCGACGGCAACTCCCTGTACGCCGTTCCCGGCAAGGGCTTCGTGGATTACGGCATCAAGAAGGGGGATAAGCTGGGCTATTCCATTGCCTTTTACCCCCACGCCAAAGACCAGAACGGGTGGACCTACGAATCGGCGGACAAGTCAAAGGAAGTAGAAAATGCGGGTTTCTTTGCCGTCAGCAAAGACGTGCTCATCTCGGCGGTGACCAAGCGGAAGAGCATGATGACGATGGATTTCGAAACGTACCTGTTGCTGATCAACGTCGGCACCGGGCAGAAGCTGTTCGAGAAAAAGATCGAGGACCCGCAGTACGAACTCGGTTTCATCAATGCCTTCGTGGACGACCAGACGGGCAACATCGCCCTCCTCGGCCAGTATTACAAGCAGAACGACAACGTGGCAAAAGACAAAAGTTTGGGCTTGTGCGCCTACCTGCTCGACCGGGAAGGAAACGTGATCACGAAAAACTTTGCCTCCTGGGCTACCGACATCCGGAAGTTCTTGCCGGTGGACGCCCAGGGCAAAATAGAAGACGTAGGCTACCTCTACTTCCACAGAATCATCCGTACGGCCGGCGGTAAAATCTTCGCCATTGCCGAACAGTACCGCAAGGCAGTCAATGCGGGCGGCATTGCGGCCCGGATGCTCGTAGGCAGCGTAAGCGGGGTGACCAAGATCGTGACGGAGGACCTGGTGCTGATGGAGTTCAGCCCCCAGTTCAAGCTGGAAAACGTCAAGATATTCGATAAGACCAAAACCAACGTTGATCTCGGCGGCCAATTTGACTTTGCCAGTCCGCAGTTCACGGCCGCGATGGTCAAGGCCCTGGGCGGCTTCGACTATTCATTTACCCAACCGAACGAGGACAATACCACTTTCTCGGTGGGGTACGTGGATTTTGAAAAGAAGAAAGGGGAGAAGAACCACCTGATTTTCGGGGCCATCACCTACGCCGACCAGCAGTTCGCTACCGACAAGATAAGCCTGGAGAGCGAAGCCAGCTCCCTGCGGGTGATGCCCGCAAAGCCAGGCTACGTGTTGATCACGGAATATTTCCGCCGGGACAAAAAGCTGGACATGCGCCTGGAAAAAATCAATTACTGATCGTACGCAAAACCCGAAAGGTTTCCCAAACCTTTCGGGTTTTACCCCTGCGCCGTAACGCACGACGTCCGCCGCCCCGCAGAGCGGGGCTTAGTTGTTGCTTTTGGTGGCGTCGCCCAGGTAGCCGATCACCACGATTCCGTCGTTCGGGTCATCCGGCAAGGGATTCAACCCGTGCAACGAATACGTAACCGGAATGCTGGCGCGCCTTTCGACCGGTTTTCCGTCCAGCCGGGCCGGCTGCCAGGTGGACTGTGCCGCTACTTCCCGCAGGGCCCGCAGGACTTCCCCGTCCAGGGCTTCGTCTACGCCTTTGGCAATGACAATGTCCGACAGGTGACCATCCGGGAGCACCAGGAAACTCGCGTATACGCTGCCCCTTGCCCCCGCCTTGCGGGCCGTAGCGGGGTACCGGAGCGTTTGGGCCAGCGCCTTGCTGAATTGATCCGTGGGCGCGGGCGGTTGCTGCGGAATTTTCGCGATCACCGCCAGGCCCCGCAGGCTCCCGGGCTGGGGCTCAATCACTTCGAGGCTTCGGCAAGCGTACAACAGAGACAGTACGGCAACTGCCATTGCTCCCAGGGCCATCTTCCAGGTGGCCGGGCGGGCAGACCGGGATCGTCGTAGCATCGTGATGCGGTTTTTGAGTCCAAATTGGCTGAAAGGCTGGGCCAGGGCAAGCGGCAGGGGGTGCAGCACCTGGCGGGCCATCAAATGCGCGTAGGCAGATACGTCGCCCCCGTTCACGGCTTGCCGGTCGGCCAGGTACTCGTGGACGGCCCGCAGGGCGTGCCCGTACAGGTAGAGGAAAGGATTGAACCAGAATGCCGCTTTGACCACCTCCACCAGCAGTACGTCTGCCGAATGCCGCCCTCGAATGTGCGCCAACTCGTGTTGCAGGAGTTGCTGCGCCTCCTGGGCGGTGAGCCTGGTCTGGTTGTTCCAGAACAGCCACCGGCCGAAGGAGAAAGTAGGCAACCGGCCGTGGGTCCGGATGAGCTTGTAACCCGGGTACACTTCTGCCGGCCCCTGCCGGGCCAGCTTTCGCAGCCGCCACAGCTGGAAGGCCAGTCGCAGGAGCATCCCGGCGGCAACGGTCCCGTACAAGCCCAAAACCAGGCTGCTCCACGCGAAAGAAGCCGGTCCGGCAGTAGCCGCCGCAAGCGGGGAAGCATACGCGGGCAAAGCCACCGGGAAGGCGACCAGGGCGGTTACCGGCGAGGGTAGTTCCACCAGGGGCAGCCCGATTGACAAGCCGATGGTGAGCAGGAGGAATGCCCGGTTAAAGCCAAAAAACGTTTCCCGGTGCAGCAGCAGGCGGTACAGCAGGTAAAATACGGCCGTGCAGCTGCTGCTTTCGAGCAGGTAAAGCAGGAAGTCGTTTTTCATCGGGAAAGTCTGTTTCGGGTGAGGCGTACGCGCAACGCGGCCATGCCGGCCGGGCGTCACCACGGGCTGAAAAGGGTTACGACAAGGTATAACGAATGTTTTAGTTTTACAACTATTTGTATAGTTATTTTGTACTCATCGCCTTGGTTTACCGAACGGCTGCCCGGACGCATTAAGGGAAATTCTTACATCCCCTTTCGCATGTACAGGTCTTCCCTTGGGTTCGTTGCCCTCAGCTTCTTACTCCTCACTGCGGCCCTGCTGGCCGGCAAAAGCCAGTTCCTGGTACCGGTCGCCGGTTCGTGCGTGGTGCTGGGCTACGGCTGCGCGGCCTTGCGGCGGCGGCGGCAGGCACGCGGCACGCGGCAGCACCGCCGGGAGCAGGAAGTCATGCTGGTCGAAAAGCAAAGGTACCTGCTGGCCAAGGAAGCCCTCCTGGACGGGGCCAAACGCAAGGGGCTCCGCAAGCAAAAGTAAAAGGCACCCGTCACGCGTACGGGCCTCCCCATGCACCGCTCTTTGGAGCAGGCGCCGCACCCGTCACGAAGACCGCCGGGCCGGCCCGGGAGACGGCGCGGCGGGCCGCGGGGCGTCGCCATCCGAATCTACCTGTGCTTCGAGCCGGGCGCCGCTGCGTTCTTCCAGGTCGGCCGCCTCCTGCTCCTCCTTCATTTCCCGGGAAAGAAAATAGTTGAGGGCCGTCCGGATGAAAGCAACCGCGCCCAGTTGCCCGATCTGGTCCCAGGTGGGGGCTACGGCCGTGGCGATGATGTCGGCGCCGAGCTGAAATTCCAGCGCCAGGGCCAGGTAACGGGCCAGCACCAGCCGGATGCGGTTGTAGTTGCGGATGCGGGCCGACGCCAGGTTGCGGAAGAAGTAGTACCCCGCAATGACGACGCCGATGCCGATCACCAGGGCGCCGGTAATCTCCAGCACCAGTTTGAGCCACTGCACCAGGTTGATGACGGTGGCCTCGGCCCCGGTTTCTGCCGGGCCCGGAATGAGGGCGGGTGCACCCTCCGCTACCCGGTAAAATATCCATTGCATCGCCTTGCCGCGTCCTCCCTGACCGGTAAAAAAGTAAGTATCTTTTTGTACGCGCCGCCGGCCGGCGGGGTTATGTGTCGCCGGAGTGCGTACTTTTACGATTGGCATCCACCGCACCCAAATCCACCCATTGCATGAAAAAACTGCTGATCCTGTCCTGCCTCGTTGCGGCCGCCGTGCCGTACGCCGACACGCTGGCGCAGGGGCAAAGCCGGCCCCTCTTCAACGGCAAGGACCTGACGGGCTGGCACCAGGACGTGCCCGACATGGACAAAAACCCGGCCGTCAAAAGTCCCTTTCTCGTCCGCAACGGCCTGCTGGTGAGCATGGGCAACCCCAACGGCCACCTGATCACCGATTCCGTCTATGCCAACTACCGGCTCCGGTTCCAGTACCGCTTCGCGGGAAAGCCCGGCAACTGCGGCGTACTCGTGCACGCCTCCACGCCGCGGGCCCTCTACAAAATGTTTCCCAAGTCGGTAGAAGTGCAGATGATGCACGAAAACGCCGGCGACTTCTGGTGCATCCGCGAAGACATTGCCGTGCCCGACATGGAGAAGCGCCGCGGGGAAAAGGCCCAGTGGGGCACGACCGAGGACAAGCTCCGCCGCATCGTCAACCTCACCGACGGGTCCGAAAAGCCGCTCGGCCAGTGGAACACCATGACCATCGAATGCCTGAACGACTCGGTGAAGGTGTGGCTGAACGGCGACCTGGTGAACTACGGTTTCAACAGTACCGCCCGGAAAGGCCAGATCGCCCTCCAGGCGGAAGGCGCCGAAGTAGAATTCAAACAGATCGTGCTCACGCCCATCACGAAGCTCTCGAAGTAGACGGAAAGGGCTATTCGTTGATCGTTGTTGGTTGTTGGTTGTTCGAAAATGCAAACCTGTAAAAACGCGAAAGCCCGGCAACGACTGGTTACCGGGCTTTCGGGCTTATGCGAACAACGAACAACCAACAACGATAACGATCAACCAGCTTACGCGGCTTTTTCGATTTCCCGCTTCTTCATGGACACTTCGGCGCCCGCCTTCTTGGGCAGTTGGATGATGCCCAGCACGTTGAACAGCTTGATGACCTGGTAGGTGGGATCAATTTCGTACCACTTGAAGGCAAAGTTGGCGCGGTTGCCGTAGGTGTGGTGGTTGTTGTGGAACCCTTCGCCCATCATGAACACGTCTACCGGCATCAGGTTGCGGGACGTATCTTTTACCTTGAAGGTGATGTAACCGATCTTGTGGGCAAACCAGTTGATGATGGCCCCGTGGATGGGCGACATCAGGAAGTGCACCGGCAGCAGCAGGAACCACAGCAGGGAAGGCGCGAAGACGATGTAGAACAGCGTGTACAGGGCTCCCCAGACGAGCCGCACCCAGCGTTCGGAAGCGAAATCGTCGAATGCCTTCCAGTCGGGTACGTTGGCCGTAAACTTGGGGTCAAGCGTCACCTTGCGGTTGCGGATGTCGTGGTAGAACGTGTACGTCTTCCACATCATGTCGAAAATGCCGGTGCTGTACTTGGGGGAATGGGGGTCTTCTTCAGTATCGGCAAAGGCGTGGTGCATCCGGTGCATCACCCCGTAGGCGTAGGCGCTCAGGTAGTTGGAACCCTGAAAGATGAAGGTGAGCACGAAGAAAATCTTCTCCCACGTTTTGGACATGGTAAACGCCCGGTGCGCGGCGTAGCGGTGCAGGAAGAAGGTCTGGAAGAAAAGCGACCCGTACCAATGAATCGCGAAGAACAGGAGTATAGCGGTCATAGCTTTTTTTTCAAAATTGCCCTTTCTTCACCCAGCCCACCAGCAAAAACCGACGACCGGTCGGTAATGGCCGACGACCAGCATAACTTTCTGACCAAACCGGAACGTAAAGGAAGGATAGGGTTTAAACCCTATCCTATGGATAGATAGCGGTGACTTAGGATGCAGAATTTACCTCGGAGAATCAGCAGTGCAATCTCCATCGGATAGGGTTTAAACCCTATCCTTCCTCCGGTCTGCGGTTTCCCTTCTAAAGGTTGAGCCAGTCCTTGAAGGCCTGCACCCGTTCGCGGCTCACGAACACTTCTTCGGTTTCGGGCGGGTGAAGTTCCAGCTTGAGGCGGCCGTTGAAGTGCGGGTTGATTTTCCGGATGCAGTCCAGCGACACCAGGCGGCTGCGGCTGATGCGGTTGAACTGCTTGGCGTCCACCTGCTCGGTGATCTGGTCGAGGGTGGGTTCGATCACGTACCGCTGGTTGTCGAACGTGACCAGGAAAGTCAGCTTCTGCTCACTCTTGAAGTAGGCGATTTCGGTCGTTTTGATGACGGCCAGGCCGTTGCCCTTCTTCACCAGGAACCGTTCTTTGAAAGCCTCCCGGGCCGGTTCGGGCCGCGACGACAGCCCCTTCTGCTGCATCCGGTAGGCCTGGTGTTCGTACTTCTTGAGGGCGGCCCGCAGTTCGTCGGGGTCAACGGGCTTGAGCAGGTAGTCCACGCTGTTCTGCTTGAAGGCTTGCAGGGCGTAGTGGTCGAAGGCCGTGGTGTAGATGATGGGCGCCCCGATGGGCAACTGGCGGAACAGCTCGAAGCTCTCCTTGTCTTCGAGCTGGACGTCCGAGAAAATAAGGTCGGGCTCCGGGTTGTTGCGAAACCACGCCAGGCCGCTTTCCACCGACGGCAGGATCGCCAGCACCTCAATGGACGGGTCAATCTGGTGGAGCAGGAAACTCAGCTTCTCGGCCGAAAAATACTCGTCTTCAATGATGACAATCTTCATGGGTAGCAGTTGGCGGTACGGGTAGAAGAGGTATTAGGTATTGCCCGGAAAGTTAGAAAGTTCAGGACTTTCTCAGAAGTGGTCAGTGGGAGTATGTGATTAGCGTTGGTGAGGCGAAGCAGAACGGGCTGGCGCGGGGTAGCGGGCTGGCGCGAAGCTCTGCTTCGTGCCGACTATGCTTTCCGCCTCTGGCGGAACCAACGTCAATGAATACTGCGCCCGAAGTTGGCTCACTGGCAAAACTGGCAAATGAAAGGGGCAACAGATCAAAAACCGCAGGGTTCACAATCACCATGCGATTGCCGCAATGAATCAACCTTCCTTCCGCCAGAGGCGGAAAGCATACTCGGCACGAAGCAAAGCTTCGCGCCAGCCCGCTACTCCGCGCCAGCCCGTTCTGCTTCTCAGCAACGCTAAGCACATACCAGTGGGACACTGACCACGGCTGTACGCCACACTGACCACGGCAGCAGCGACCTTGACCATGGCACCGAATCCCGCTTATAAATATATGCCCGCCGCCGTCAGTGTCTCACTGACGGCTTGAGAAGCCTTTTTGGAAAGGTCCTGAACCTGAAAGTACGTTCCCTGTCCGCCTCCTTCCCATTATCAATCCGTTCCGCATCACCGCCCCAATCCTGGTCATCCTTTCATTAAGCTAATCAATGTCATCAAGCCCATCAAGGTTCAGACAAGTAATCCTGGTCATCCTTTCATCGTGCGAATCCTGATCCTTACGTTTCCGCCAGGTGGGGGAGGCCCACGCGGAACACGTCGCGGCCGTGTTCGATCACGATGGATTTGCCCGTTACGTAGTAGTAGCGGGCTTCCAGGTTTTTGAGCCCGATGCCCGTCGAATTCTCCTTGGCTTCTTTGGGGTTCAGGCTGTTTTCCACCCACAGCGTGTCGGCCGTGGTGTACACCCGCAGCACCAGGGGCACGTGGTCGGAAATGCGGTTGTGCTTCACGGCGTTTTCCACCAGCAACTGCACCGACATGGGCAGCACGTACGTAGACGTGCCGTCGAGCCGCACGTCGAGGGTCACCTTGTTGTAAAACCGGACGTTGAGCAGGAAGCAATACGCCTCCACCACGGCAATCTCCTTGGCCAGCGGCACCCGCTTTTCGTGGTTGTGCTCCAGCACGTACCGGTACACCTGCGCCAGCTTGGTGATGTACCGGTCGGCCAGCACCGGGTCTTTGTACACCACCCCGCTGAGCACGCTCAAGCTGTTGAACAGGAAGTGCGGGTCGAGCTGCTTGGTGAGCCCTTCCACCTTGGCGATCAGGTTTTCCTGGCGCAGCTTCTCCTGTTCGAGCAGCGACTGCTTCCACTTGGCAAACAGGAACGCTCCCTCGTAGAAGGCGATGAACACCAGCGCCAGCAGGAACGAGACGATGATGTTTTGCAGCACCACCGCCACCGTGATGTACACCGACGACACCAGCCAGCCGTAGGTGAGGATGCCGATGATGAGCATCAGCGACGAAAACACGAAGATGCCCGCTATCTCGTACACCAGGTGCTTGCCGATGCTCTCTTCCCAGGGAAACAGGTGCAGCACCAGCGCCTGGATGAACTTGCTGCCCTCCCAGATCACGTACGTGGTGAGTGTAGCCACCAGGATGGACAGGAAGTGCGCCTTCGAACCCAGTTCCATCGGGATGAAAAAGGTGGGCACCACGATCCCGAACGAGAGGGCGCCCAGGAGCGCCGTCCATTTGACGCGAAAGGTATACCGGAATGTTTCTGCCACGGGCAATGCGTTTGGCGGTCGGACCGGGTGCAAATTGACGATTAAAAACGGACAAATGCACGCCATTCTGGTGCCCGGAATGGGGCGTACGGGCGGGCAATCGGGGAGAATATGCGCAAAAATGCGACACTTCTGTGCCCATGTATGATTCACTGCGCGCAAAAACCTTTTTCGGCCCCGGCCAGCGGACGCAAAGCGGCTCCCGGTGTCCCGGGGCGGCAAAACCGACCGTACGGGCTGCCCCGGCGGGGCCGGCGGCCATGTCAGGTCCGTACCCGGAAAGCGGGGGAATACACCCGTAAATTTACCGGAAAGTGATTTACGGCAGTCCCAACTTACAAGGGGTGGTGGTGCCGGCGTTTGGAAGGCCGGTTACTTTACGCGCATATTGCAGGCAACAATATGTTTTGTTCTTCCCCCTCATCCTTCATTACAGCTATGCAAAACTTCAACCCGGAATCATTCAAAGCCCAGCAGGCCCAGGAAATACAGGCCAAGCTTGAACAATTACAGGCGGAAACCGGCAACCTGATGCTGGAGTTGACGACGCTCTACGGCAAGTACGCCTCGCTCCTGCAAGAGAACATCACCCTCAAATCCCGCATGGGCAAACTGGAACTCAAGGAAGCCGTGGTTTCCTCCCGCTAGGGGGCCGCAGGGCCGCCCGTCATCCCGGCGCACCGCATTGAATTGATTGACTCCATTAAGTAGCTTGCCCGGCCTTCCCAGAGGCCGGGCTTTTTTTGTGCCATGGCCGCGACGCGCCATACTACCCAACTGAACGCATCTGATTGGATACAGCCATTTGTTTATTAAATACAGGACTTTCTCAAAACGCCTTCGAAGGCCGTCAGTGGGACACTGAGTATGTGCTTCGCGCCCTCCCTTGTGGATACGCAGTGAGTAGCCAGGCAGTGAGCAGGCCCCTTCCTTAGGCGCTGGTATCGTTACGTGTAAGTATCGTTGTTTCGGCAGCGGTGGTATCGCGGCGCGTGGGCCCGGCCCAATGGCGAGGGGCGGGTTGCTTGGCGGGGGGAAGCATCATTGGGCCTAGACCTTTTTGGTTCTTTTTGGGGCAATGCCAAAAAGAACAAACCCCACTTACGCTTCATCAACCAATCCCCATCCCCCCACAACTAACCCATTACCACCCATCACCAACCCCTCACTAACCCTAAGCCCCTCAAATCCGCACATACGCAATCACATAGGGCACTGACGGCGGCGTGCGGACCATTGCGGGGCAGTTCCGTGCCGTGGTGGAGTAGAGGCGGATAGGGATGGTTTGTAATGGGATGGTGAATGGTTGAAGATGCGTAAGTGGGGTTTGTTCTTTTTGGCATTGCCCCAAAAAGAACC
>CADCTQ010000064.1 GCA_902805615.1 uncultured Cytophagales bacterium
GCATGGCGCAGGACTACGTGACCAAGTACGGCCAGCTCGAAGAACTCCAGCACGAACTGCTCGACAACCAGCGCCAGACGGCGGCCCTGCAAGCCGAAATCGCCCGGCTGAAGGAAAAGGAAGGCCGGTTGCTCGGCGAACTGACCCTGCTGCAACGGCTGTGCGAAGCCGAAAACCTGATCCTCAACTACGAGGCCGCCCGCGGCCAGCTCACCCCCGGCGCGCCCTGCCCCCTGTGCGGGTCCACGCACCACCCCTACCGCGAGGCCCACTACGTACCGCAGCTCTCCGAGACCCAGCTCCGGCGCGACCGCAAGATCGAGGAGTTGCAGCAACTGCGCCAAGGGCTCGACGGCGTGCGCAGTCAACTGAGCGCCCTCGAAGCCAGCCGGGTCAAAGACCAGCGGCAGGTGCAGAACCTCTCGCTGGAGACGGCCACGCTCGAAAAGAACTTTTCGGCCTTCAACCTCCAACTCGGCAAGCAACACCCCATCGCCGAGCCCGACACGCTGCAAATGCTCATCGGCAGCCACCAGTCGGAGCAGCAGCGCCTGCTCGACATCCAGCGCGACTACCGTACCCAGCAGGACAACCTGCACCAGTACCGCGAGCAGCGGGAAGGCGACCGCGCCCAGTTGCAGAAGCTGGAAGGCGAAATTGACAAGATTGACTCGCTGCTCGAAAACCTGGACCGCGAAAAGCGCCAGGTGGAAGGCGACCTCCGCCGTCTGGCCGACCACGAACGGCAGTACCGCGCGGCCCTGGCCGAAAAGCTGGCCCCGTACGGGCTGTCGCTGCCCGCCGAACCCGACCCCCAGGGCTGGCTGGCCGGGCTGCGCAAGCGGAGCGAAGACTACAAGCGGGCCCGGCTCGAAGACGAACGCACCGAAAGCCGCCTCAAAGAAGTGCAGGCCGATGCCCAAAGCCTGGAGGCGCTGGTGGCGCAGGTCCAGACCCAGGCCGACCGCCGGCAGGCCGACCTCGACGCCATCCTGCAAAAGGGCCAGTCGCTGGCCGCCCAGATCAGGGAGCTGCTCGGCGGGGCGTCGCCCGCCCGGGAACGCGAACGGCTCGCGGCGGCCGTGGGGGAAGCCGAAACGGCCCTCGACCACCTGACCCAAGAACGCAACGTCCGCAACGACCAACTCGCCAAGCGGCAAGGCCAGTTGCAGGAGCAGCAGCACGCCCTGGCCGATACCCAGGCCCGGCTGCGGGAAGGAGAGGCGGCCCTGGCCGAAAAATTACGCGGGGCCGGCTTCGCAGACGTGGCAGCGTTCCGGGCGTGCCTGCTGTCGCCGGACGAAGAAGCGCGGCTCAAAACCGGGAAAGAACGCCTCCAAGCCGCCATCACCCAGGTCCGGGGCGCGGTGGGGCAGAACGAAAAAGACCTGGCCGCCCTCATCGCCCAGGCCCTTACCACCGCTACACTCCCCGAGGTGCAGGCCGCCCTCGACGCGCAGGGCGCCGAACGGCGGAGCCTGCTCGAAAACGCGGCGCGGCTGCGGCACATCCTGGCCGAGAATGCGCAGCTCGAAGCCACCTTTGCCCAACTGGCCCGCGCCATCGAGCGGCAGCGGGCCGAGTACGGGCGCTGGAAAACCCTTTCCAACATGATCGGTTCGGCCACCGGCGCCGAGTTCAACACCTTTGCCCAGGGCCTCACCCTGGCGCACCTGGTGCAACTGGCCAACCGCCACCTGCGCCGGCTCAACCCCCGCTACCAAGTGCGGCGCGTGCCCGGCTCGGACCTCGACCTGGAGATCATTGACCAGGACCAGGCCGACAACGTGCGGCCCCTGCGCACCCTGTCGGGCGGCGAGACGTTCCTGGTGAGCCTGGCCCTGGCGCTGGGGCTGTCGGACCTGGCCGGCAACAAAACCCGCATTGACTCGCTGTTCATTGACGAAGGCTTCGGCACGCTCGACCCGCACACCCTCGACACGGTGATCGCCACGCTCGAAAACCTCCAGGCCACGGGCAAGCTCATCGGCATCATTTCGCACGTGGAAGCCCTCAAGGACCGCATCACCACGCAGGTGCAGGTGATCCGCCTGAGCGGCGGCGTGAGCCGGGTCCAGATCGGCGGCTGAACCGGTTAACCTTTTGCGGGGGGCCGCGTAAGAGGAGTGCGGGACCCATCCTACGGGTTTCGGATGCCTCCGCCCATGTAAGAAAACCGCCCGATTCTCCCATGTCCTCCGCGTTACATTTTCCGTTTTTGCTCCGGCCAAAAGCCCCCAATTGTGACCCCAGGGGCCAACAGGGACTTTATTTGCCGAACAGGCGGATTCGATGAAGGCCGGCGGCGGCCGAACCCGCCGCGCGGGCCGAAAATTTTGTGCGCCGAATGTTTTGATTTATCCGAATAATAGGTAATTTTTAACCCACAAATTTACGTATCCAAATCCGATTCAGATGATACGCATCGTCGACCAAAAGAATGTCGGGGTACTCCTGAAGGAAACTACCGACGCACTGAAGGACAACCTTCAGGCCGTAGAGCAATACAGCGCACAGGCCGCTGCCGACAAGATCGACCAGATGAAAATCATGGAAGAGATTAAGGCCCTGGAGCACAAGGTGGAAGAGGTGACGCAGATTCTCTGCAAAACCACGCTCTCCTACATGGTTCGTTTTCAGCTCAAAGACGACCTGGAGTATTACCACGAGATTATCGAGCGAAAGAAAAAAATGCTTGCCTCCTGAGCAATCCTGCCCGGGACTTCTTTTCCTCGTCAACCTTTAAAGCCTTTCGGGGCTTTTTTTATTTACTTTCCTCCTCCCGTTTTGCCTCCCTCCTCCCGCACCCCATGCCGGCCATCACCTGGGAAGACTTCGAGAAAGTAGAAATCCGCGTCGGGACGGTGCTCGACGTGCAGCCTTTTCCAGCGGCCCGCAAGCCGGCCTACCAGCTTACCATTGACTTCGGCCCGCACGGCATCAAGCGTTCGAGCGCCCAGCTCACGGCCCTTTACCAGCCACCGGACCTGCTGCACAAACAGGTGGTTGCCGTACTCAACTTTCCCCCCAAACAAATCGCCAACTTCTTTTCCGAATGCCTCGTACTCGGCGTGGTCGGCAACGCCGGCGAAGTCGTGCTGCTGCAACCCGACCGGGATGTGGAGAACGGGCTGCGGATCGGGTAATTCGTTGCTGGTTGTTCGTTGTTCGATGGGCCGTGTGCAGTCTTTTCGGCTTACAAGTCAGTCGCCCCGAACAACGAACAACCAGCAACGAACAACCGGGATGAGGAATTTATTCGAGAAAAATGTCGTTACATTATATGTATATACATATATTTGTGCAAGCAGTACCCGAACCACTATATGCCCACTGTGATGGAATTGGAAAAGGAAATACAACAGGCGAAGTTCGAGCACGAGTACCAGAAGCTCATGCTTAACATCATATTTACCAGCAACTGGCTTAGTCTCAGGCATTCGCAGCGGCTGAAACCCTACGGCATCTCGCCGCAGCAGTTCAACATCCTGCGCATCCTGCGGGGCCAGTACCCCAACAGCGCCACCGTGACGCTGCTCACCGAGCGGATGCTGGACAAAAGTTCCAACGCCTCGCGCCTGGTGGAGAAGCTCCGGGCAAAGGGGCTGGTGGACCGTTGCGTGTGCCCGGAAGACCGCCGGGCGGTGAACGTGAAAATCACCCAGCAGGGCCTCGACCTGCTCAAAACGCTGGACGGCAAGAGTGACGCCATGCACGCGGACCTCCACAATCTTTCGGAAGAAGAAGCCCGCGTGGTGAACCAGTTGCTGGACCGGCTGCGGGGGTAGGGCGTTGAGAAGCCAGGGAGTGGAAGTCTTAGAAAAGTTGGAGATACTCTTGCTTTCGTGGATAAAACTCCGGGCTTCGCGGCCCTTTTTGTGCAAGGAGCTTCTTTTGGGGAATTACCGCCGATTCTTTTACGGGCTTCCTGCTTTCCAACCGAAATGCGGGCCGCACCGGGCCCTGGCCGGAATAAGTTTGGCACGATCATTGGCTAGGGGAGTTCGGACGGCTGTCGGACCCGTACTGCGGGAAAAACTAATTTCAATAACTATCGTAGTATAGTCAAACAGCTAATCAAACCATACATTTTTTGATAGTTAAATTAAATTCAGCAACAAAATGAGAACATCATCAATCAGCTTAAAAAGTATCCTTCCCATTTTCCTGGCCGCCTTGCTTATCTTCGGATGTAATGCCAGCCGCACCACCAAAGGGGGCCTGATCGGGGCCGGAGCCGGTGGCGCCGTGGGTGGCGTCATCGGGGCCGTAACCGGTAACACGGCTGCCGGCGCCATCATCGGTGCCACGGTAGGCGGCGCCGCCGGAGCGGTCATCGGCCGGTACATGGACAAGCAAGCCAAAGAAATCGAACAGGAAGTACCCAATGCGAAAGTAGAACGCGTGGGTGAAGGCATCCGGGTAACGCTGCCCGAAGGCATTCTTTTCGCCTTTAACTCGGACAAACTGTCGCCGCAGGCGGACAACAGCGTGCAGGACATGGCCAGAATCCTCAAGAAGTACAACGACACCGACATTGTGATCGAAGGCCACACCGACAACAAGGGTGCCGAGCAGTACAACCAGAAGCTTTCCGAGCGTCGCGCCCAGGCCGTAGCCTCGCGCCTCAAGGAACTCGGCGTAGGCAACAACCGCCTCGAAACCAAAGGATACGGTTTCGCGCAGCCGGTAGCCGCCAATGATACCGATGCCGGCCGGGCCCAGAACCGCCGCGTGGAAGTAGCCATTTTCGCCAACGACCAACTGAAGGAGAAAGCAAAGCAGGGTGACATCAAAGTAGAATAACGCCCCCCTTTCAAACCATACGAAAGAAAAAGCGGCTGCCGGGCAAATGTCCGGCAGCCGCTTTTTTGTGCCTGGGGGTTGGGGATAGCGTTGGGTGGATAGGGTTTGGGAAGGATAGGGTTTTGTAATAGTTAGGATAGTTAGGATAGGGTTTAAACCCTATCCTACGGATATTGCTGCCGCTTTGGGTACAGTAACCGATTCGTTTAGATGTCTTCCCGGACGGGTCGCGTTTGGGAACGCGATTCCAATATCCATAGGATAGGGTTTAAACCCTATCCCCTCCTCCCGTCTCCCTTTCTCCGGTATCCGGCTTCCGTTATCCTCCCAGGTTCTTTCCCGCGATGAAGCCCGTGGTCCAGGCGTTCTGGAAGTTGAAGCCGCCGGTGATGCCGTCCACGTCGAGGATTTCGCCGGCGAAGAACAGGCCGGGGCAGCGGCGGCTTTCCATCGTTTGCCAGTCCACGTCGCCGGCGGCAATGCCCCCGCAGGTGACGAACTCATCCTTGTAGGTACTTTTGCCGTCTACCCGGTAGGTGCTGTGCACCAGGGCATCAATCAGTTTGTTGAGGTTCTTTTTGGGCAGGTCGGCCCAGCGGAGGGCTTCACCGATCTCGGCCCCTTCGACCAGTCGCTTCCAGAGGCGTTGCGGCAGGCCGTACAGCGGGTTGGCGGCCACCGTCTGCTTGGGATGGGCGTCGCGGTAGGCGGCCAGGTCGGCCCGGACGGCGTCTTCGTTCTTGCCCGGCACCCAGTTGACCTGCATCTGGAAGCGGTAGTCGAGCCCGGCCAGGTCGCGGGCCCCCCAGGCCGAGAGCTTGAGCACGGCCGGGCCGCTGAAGCCCCAGTGCGTGACCAGCAACGGCCCGTTTTGTACCAGCTTGGTGCCCGACACCTTGACGCCTGCCTCGGGCACCGACACGCCGGCCAGGTCGAGGAGCGGCGAGGCCGGCACGTTGAAAGTGAACAGCGACGGCACCGGCGACATCACCCGGTGGCCGAGCCGTTCGAGCCAGGCGTAGGCAGCCGGGTTGGGGTTGCCGCCCGTCGCTACCAGCACCCGGTCGGCCCGCAGGGAAAGGTCGTCGGTGCCCGTAATGAGAAACGTGCCGGTTTCCGGGTCTTTTTCGATGGCTTTCACGCCCCAGCCCGTGCGGACTTCCACGCCCACGGCGCGGGCTTCGGCCAGGAGGCAATCCACGATGGTCTGCGAGTTGTCGGTGACGGGAAACATACGGCCGTCGGGTTCGGTTTTGAGGCGCACGCCCCGTTCCTCGAACCACTGCACGGTGGTGCCCGCGTCGAACTGGGCGAACGGCCCGGGCAGGCTCTTTTCGCCGCGCGGGTAGCTCTTGACCAGGCGGTTCCGTTCGTAACAGGCGTGGGTGACGTTGCAGCGTCCGCCGCCCGAAATTTTTACTTTCGAGAGGAGTTTGTTGCTCTTTTCGAGCACGATGACCCGGCTTTCCGGGAAGGCCCGGGCCGCCGTGACGGCCCCGAAAAAGCCCGCGGCGCCGCCCCCGATCACCACTAGTTGCTTCGTTTTATTCATTCGCGTTGCGCACAATTCTTTTGGGCCTCCCGGCTCGGGCACGGTTGGCAGTATGTTGGGAATGGGGTATTTTAGCCCGCCAATGGTCAGCAGTCACTGACCACCTTATTTTTTTCAACCACGTTATTCCGCAGATCATGGCCAGAAGACAGGGCAGCCCGGGCATCGGCAAAACCATATTGGCACTCATCCTGGTGGCTGCCGCCTATTTCTTCCTCAACCGGGAGTCCGGAACCCCGCCGGAGACGAACCGGGAACGGAAAACGCCCCGGGGTAAAAACGAAGAATCCCCCCGTAAACGTTCCCCGGAACGCGAAACGGGCGGCTCCCGCGCGACGGCCCCGGCCACGGGCGGCTTTGCGTTTGAGAACGAAGCCGCGTTCGGCCAGCCCGTTTCAACCAAAAAGTGCGAAGTGGTGCAGCACGCGGCCTACGCGCTGTGCTACGCCGAAAGCTACGAACAACCCTACTGGGTGGCCTACCGCCTCACGTCCGACAACATCCGCGGGGCGGCCGAACGCGAAAACGACTTCCGGCCCGATCCAGAGGTGGATTCCGGCTCGGCCACGCCCGACGACTACCGCGGCACGGGCTACGACCGGGGACACCTGGCGCCGGCCGCCGACTTCAAAAGCTCCCCGCAGTGGATGTCCGAATCGTTTTTCATGAGCAACATGAGTCCGCAGGTGCCCGACTTCAACCGGGGCATCTGGGAAACCCTCGAATCACGGGTGCGGGAATGGGTGCGGCGCGACAAGCTGTTCTACGTGGTGACGGGGCCGGTGCTCAAGCGGGGACTGCCCAGGATCGGCAAGCGCAACCAGGTGGCCGTGCCCGAACAGTATTACAAGATCATCCTGCACCTGCGCAGTCCCGAGACCCGGGCCATTGCCTTCCTCATGCGCAACGAAGGGTCGGACAAGCCGCTTAAGTCGTTTGCCGTGTCCATCGACAAGGTGGAGCAGGTGACCGGCCTCGACTTTTTCCCCCAACTGCCCGACGACCTGGAAACTTCCCTCGAAAGCACCGTGGATACACAAGGATGGTTTAAGTAATGACGAATGACCAATATGGGCAGGGACGTCTTTGCCACCAGCGGAAGGATGGGTACGCAGGAAGGGGGCACATCGCGGCTCCCCTCCTCGGAGGCTAATCTTGTAGGGAAACATAATGTAGGGAAACCTAAATGGTAGGCGCCACATGGCGGGAAGGGGTCGCATCGCGGGAAAGCGTCGCGTCGCGGCTCCCCTCCTCGGAGGGGCCGGGGGTGGGTTTACTTCCATCAAACGCCTTACCTGGGGATCACTGCAAAGTCTTTTCTGGCGCTTGCCCTTATGCAGGTTGCCCTTATGCAGCTACTCTCTTACTGTGATCCCCATCAGGATGGTGCCGTCAACGATTCCCATCAAGGGGTGCGGTAAACCTTGAATAACGCTTCTGCTGGCAGTAAACCCACCCCCGGCCCCTCCGAGGAGGGGAGCCGCGACGCGACACTTTCCCGCCACGCGTACTATTATGTTTCCCTACAAGATTAGCTCCGAGGAGGGGAGCCGCGATGCGTCCCTTTCCCGCGATGCGCCGCCTGCCGCGCAACGCCGCGTCTTCAGGGTGAATCCTGGTCATCATTTCATCAAGCCAATCATGGTTCAGACGGCCATTCGTCATTGATTTTCTCGTAGTACTTGAGCAGGCGGCCCTGGTGGAGGATGTCTTTGGTGCTTTGGAAGCCGGCCCTTTCGAGCACCTTGCGGGAAGGTGCGTTGAGGGGATCAACCACGGCCATCAGTTTGGGCTGCCTGAGGACGGAGAAGCCGTACCCGGTCAGTTTTTGGAACATTTCGGTAGCCAGCCCCTTGCCCCACTCCTCCTTCAGCAGGCCGTAGCCCACCTCTACGTCGCCCTTGCCCTCCTCGGCGAAATAGCGGATCACGAAGCAGCCCACGAAGCGGCCGTCGTCCTTGTGGCAGGCCGGGAACATGCCCAGGCCGGGGCAGCGGTCGTAGTACCGGATGGCTTCCTGCACTTTGTGGATCGTGTCTTCGAGCCGCTGCACCGGCGGACGGATGTAGCGGACGAGTTCCGGGTCGCTCTCGAACCGGAACAGGTCCGGGGCGTCGGCCGGCACGAAACGCCGCAGGAAAAGCCTTTCGCTTTCGGGGAGGGCATTGGGGGTGGGCATGGGTGGTGTACTGGGTATTGAGTATTGAGTATTGAGTATTGGGTATTGGGTATTGGGTATTGGGTAGCGGAAAGAAACGATAAAAAGAACTGAACCGCAAGGGATCAGGATTCACAGGATGGAGGGATTGGCAGGATTGCGGCGCAGCCAGGAGGAAGACGCGTATTTTTGCGATCCTTGCGTCTCTATTGCGATCTTTGCGGTTCAGTTCCTCCTTTTTCCTCTGTGTTCTCTGTGCCCTCTGCGGTTGGAATCCTTTTCCCCGTGTAACTCCGTGTTCTCCGTGATTGGTCTTCCGGCACCCAGCCCTTACTTTAACACTTCCGCACGATAAGAGAAAAAAAACATTTACAAAAACTATTTTTCTAACGCATTGCCACTAATCCACACTTCCCTTAACAGGAAAAAGAAACAAAATAAACACCTTTCCAAACCTCCAAAAACTATAAAAACCTACTCCTTTTTATATAATTGTTTTTGGTTATATTACCCGCCAAACCCTTTTTTTATGCGTTTGGTGCAACGATACGAAGTAGCCGGCGAGGCCCCGCCCCTGGAACTGCCCCTGTACGAAGCCCTGGTGCCGGCCGGCTTCCCCTCCCCCGCCGACGACTACATTGACCTCAAACTCGACCTGAACAGCTACCTGGTCAAGCGCCCCTGCTCCACCTACTACGCCAAAGTCTCCGGCGACTCGATGACCGGCGCGGGCATCTTCGACGGCGACCTGATCGTGGTGGACCGTTCGCAGTTCCCGGCGGCGGGCAAGATCGTGGTCGTCGCCCTCAACGGCGAGATCACCGTGAAAAGAATCCAGTACCAACAGGAGAAGATCCTGCTCTGCCCCGAAAACGAAAAGTACGCGACCATTGCCCTCGACAGCCACGAAGGGTTCGAATTCTACGGGGTCGTGATCGGCATCATCCGCAAGCTGTAATCAGTACTGGTAGTTATGGGCATGACGAAAAAAGATTCACCACGGAGACACGGAGAGCCTGCGCAGAGACGCGATTCATCGCGTCTTTTCGGAGAAAAGGGTTTCACGCAAAGCCGCAAAGGGGGCAAAGAAAGTACGCGTTCCCCTTGCGTTCCTTGCGTCTCTATTGCGCCCCTTGCGGTTCAGTTCCTCCTCGCTTCTCACTCCCTTTTTCTCTGTGTAACTCCGTGTCCTCCGTGTCTCCGTGGTAATTCCCCTTAAACCTCCCGCCTATGTTCGCCCTGGTTGACTGCAACAACTTCTACTGTTCCTGCGAACGGATTTTCAACCCGGGGCTGCTCGGCAAGCCCGTGGTGGTGCTGAGCAACAACGACGGCTGCGTGGTTGCCCGCTCGGAGGAAGCCAAGGCGCTGGGCATCACGATGGGGGCGCCCTACTTCCAGCTCGAAGAACTGGTCAGCCGCCACCACATCCACGTGTTTTCCTCCAACTACGAACTCTACGGCGACCTCTCGGCCCGGGTGATGGACACGCTGGCCGAACTGGTGCCCGACGTGGAGGTGTACAGCATTGACGAGGCGTTCCTGGACCTTTCGATCTTCGCCCCCGACGAACTGGAGGGCTTCTGCCGGCAACTGCGGGCCACGGTGAAGCAGTGGACGGGCATCCCGGTGTCGGTCGGCGTGGGGGCCACCAAGACGCTGGCCAAGCTCGCCAACAAGGTAGCCAAGAAGGGCGACGGGGTGTTCGTGCTCGACGGCTACTTCAAGGTGCTCGACACGCTGGTGGCCACCGAGGTGGACGCCGTGTGGGGCATCGGCCGGCAGCACGCCAAGTTCCTCCGCGACCACTGCGTGGGCACGGCCTGGGAACTGCGGGACGCCCGCGACGGATGGGTAAAACAGCACCTGGGCGTGGTGGGCCTGCGCATCGTGCACGAGTTGCGCGGCCGTTCGTGCCTGCCCCTGGAACTGGTGGCGCCGCCCAAAAAGGCGATCTGCACCTCGCGGTCGTTCGGGCAGATGGTGACCGACCTGGGGGCCTTGCAGGAGGCCACGGCCAACTTCGTGGTGCGCTGCGCCGAGAAGCTGCGGCGGCAGGGCACCTGCGCGCAGGTGCTCACGGTGTTCATCCGCACCAATTCGTTCCGCAAGGATTTGTCGCAGTACCACCCGTCGCGGACGGTAAGCCTGCCGGTGGCGACGGCCCACCCCAATGAACTGCTGCGCTACGCCCTGGCCCTGGTGGAAGACATGTACGCGCCGGGCTACGCCTACAAAAAGGCGGGCGTCATGGTGTCGGGGCTCGTGCCCGAAAAGAGCGTGCAGGGGCACCTTTTCGACGGGAAAGACCGCGCCCGGAACCACCGGCTCATCGAGGCTGTGGACGCCATCAACCGGAAGCTGGGCCGCAACAAGGTGCGCTTCGCCGCCCAGGGCTACCCCGGCGGGCAAACCACGTGGCTGCTCAAGAAGGAACACCTCTCGCCGTGCTACACCACCCGGTGGGAACAAATCTGGACGGTAAAGGCGTGAGACGCATTTTCGAAAAAAGAACCTACTGCATCACGAACCGGATCGGCAGGGAGTACGCTACCCGTACGGGCCGCCCCTTCACCCGGCCGGGCTCCCACTTTTCCATGCCGCGCACCACCCGCAGGGCCTCCTCGTCGCAGCCCCCTCCCACCGGTTTAAGCACCTTGGCGTCGGCAAGGGAGCCCTGCTCGTCCACGGTAAAACCAATGACCACCTCGCCCCCGATGCGTTCCTTCCGGGCCGTGGCCGGGTAGCGCAACGTACGGCTCAGGTAACGGGCCAGTCCCGGGATGCCACCCGGATGGGCCGGCATTTCGGCCGCGCGGCGGTAGGTGTATGACTGCGCGCCGTCTTCGGAATAGCTCTTGCCGGAAACCAGTTCGCCGGCCTTCCATTCTTCCTCGTAGTACAGTTTTCCGTTGTCGTGGTAGCCGGTCCAGGTGCCATGCTGGTAGCCGTCGAGGAACTGCCCTTTGCTCTCGGGCCGGCCGTTGTCGTGGTAGCTCACGTACGCCCCTGTGCCGTTGGAGAAGACCAGCGTACCAGTGGAATCCCACAAACTTTCGGCCCGGTACCGGGGTGCCGGGTCGGGATGGTAGGGCTTCACCGCTTCGGGGTACTCCTGCACGAGTTTGGGCTTGCCGTTGGCGTACCACCACTGCCATTTGCCCACCTGCTGGTCCTGGTGGTAGCTGCCCGTGCCCCGGGTATCGCCGTTGGGGTAAAAATACGTCGTCTCCCCCTCCCGCACGCCCTTCTGGTAGGTAGCTTCGGCGGCCAGGGCCCCGTCCAGGGAGTAATACCGCACGATGCCGTGGGGCAGCCGGGCGTCTTTTAACTGCAACAGGTAGTATTTGGCCTCCCGGGGGTTGCGGGCCTGAAGGTAATCCCTGTCTAGGTACACGGTGTCCAGCGGTACGGTCGGCTGGGGCAGTGCCGGGAAGCAGGCCGCCAGGAAAAGGCCGGCGGCGCCCAGCAGGGCAATTGCAGCATTCATGAGTCGGGCGTTGATGCGTTGAGCGTTGATTGATGATTTCCGGGTAAAAGCGGCATTGACCAATGCCAGCTTCAAACTAATAAACTTTGTATTCATAAACCCGCAAACTTTAAATTCATGAACTTTAAACCGATCTTAAAGTAAACCGGCCCGCCGTACGTCTTCTCCAGGGAGTGCTTACCCACACGCCGATGGCCCCATCTGATCCTCCCAGGCAAAAGATCGTTCAAACCGTAAAAGACTACGGCAAGCGGCTTTTCCGTTTCATCCGGGGCAAGGTGCGGTCCGACGAAGACGCCGAAGACATCCTCCAGGAGGTGTGGTACCAGTTGAGCCATTCGGTGAACGTGAACGAGATCGAACAGATGAGCAGTTGGCTGTTCCGGGTGGCCCGCAACAAGATCATTGACAAGTACCGCCGCCAGACGCCGCTCCCGCTTCCCCTGGGCACGCCCGGGGACGACGAGGCCGAAGGGGCGTTCCTACTCCGGGAACTGCTGCTGGCCGACCCGGCCGACCCCGAAACGGAGTACTTCCGCGAGGTGTTCTGGCAGGCGCTGTTTGCCGCCCTGGAGGAACTGCCCGAAAACCAGCGCCAGGTGTTCGTGTGGAACGAACTGGAAGCGATGACCCTCCAGGAGATTGCCGGCCGGACCGGCCAGAACCTCAAAACGATCATCTCGCGGAAGGGCTACGCCGTGAAGCACCTGCGTAAAAGACTCGAAGTCCTCTACCGGGATTATTTCAACGATTGAAGACGAATAAGCAGATGAGCCGATGGAAGGATATGCGGATGTGCAGATATGAAGGGCGTCTTTTGCGCATTTTCAATTGTCAATTTTTAATTTTCAATTGTCAACCCACCTATGAAGCATAGAAGGTACTTTTTCCTGCTGTTTATTCCCGTGCTCCTGGCGGTGCTGGCCGGGGTGGTGATGGTGCTCTGGAACGCCGTCGTGCCCGACGTATTCGGGTGGCGCCGCATTGCTTACGGGCAGGCCCTGGGCCTGTTGGTGCTCTGCCGGATTCTCTTCGGCGGTTTCCACTTCGGGCCGCGGCGGTTCGGGGGCCCCTTCGGCGGGCCGCCGCCCCACGTGAAGGAGAAATGGATGCGCATGAGCGAAGAAGAACGCGACAAGTTCAAGGAGTCGTGGCGCAAGCGGTTCGGGGGGTGATTCGATGCTTGATGCTCGATGTTCGGGGTTCGATGCTCGGGGTGGCGGGGATACGGGGCAGGGTTGTTTGTTGGCGTGGCGAACCACCCCCGGCCCCTCCTTGATGGAGGCTACGATTAGGACACATTTGATAGAACATACTTAAAAGGCCGTCCGGAGCCGTCAGTGAGACACTGACGGAGGCGGACACTGACGGCGGCGTGCGGAAACCATGAGGGTGGCCTGCACCTGCTTGGTTGGGGTAATTGGGGACCGCGGCCCGTACCAACTTCGCCGCCGTCAGTGTCTCACTGACGGCTTTTCACCTAATTTCAAAAAGTGTCCTAATCGTAGCCTTGATGGAGGAGGGGAGCCGTACCCATGCGCCCCGCTGATGGGTATATGTGACGTGCGCTTCTCCTGGTACTGCCAAGTACCCGTAGAGTTCCCCGCCTCCATCAAGGAGGGGCCGGGGGTGGTTCGCCCCGCCAACAACTGCCCCCTCCCCGTATCCCCGCCACCCCGAACATCGCCCATCCAACATCGCCCATCGAACCCCGGGCATCGAAAAAAACCGGTTTGGGGTAAAGTAATTTTTCGGGAGGTGCGTCTTCCCTGGTACCAAGCACAAACCGTAATCCCATGGCAAAGCAATTGTTAAAACCCGTTCTGATCGGCATCCTGGCCGGCGCGGTCCTGTTCGTCCTCCCCTTCTTCCTGCTGCGCACGCTCCTGTTCTTCCTGTTCATCGGCGGGTTGTTCCGGCTGCTGGCGGGCCGCCGGTTCGGCTGGGGCCGCTGGCGCCGCTACGGTCCCGGCCCGGACGGCGGCTTCACCCCGGCCCTGGCCGATACCATCCGCAGCATGAGTGAGGAAGAGTACCAGGCCTTCCGGCAGCGGTTCGGACGCTACGCCAACCCACCCGGCGGGGAAAGCCCCCGGCCGGCAAACCCCTGATCAAACGCTTTACAGACACCTTACGAACATGAAAAGAAGCACCCGTTTTTTCGTGGGACTGGCCGCCGCCGTTCTCACGTACGCTACCCTGGCCGCCACCATCGGCCCCCGTCACTCCTGGTACCGCAATGGGCATCCCTACCGGGCCTACGGCTACGGACGGCACGCCCCCTGCGACGACGCCCGCCGGGACCAGCTGCGCCGCCCCGACAACCCGCCCCAAGCCGCCCCGTTCCGGCAGCCCGGCGTGACACCCAACCCGTAAACCACGCGGCTTGCCACGGACCAGACGCAATTCACTGACCAGACGCGACCAATCGCGTCTCTACTTACGACGCTGGATTTACGACTAATCACTGACCACTGACCAGACGCGATAAATCGCGTCTCTACCAACCACTCCCATGCATACCAAACACCACGCAGCCGGCCGGTACGGACATACCGGTTACGGCCATTTCAGGACGGGTCCGGGCGCCAACTGGCGGCGGCCCAGGTACAACGTGCCCCTCAACGTCGTTGACACCGCCACGGGCTACGAAGTCCACGTGTACGCCCTTGGTTTCGCCAAGGAAAACATTTCCCTGGCGGTCGTGGACGACGTGCTCTACATCAGCGGCACCCGCCCGGTTGACGAAAACAACCCGCCGGTCTTCAGCTACCAGGAGTACCCGGTCAAATCCTTCGAAAGAATGCTGAGCCTGCGGGGACAGGTGGATACGGCCCGGATCCGGGCGCGGCAGGAAGACGGCGTGCTCATCGTGACCCTGCCCAAAACCCCCGAGGCCCAGCGGCCCGCGCAGGAGATCAAGGTGGAATAAGCCCAAGTGGCGCAAGCCAAAACAGAGTCAGCATTATTGCGGTCTTTATTACCAGGTTTCATAACGGGTATGAATGCAGCCGGATGCCGGGTGGCGACGGCTATCTTGAATGCCCGTTATGAAAACCTTTTCTTCCCCCAAGCCACCCCTGCGGATGGGTTTCTGCATGCTGGCGCTGTTCGCCCTGGTTTCCTGCCAGGAGAGTCCTTTTCAGCCCAAGGCTGGCTTCACGTACGAAATAGACCCGGAGGTGCCCGGCAAAGTACGTTTCATCAACCAGTCGCAGCGGGCCGACGGGTACTTCTGGCAGTTTGGCTACCGGCAGTCCGACGGCGTGAATGCCTTCAGCCCCGGCCATTCGAGCGAAAAGGCTTCGCCGGTCTATTACTTTGCGGGCAACATGGACGCGGCCGTCAGCCTGAGCGCCTATACCGACCAGCACGAAGACATCATCACCAAACACATTGCCATCACCAACGTACCCACGCAGGTAGTGGTCAAAAGCATCGTCATCCGGCGGCTGAGTGCCCGGAAGGCCGACGGCACTTCCTACGACCCGGAAGACGGCAGCGCCCCGGACCTCTTCTTCGACGCCTGCAACGGCACTTGCGGCTCGGCCCCCTACATCACGCCGGACTACTCGCAAATGCACCTGAACATGAACGGCTTTTCCCTGCCCTATACCTACACGCCGGACCCGGAAGAATTTCACTATTTGGGTTTTTCTCCCCAAACGGGCGACTTCACGTTCTACGTGCAGGATTTTGACTACTACGGGTTCGGCGTGGGTACCGCCGAGGTCATGGCCGTGCTGGCTTTCAATCCGTACCGCCTGACGACGCTTTACAACAAGGGCGACGACGGCAACTACCCGGCCAGGATCACGGTGAACAACCAGGCGATCGAAGCGGACATTCACCTGGAATGGCGTTGAGGCAGCCATGACGCCATTGCCTCCGGGCCGCTGGCCGGGCCGCAAAGCCGGGAAGATTCCCGGCTTTGCCGTTTCGGACGGGATACCCTTGCCCCCACTTTCTTTCGCGTTAAACTTACCCGGCCGGCAATCCGCCGCCGCTCGTGCAGCCGCCCCCGGGCGGCTGCTTTTTTTTCTTAAATATTACTTCCCGCCGCCCGCCTCCCCGCCCCGAGTGGCCGGTTACCTCGCAAAGTGCTCCCATCGCCCCCGTTCGGGCCTTTGGCGGCAAAAAGCGGCGGGTGGCCGCCCCGCCTCCCCCACTTTGCCCGCCGGTCTGGCGGCAAAATGCCCCCGGATATTACCCGGCTTTGGTTTGCGCCGCCTCTGCCGGGGCAGACACCCATTCTGCGCGGCGGGTATATACCCCTGACAAGCCGATGACGGCTGGTGCGTACTCCCAAACTCATTGCATATGGCAACCCCTACCCAAAAAAGAATTCTGCTCGTGGACGACAACCCCATTGACCTGCTGGTGCACCGTAAAATGTTGGAGAAGGCAGGCATGACGGCCGTCCACTCGGCCAGCAGCGGCCAGGAAGCCCTCCAGTACCTCGACGACTGCGGGGCCACCGGGCAGTACCCCGACCTACTCCTCCTCGACATCCACATGCCGGTGATGGGCGGCCTGGAATTCCTGGCCCGGTACTGCACCCGGGAAAGCTGGCGGCGGCCCGCCTTCCTCAAGATCGTCCTGCTCACCAGTTCCATTGACCCGATGGACCGCCTGCAAGCCGGCTCCTGCGGCGTGGACACTTTTATGGAAAAACCCCTGAACATTGAAAAGCTGCTGCGCATGCTTCGGGAAGAGGCCGGCGCGGCACAACCCGCATAAAGGCGATTTAGCCGTTGTACCCTCCAATAAATCCTTATTGCCATGAAGAGGCTCCTCTTTTTCCTACTGCCCGGGCCCGGGCGTTGCCTGGCCTTCCTGCTGTGCCTGTTCGCCGGACACCGGGCGGCGGCCCAGGACTTGCCCGTGCAGGCCGAATACCTCCTGGTCGTGAATCTGTCCGCCCGGGAGGCAATTGACTCCACGGACGGCATTTCGCTCGCCCCGGCCGCCATGAGCCAGCTCGTCCAGGTGCAGGCCGCCGAACCCGGTGCGATCCGTTCCGTGACCCTGGGGTATAGCACCGATGGCATCCGCTGGCACCTGCTCCAGTCGGGTCTGCTCAGCTACCCGTACCCCAACGAACCGACCCTGGGCGTGTGCACGCTTACGCTCGGCGAAGAACACGCGCAATATTTGCAGGCGCATCCCTCGGCGTACATCCAGATGTCCTTCTTCAACCGCAGGGGCTTGCTCTGCGAAGAAATCACCCAGAAAGGCGCCCCGGTGCACGACGTTCGTTCGGCCCGAAAGTACAAGCTGGACAAAGGATTGCAGGCCCGCCTGGCAAAAATCCGCGCGGAAGTCCGCCTGCTGGTTGACGCCAGCCCGGTGGAACGGGCCGGTACGGCGCGGCGCAAATAAGACGCCCGGCTGTCCGCCCCCCGCTAGGGCGCCACTTCCAGCGTAATCTCCGTGCCACCCGCCTCCGCCACCCAAGCGTTGCCTTCGGGGCGGGGCGTGATGGTTTTCCCGTTCAGTTGCCAGCGGCGGTAGCGGCCCGCCGGGAAGGCAAACACCACTTTCCAGCCGGGCCGGGTTTGAGTCACCGAGAGTTGCAGGCCGCCCGCCGTGCGGCGGTAGGTTACGCCCAACCGGTTGTCGCCCACGGCCACGTTTTCTAGCCGGGCGTCGTTCCAGGCCGCGGGCATCTGGGGCCGCAGGTACACCGTGCGCCGGTGCGCCGCGGGTTGGATGCCGAAAAACTGCCCCACCACCGGTACGGCGTAGCTGTAGAGGTTCCAGGCCTGGGTCATCATGCCGTAGTCGGGCGACACCTCGTAGAGGGAACCGGGCAGGGCGTAGCTGAAAGAGCGCGTCATGCGCCGCAGGTACCCCAGGGCCTCGTCGGGCCGGCCGTAGTTGTTTTCGGCCACCGCCTGCACGCCCGTGGGCAGGGTCATCACCGCCCCCGTGTACGAAAAAATCTTTTTGCTCCCCGCAAATGAACCCTCCTCGCGGCCGGCCGTCTCGTCGCGGTCAATGCCCGTCACGAACACGCCGAAGGGATTGACGAAGCGGCTGCCCGTCCGGAGGGCGGCCAGGGCCTTGGCCGTGTCGGCAATGCCGGTCTGCATGGGCGTGTTCACCACCCAGTTGTGGTGCAGCACGAAGCCTCGTTTCTGTCCCGGCGGCAGCCCCGCCACTTTCGCCTTCGTCTCCTTCAATTCGGCCACGGCCCACGGCTTTTTGAGCGTATCGGCCCGCACGATGGCGTCGTCAATCAGGCCCAGCGCCTGCCGGGGCGTGCCGATGAAGTCGGCGTAGGAGTTTGATTCGGGCACCCAGAACTCCGCGTTGATCTTTTGCGCCAGCCGGGCGGCGGCCTGCCGGTACCCTTTGGCCGCGGCCGCGTCGCCCATTTCCGCTGCCATCTCCGCGGCGTCCGCAAACGCCTTTTGCGAATACGCCGCCACGTCAATCATCTCGCTGTCCAGCCCGTGGATTTCCATCATGCCGAAGCCTTCGGGCAGCCCGTTGCGGTCTTTGTCGTTTTGCCGCACCAGCCAGTCGAGGCCCCGTTTGGCGGCGGGGTAATATTTTTCGAGAAACGCCTTGTCGCCCGTCCACCCGTACACCGTCCAGAGCAGCGAGATGAACTGCGGCGTTTCGTTGACGTTGCCGGGGTTGAAGACGGCCCCGTTGGTGGAGACTTCGTGGAGAATGCGGCCGTTGCCGTTGGTCTGCTGGGAAAGCCCGTGCACGAGGCTGATGGTGCGGTACGCCAGGTCTTTGTTGCCCGTGGCGATCACCCCCTGGAGGGCGTAGGTGTTGTCGGTGCCGAACCACCACGGGTAATCGGGCAGGCCCGCCGACAGCCCCCGGCCGATTTCGGGCACCTCGCGCACCAGCCAGTCGGTGTTGTACTTGGTCCACCGGAAGGCCCGTTCGAAGTCCTTGTCGGGCACGGTCAGGCGGGTTTGCGCGGCAATGGTCTCGTACCGCTTCCGCTTTTCGGCCAGCATCCGGGCGGCATTGCGCTGCACGTCGGCGTAGGTGGCCTTGGCTTTTGCTTCCGACTCGTAGGAGCCGGCAATGGTAAAGGGCAGGGCTACGGTGGCGCCGGCCGGGATGTCGAGGGTGTAACGGAGCGTGGCGCTGCACCCTTTGCCCGTGGGCTTATAGCCGCAATCGCCGATACTGCCCGCCCGGTGCGTTGCGGGGGCTTGCGCCGCGCCGAACTGCACGAACCACGGGTTGAGGCTGTCCCTGGCGATCCAGGTCCGGGTGGGTTCGTCCCAGGTGGGGAAGTCGCCGGCGTCGCGCATGCCGGTGCGTTCCCCGAGCCAGGTAGGCCGCAGGTCGCTGTAGCCGGTGAACGAGAAGTTAATCCGTTTGTCCTCCGCTCCTTCGTTGGTGAAACTGTATTCGACCACCACGGCTTCCTTGCCGTCGGGCACGAACTGGAAACGCTCCACCCGCAGGCCGGCCGGGTTGGTCCCGTACACGTGCTTGCTGGCGAAGGGGTAATTGACAAATGCTTTGGCTTCCGAGAGGCAAAAAGCCTTCGCATCGCCTTTGATCGTGGCCGTAAAGCCGTCCAGGAGCTTGATGGGGTGGTCCCAGAGGCCGCCCATTTCGCCGGTGACGTGCCAGCCCAGGTCCGGGAACCGGCCGTCCTGGTGCCCCACCAGGTAAAGCCGGTCGCCGGCCGTGACGCAGGGCGAATGCAGGTACTGGGCCCGCCCGGTGATGTTTTCCACGTTGTCCATCCCTGCCTGTAACCCCGCCGGCCCGTCCGGTTGCCGTTTGCCTTCCGGACTGCCGCACCCCGCCGCCAGCAGCGCCAGCCAGCCCAGGGTACTCCCTTTGATCTTCATCGTGTTGCTGTTTGAAGGAGGGGTACACGGATGGTACACTGATCTATTATGATGATTATGATTGGTTATGATCTTTTCTTTTGATTCCGCTTCCCTTTAAAATCAGTCCCAATCATAATCATCATAATAGATCAGTGTACCATCCGTGTACCATCAAGGGGAGTAAGTTCACTAAAAAAAGCGAATTACCGCGGGTGCAGATGGCTGCGGTGGCGGCTGTAGCCGAAGTATACCAGCAGGCCCATCACCAGCCAGGCGGCGGCCAGCCCCTGCGAGAGGGGGCTGAGCATGACGATGAGCAGGGCGTTGGTGAGGATGCCCAGCGGCGCAATCACCCCGAGGGCCGGCACCCGGAAAGGCCGTTCGCGGCCCGGTTCGCGGCGGCGCAGGAGCCACACGGCCAGGCACACCATGGCAAAGGCGAACAGCGTGCCGAAGCTGGTGAGTTCGCTCAGCACGCCGATGGGCGTAAAGGCCGCCACCAGCGACACCAACGCGCCCACCAGCACCGTACTCTTGCCGGGCGTCTTGCGCACGGGGTGCACGTCGGCGAAAAACCGGGGCAGGAGGCCGTCTTTGGCCATGCCCAGGAAAATGCGCGTCTGCCCCAGCATCATCAC
>CADCTQ010000065.1 GCA_902805615.1 uncultured Cytophagales bacterium
AGTTGCACACGACCTGGCAGCTGGGCTTTGCCAAATTTACCGTTTCAGACATGAGCGGCATTTCCACAGCGGAAGTACACGCCTACGTGGACTTGCTCAAACGGGAAGACGGCGGCAAAGCCTTCCTCAAGATCATGCGCAACTTTGATTACTCCCCGGCCTTCCGGCAGCGCTGCTACGGGGGCGTACAAGGCGTACCCTATCCCATTCAAGCCCTGTGGGGGGTAGAGGACCCGGGGTTAACTTTCGAGCGGTACGGACAGGAGATTGGGCAGGTAGTAGGGCTACCGGCAATTCAGAAGCTACCCGCCAAACACCTTTTGCAGGAAGACCAGTGGGCCGCCATTGCCGATGCAGTCACCAGGCTAGCCAGCCAGGCCGGTACGCTGTAACCCGCACACCCGGAAATAGCGCTTCCGTGCGGCTTTGCCTGCGGTTGATGGAAGGGGGGATGCATGCCGGCTTTGTTGGCCCGGTAAGGCGAACATCCTTGCAATGCCGGGTTAACGAAGGAAGTTACAAATCCCCGCCACTAGCGCCGGCTACCTGGAGCAGGTCCGCTTTGAAGCCGGCCTGCTGCACCAGGTTCTTGACCCGCTGCGGGTCTACCTCCCGACCCGATACAGTAAGCACTTTGTCGGGACTGTCCGTATCCACCTGCCAGTTCCCAATACTCTCTTCCCCGTTCAGAAAGGGAGTGACGGTCTCCACGCAACCGCCGCACTTGATATTGGTCTTGAATTTCAAGATTTCCATAAGCCCATACGTAAGAAGGATGAGTGGTGAAAGGGGATAGCGCCTTTGGCAACCGGCTTCCGGTAGTATACGATCAGCCGCCCGGAATGACTACCTGGAAGCAAATGCGGGACGCGGAAAGAAATACGGATTTTTAAAAAACCGTATTTATCCCTTCGCTCCCCGGCCCCACGTTCCGTAAAAAATAATTACTGATGTGGGCTTCCTTGCTTTCCCCATGAATCAATTACCCGTAGCCAAACCAATCCTTGTGCATATCTTATGAAGAACCTACTCAAGCCTGCCGCTGGCTTTGCTGCCCTTTCCCTGTTGGTACTGGCCTGCGAAAAGGGAGACGACCTCTGGGACGCCATGATCCCGGAAACCGAAGAACAGCCCACCACCACTCAGATCCAGGGCTACGTGTTCCGGCCCGCCTTAGTGGCAGCTTCCGAAGCCAACGTCCGCCAACTCAAAGTACCGGCCGGCTTTACCGTAAGCAAGTTCGCTGAAGGGCTGGGCAAGCCCCGCATGCTGCTCATCACCCCGGCCGGGCACGTGTACGCCACCGACCGGGAAGCCGGCACGGTCACCATGCTCAGAGACACCAACGGCGACGGGGTGGCCGACCAGCGGAGCGTAGTGGCCAACATCAAACAGGTCCATGACCTGGCGCTTTACGGAGGCAAGATGTACCTGGTCGCCGTCAAAGAACTCTACGCCGCCTCCCTCAATGCCGACGGCACGTTGGGAACGCCGCAACTGCTCATCAGCGACCTGCCCGACGGGGGGCAGCATCCCAACCGCACCATTGCCTTCGGGCCCGACGGGCTGCTCTACATCACCGTGGGCAGCACCTGCAACGCCTGCCCGGAACCCAACCCCGAACACGCCACCATCCTGCGGGCCAACCCGGACGGCACCAACCGGAAAATCTTTGCCAAGGGCCTGCGCAATACGATTGGCTTCGGCTGGCACCCGCAGACGGGCGAACTCTGGGGATTGGACCACGGCATCGACTGGCTGGGCGACGAAGAGCAGAAAGAAGAAGTAAACAAGATCGTACAAGGGGCTGATTACGGCTGGCCCTACATCTACAGCGACGGCAAGTACAACCCCTCCAACCGGCCGGAAGGAGATACCACTTACGCCCAGTACTTACAAAAAACCACCCTGCCCACCTTGCTCTACCAAGCCCACGCCGCCCCGATGGACATGGTCTATTACACCGGCAACAACTTTCCGGCCGAGTACCAGAACGATGCGTTTGTGACCATGAGGGGCTCCTGGAACCGCTCCAAGCCCTCGGGTTACAAAGTGGTGCGCCTGCACTTTGAGAACGGCCAGCCCACCCAATTCGAGGACTTCCTCACCGGCTTCCTGGTAGACAACAACCGGGCCCATTTCGCCCGGCTCGTGGGGCTGGCGCAGCATCCGGATGGCTCATTGCTGGTGGCCGATGACACGAACGGCGTGCTCTACCGGGTCGCCTATGGAGGACAATAACGACAGGAGCAGTAGGCGAACCGGGATGGGTGCTAACCAGTATCGAGTATGAAATATTTCAAAGTGATGTTACTGCTGGAAGGGAGCCCTACCCAGGTATGGTCCCCGTTGGTAGCCGCTGATGAGGAACAGGCCTTTGCCCTGGCCCGGAGCAACAGCGCCAACACCCGTTTTCTGCCCATTCGTGATTCTTTGACCGAAATCAGCCAGGAGGAGTACAACGACTTGGTAAGGGCAGCGACAGGTACCTGAACATATAGGCTACTGCTGGTTATAGAGAAAATGCTGATTCGATTGAACTTAAAAAAAACTCCCCGGAAGAAATGTTTCTTCCGGGGAGTTTTTTTTAGGCTCGGTTGATGTTCCTACCCATTGTCCAATTACACATACACTTTGGGCAGAGAAATCGCTTATTCTAAATCCGATTACCGGGTAGCGGTATTAAACGCTTTCTTGAGTTCACCGGCAGCCAAAGCTTGAGCCTGCTTGGCCTGGTCTACCACGGCGGCCATGCCGAAGAATTCGTGGGTCACCCCTTCGTAGTTCTGGTAGGTAACGGGAATACCGGCCGCTTTGAGTTTATCGGCGTACTGCTGGCCTTCGCTCTGCAAAGGATCAATCTGAGCGGTAATGATCGTGGCCGGCGGCAGTCCCGCTACGTTGGGCGCTTTGACCAGGGCAATGAGCGGATTGTTGAGGTCCTCGGGCGTGCGCAGGTACTGGGTGAAAAACCACTGCATGAGCGACCTGCCCAGCGGCTTGGCGTTGGCGTACTGGTTGTAGGACGGCGTGTTGAAATCGGTGTTGGCAATCGGGTAAACCAGCAACTGGTGGACGGGCACCTTGATGCCCCGGTCGCGGGCCATCATCGACACGGCCGAAGCCAGGTTGCCCCCGGCGCTTTCGCCGGCTACGGCCACCCGACCCGGATCGCCGTTGATGGAGGCCGCACTGCTGAGGGCCCACTGGTAAGCAGCGTAGGAGTCTTCATGGGCCGCCGGGAACTTGTTTTCGGGTGCCTGCCGGTAAGCCACCGACACCACAATGGCCTCAGCCTGCTCAGCTAAGGCTGCCGCGGAGGGTTCGTAGGTGTCCAGGTTGGCAATTACCCAGCCGCCGCCGTGGTAGTAGACTACCACCGGGAAGGGCCCTTGCCCACGCTGCGGGGTGTAGATGCGCACCAGCGTACCGCCGGGGGCCGGACTGGGAATCACCTGGTGGGTTTTGGTAACGGCCGGTGCCGGCGGGCTGATGTTGTTCTTGCGCAGCAGGTCCATTACGGCATTGGTGGGCGAAGGGGCCTGGCGGGCCTGCCCGGGCGTGAGCGATTCCAGGGGCGGGGTGCCGTAGCTTTGCAGTTGTTCGATCACTGCCTGCATTTTGCCGTCAATGTTGGGCGCCCACTCGGGCTTGGGACCCGTCGGCCGGATCTGGTTGGGCTCGGCGTCATTGTCTTTGCAAGCGGTTGCCGCCAGCAGCAACACCATCACACTGCCGCTCAGCAGCCTTTTGCCTAACTGCTGCAAGGGGTAGGTCATCTTTCTCATTGGGATTTGGTTTGATTGGTAAAAGCGGTTCCAGGCCCGCCGCAAACGGGTTAAAAACAGGTAACACATAGACAGTAAGGAGGGGAGAGGGAAGGCAAATGCTACTTATCCAACCAGCGCAGACCAACGGCACACGATGGAAACCAGCAGGGCCAGCCCTGTACGTTCCTTGGCAGCCTTTACGGCGCTACCAAACGATTGGTTGGTTTTGAACAAAACAAAGTGACTGCCCGGCCTAAAAATCCGTATTTACCACTCCTTATATTTAACCCATCAACCTTTACCAATAAATACCGCTTTTACATTGAAGTCCAGAACTGACCGAAGCATGAAGTAACACGCAAAGGGGTATCTAAGTAGATGATTCTGGTTAGATTTACAGAATATTGATTTTTTAATATAGGAGCAGGAAAATGGAGCAGGCGGACTCTTCTCAAGATCAATCAGGCAAGGAGCTTATCATCCGGAAAGCCTACCAGGTGTTCCGGGAGCAGGGGTACTACCAGACTACCATGGCCGATATTGCCCAGGCTTGCCGGATGCAGAAAGGCAGCCTCTACCACCACTTCACCAGCAAGGAGGAACTGATGCAGCAGGTGCTGCTCCTGGCCCACGGATTGTTTAAAGAAGAAGTATTTGCCATTGCTTACCACACCGGGACGCCTCCGGGGCAACGGCTCGGGCACATGCTGGAGGCATTGGACCGGTTTTATTTTGACGAGCAAGGCGGCTGCCTGATGGGCCTGGTGGGCCAGGAAGTAGCGACCCGGCAATTGGAATTCATGCGCACCATCAAGCAGTTCTTCACCGATTGGATTGAGGCGTTTGCCCACTTGCTCGGGGCACAGTACCCTCCCCCGGAAGCCAGGGAACTGGCCCAAAGAAGCGTGCAGGAAATCGAAGGGGCCGTGATGCTGGCCTGCATCTTCCTGGACAAAGGGTACTTCACCGCCACCCGTACCCGGCTGGCCCAACTCATCAAGTAATATTTCGCCCTTGAAGTCGGCGCAAATTACCTTCTCACAGCGCGCATAGCTGCTTTTTTAGTTGTTTTTTTGTTATTCTGCTCTTTTTACCCGTGCACCAAACAAACGTTCGGTCGGAGCGTATACGTTGCTACGTCATTTGAGCTTGCTACCCATTGGGGGAAAAGCTCCGCTCCCCGAAGGCGCTTGCACCCTCTGTGGCAGGGCGTCGACTGGTTAGAGGATGACTTTACCTTAACGCCCGCTGTATGACCCAGGCGCCCTTCCGCTCCCTTCACCGGGAAGATGCACTCATCGATTTGCTCAAACGCCGCCAGGAACGGGGTTTCCGACTCCTCTACGAACAATACGCGGCCAATCTGTACGGCGTTTCCCTT
>CADCTQ010000066.1 GCA_902805615.1 uncultured Cytophagales bacterium
GTAAAAAGGAGGACGGCTGCCCGGGAAAAGAAGCCGACCATTCCGGAAAAATAAACACTTTCGGGCAACCGGCGGACGGGTAAAGCAAAGACGTACAAGATAGCGCCGCCGCCGGCAAAACGCCTTAGGGAACCCACGCACCGGGCGCGGTACCCGGCGGGCGGCCACGTCAGCTTTTGGCAAAAGTGAAAAAAAACGGCGTGCGAAGGGGCGAAAATGCCACTTTTTGCCCGCCGGCTGTGTTATCAGGAAGGCGCCGGACCGGTATTTTCAGGAACCAGCCCGAACCCGGCAGGGCATCCCGGCGCCGGAAAGCGGGCCGCGTTGCGGAGAACCAACGGAAATCTTACTAATTTTGAAAAAGAACCATCTTGCATGGTTCCCAATCCCTAAACCATATCCATGTATTACAATTCGATTATTGAAACCATCGGCAACACGCCCCTGGTGAAGCTGAACCGGGTGACGAAAGGCATTAAGGGCACCATCCTGGGCAAGGTGGAATACTTCAACCCCGGCAACTCGGTGAAGGACCGCATTGCCCTGCGCATGATCGAAGACGCCGAGAAGGCGGGCAAGCTCAAACCGGGCGGCACCATCATCGAAGGCACCTCGGGCAACACGGGCATGGGCCTCGCCCTGGCCGCCGTCGCCAAAGGCTACAAGTGCATCTTCACGATGGCCGACAAGCAGTCGAAGGAAAAGATGGACATCCTGCGGGCCGTGGGCGCCGAAATCGTGGTGTGCCCCACCAACGTGGAACCCGAAGACCCGCGTTCCTATTACTCGGTGGCCCGGCGGCTCAACCAGGAAATTCCCAACTCGTTCTACCCCAACCAGTACGATAACCTCTCCAACACGGCGGCCCACTACGAAGCCACCGGCCCCGAAATCTGGCAGCAGACGGAAGGCAAAATCACCCACTACGTGAGCACGGTGGGCACCGGCGGCACCATGTGCGGCACGGCCAAGTACCTCAAGGAACAGAACCCCGACATCGTGACCGTGGGCATTGATACGTACGGCTCGGTGTTCAAGAAATACAAGGAAACCGGCGTGTTCGACCGGAACGAAATCTACCCGTACCTCACCGAAGGCTTCGGCGAAGACATCCTGCCCAAGAACGTGGACTTCGACCTCATTGACCACTTCATCAAGGTGACCGACAAGGACGGGGCCATCATGACCCGGCGTCTTTCCCGCGAGGAAGGCCTGTTCGTGGGCTGGTCGTGCGGCTCGGCCGTGTTCGGCGCCCTCGAATACGCCCGCCAGCACCTCAAAGAGGGCGACCTGATGGTGGTGGTGCTGCCCGACCACGGCACGCGCTACCTGGCCAAAATCTACAACGACTCCTGGATGAAGGACCACGGCTTCCTGGAGTCCCGCGACTTTGCCACGGCCCGCGACATCATCCACACCAAGAACGGCTCCGACCGCCTGCTGACCATTGACCGCCATACCCGGGTGGGCGAGGCCGTGCGCCAGCTCACCAAGGAAGGCATCTCGCAGATTCCCGTCACGGACGGCGACAACATCGTGGGCAGCCTCGTGGACTCCAAGCTGCTGAGCCACCTGATCGAAAACCCCGAGGTGAAAGAACAGGCCGTGGGCGAGGTGATGGACAAACCCTTTAAGTTCGTGGCCCTCGACAGCACGCTCGATACCCTCTCGTCGCTCATTGACAAGGACAACAAGGCCCTGCTCGTGCGCGACGAACACAACGGCGTCCACATCATCACCCAGGCGGACCTGCTGCTGGCCATGACCACGTAAAAACGATGCCCGATGCCCGGTGTTCGCGGGATACGCAGTCATACAACTTGCGCATTGCGAGCACCGGGCATCGAACATCAGGCATCGAAAAGTTGTACATCTGGCAAGGAAGTCTTAATTTTGCGGTTCTAAAAAAAGTAGAGGCTCATTTAACGTTATACCCAAATGGCAAAGAAAGGCAACCGGGTGCAGGTAATTCTGGAGTGCACCGAACAAAAGACGACCGACGTTCCCGGCACCTCCCGGTACATCACCACCAAAAACCGCAAGAACACGACTAGCCGCATCGAACTGAAGAAGTACAATCCGAACCTCAAGAAGGTAACGGTTCATAAAGAAATCAAGTAAATTGGCCGTCAGCAATTGGCTTTGGGTGGTTCGCCGCCGGCTCTTGCTGATTTTCAATAGTCAATCATCCATTATTCATTTATTCATCATGGCAAAGAAAGTAGTTGCAACGCTGAAAAAAGAAGGCGGCAAGGGATTCGCCAAGATCATCAAGGCGATAAAGTCTGACAAGACCGGCGCCTACACGTTCAAGGAGGAGATTGTACCCGTTGACCAGGTACAAGCGACCCTGAAAGGCTAATGCTTTTCCGACCGCGCCCAATGTGAAGTCCCTGCGTGGGACTTTTTTCGTTATATTGACCCCAAACCACTACACTTTCATGGGATTATTTGACTTCTTCACCAAGAAAACCAAAGAGCAGGTCCAGGAGCAGGAAGAGTCTTTGGACAAAGGGCTGGAAAAGACCAAACAAAACTTTTTCTCCAAGCTCGGCAAAGCCATGATCGGGAAGTCGACCGTGGACGAAGAAGTGCTCGACGAACTGGAGGAAATCCTCATCGCCTCCGACGTGGGCGTGACCACCACGCTCAAGATCATCAAACGGATCGAGGCCCGGGTGGCCCAGGACAAGTACATGACCACCGGCGAACTCGACCGCATCCTCAGGGAAGAAATCGCCAAACTCCTGTCGGAAAACAATTCGCAGGACATCCGCAACTACAACATTCCCGATTCGGTGCGCCCCTACGTGATCATGGTGGTGGGCGTCAACGGCGTGGGCAAAACCACCACCATCGGCAAGCTGGCCGCCCAATTCCACAAGGGGGGCAAAAAGGTAGTGCTCGGTGCGGCCGATACCTTCCGGGCCGCCGCCGTAGACCAGCTCAAGCTCTGGGGCCAGCGCGTGGGCGTGCCCGTGATCTCGCACGGCATGAACACGGACCCGGCCTCGGTGGCCTACGACGCCGTGAAGCAGGGCGTGGAACTGGGCGCCGACGTGGTGATCGTGGATACGGCCGGCCGCCTCCACACGAAGGTGAACCTGATGAACGAGCTGAGCAAGATCAAGCGGGTGATGCAGAAGGTGATTCCGGCGGCCCCGCACGAGGTGCTGCTGGTGCTCGACGGTTCCACCGGCCAGAATGCCTTCATCCAGGCGCAGGAGTTTACCAAGGCCACCGAAGTAACGGCCCTGGCCATTACCAAGCTCGACGGCACGGCCAAGGGCGGCGTGGTGATCGGCATCTCCGACCAGTTCAAAATCCCGGTCAAGTACATCGGCGTGGGGGAGAAGGTGGGAGATTTACAGTTGTTCGACAAGACGAAGTTCGTAGATACGTTGTTCAAGCGGTAAGGCAACTGCGCTCTGCGGTTTTAAACTCCTAATGCGCCCAATGCTATGAAAGGACTTGACCAGCCCAAACGCGTATCCGTGGAGGAGTACCTTGTCAACGAGGCCCGGGCCGAATACAAAAGTGAGTACCACAATGGCATCGTGGTGCCCGTGCATCGTACGGTGAATGAACAAGGCAAGATTATATTATTGATTGGGCGGGGCGCAGCCAGCGCATAACAGGCTAACAATAAGGTTAGCGGCTTTGCTGGAGTTTTGTCTGGCCGACACGGATCACTTGGTGTATGCGTCCGGCCAGTTGCTTTATCTGCCTGCCTGCGAAAGATTTCTTTATCCCGACGTGAGTGCCGTGTATCAAAAACCGGAATATCATAGAAGTCCGGGTGGATTGGATGCTTTGATGAACCCTTCCGTCGTGATTGAAGTTCTATCCGAAGGCACGGAGGGCTACGACCGGGGTGAGAAGTTTGAGTATTACCGTACCCTGCCCAGCCTCGAACAGTACGTTGTGGCAAGCTCGTTAAAAAAACAAGTTGAGACATACACCAGGCAGGACGAAAGGCACTGGCTCATCACCTTTGCCCGGGAATCCGACGAAAAAGTAAAAATTGGAAGCTGTGAGTTCACGGTGGGAGAGATATACCGGAAAGTATTTTTGGAATAGAATTGCATGAAGACCAAAGGAGTAAAGAAGAATAAAGTAAACATCGTCACGCTGGGTTGTTCCAAAAACCTGGTAGACTCCGAACAGATTTACACCCAGCTCAAGGCCAACCGCTTCGAGGTGTCGCACGAGTCGGACCGCGACGACGCCAGCATCGTGATCATCAACACCTGCGGCTTCATTGACAACGCCAAACAGGAGTCGGTAGACGCCATCCTGCGCTACGCCGATGCCAAGGACAACGGCCTCATTGACAAGCTCTACGTCACCGGCTGCCTCTCGCACCGCTACAAGGACGACCTCTCGAAGGAAATTCCCGAAGTAGACTCCTGGTTCGGCACCAACGAGCTGCCCCGCCTGCTCAAAACCCTCAAGGCCGACTACAAACGCGAACTCGTCGGCGAACGGCTCATCACCACGCCTTCGCACTACGCCTACCTCAAGATTGCCGAGGGCTGCGACCGGCCGTGTTCGTTCTGCGCCATCCCGCTCATGCGCGGCAAGCACGAATCGCAGCCGCTGGAACTGCTCGTGCAAAGCGCCCAGAGTCTGGCCAAACGCGGCACCAAAGAACTCATCCTCATCGCCCAGGACCTTACCTACTACGGCCTGGACCTCTACCGGAAGCGGAACCTCTCGGAACTGCTGGCCCGGCTCTCCGACGTGGAGGGCATCGAGTGGATCCGGTTGCAGTACGCCTACCCATCGGGCTTCCCGATGGACGTGCTCGACGTGATGCGCCAGCGCCCCAACGTGTGCAACTACCTCGACATGCCCCTCCAGCACGGCTCCACTGAAATGCTCAAGCGGATGCGCCGCGGCATCACCCGCGAAAAAACGGAACAACTCATCGAAACGATCCGCGAAAAAGTGCCCGGCATTGCCCTGCGCACCACGCTGATTGCGGGCCACCCGGGCGAAACGGAAGCGGAGTTCGAGGAAATGTACTCGTTCGTGCAAAAAATGCGCTTTGAACGGCTCGGCATTTTCACCTATTCGCACGAAGACCAGACCCACTCGTACGGGATGCCCGACGACGTGCCCGCCGACGTGAAGCAGGACCGCGCCGACGAGATCATGGCCCTCCAGGAAGGCATCTCCGCCGAACTCAACGAAGGGCGGGTGGGACAGACGCTGAAAGTGCTCTTCGACCGGCAGGAAGGCGGCTACTTCATCGGCCGCACCCAGTACGACTCCCCCGAAGTGGACAACGAAGTGCTGGTGGACGCCACCCGGCACACCGTCAGGCTGGGCGACTTCGCCCCCGTCCGCATCACGGGGGCCGCCGAGTTTGATTTGTACGGGGAAGTGGTGGGTGGTTAGAAGACTGGAAAGTCAGGCTGAGCGGGCATGACGCATCGCGGGAAGTGGTCGCATTGCGGCTCCCCTCCTCGGAGGGGTTAGGGGGTGGGTTTACTTCCATGCGACAAGTTATCCGAGGTTCACCGCACCCAGGAATCATTGCAATCATGTAGTCAAGTAAGAGAGGGTATGCCGTGTGCTGATCCCCATATCAGTTCTATCCTATCGGTAAACCCACCCCCTAACCCCTCCGAGGAGGGGAGCCGCAATGCGACCACTTCCCGCGATGCGACGCCCGCCGCGGGTGCGACCTTTCCCGCCTCCACCACCGTTCCCGATGGGAAGTCAGGACAGGAGTTGCACTTGGACCACAACGGATTTACTTTTTCAACGTCAACCGGGCCAGGTACTGGTCGTTGTCGTCGGCGGCCACGATTTCGCAGGTGTAGCCGCGGGCCTCGGCGTGGTCGGCCAGGATTTCGGGGGCCACGAACAGCCACGCGAAAGGTTCTCCGGTTGTGCCTTCGTATTCCATCCGGTAGGTGACCTCGCCGTAGTAGTCGCCGTTGAGGTCAATCCACACCGAGCCGTCGTCTTCCTGGAACATGTAGAGAATGTCGGTGGAATCGCACAGGAGCTGGCCGCCCGGCGCGAGCAGCGTTTTGGCGTGGTCGAGCAGGCGGTCGAGCCCGGCCAGCGTGCCGGCAATGCCGATGCCGTTCATCAGCATGAGCAACGTATCGTAGCCCCCTTCGTGGAAAGCAAACAGGTCCACCAACTGGGCGTCGGCCACGCCGCGTTCGCGCATGAGCGCCACGGCCCCCGGGGATAGGTCGAGGGCAGTCACGGCAAGGCCCCGTTCCTGCAAGAGGAGGGCGTGGCTGCCCGCCCCGGCCCCCGCGTCGAGCACCTTGCCCCGGCAACTGTCGAGGGCAATCTGCTCCAGGCCGGGCAGCGTAGTGGCGTCGCGGAACAGGTAGGCCGCCGGGATGAATTCCTCCCCGGTGATGCTGCTGTGCACGGTGATGCGGGCGTCGGCCTTGCCGTGGTGCCAGTAATCACGCAGGGCAAGCCCGAGCGGGTCGGGCGGGGTGTCGGGTTGAACGGGTTCTGGTGTCATGTCTCGCAAAAGCAATATTATCAATTACCAATGATTATCTACCAATGGCCCGTGCCGGAACGTGGCTCAGGCAATGGCGAATGGCCCATAACCCGTACCCAACGGCGGGTGACCCCTGACCAATTCCCCCGGGGCGCCGGCGCCCGGATAGCGAGATTAAACGTTTTTTTGATATTTTGCGTAAGTCCTGGTTATGCTCCCCTAAGATCAGGGTTGAAATTATTCAATCGAACTATCTGCATCTGAAAAAACCAATCCCCATGCAAACCTTTACCGGAATAGACGTCGGCGGCAGCAACGTGAAATTTGGCCTCGTAGACCCCACGGGCCGGCTCCTCGAAAAGCAGAAAGTGCCCACCAAAACGCTGCGCGGGAGCGGCAGCGCCGGCGACGGGCTGGTAGAGGCCATCGGCAACTGGCTCCGCAAGTACCCGCAGGTGCAGCACGTGGGCATCGGCCTGCCCGGCATGCTCTCGGCCGACCGCCGTACGCTGGTGGAGATGGTCAACATTCCCGAACTCAACAACCTCGACCTGGTGGACCGCCTCGAAGCCCGGCACCCGGACGTGGCCTTTCACCTCGAAAACGACGCCAACGCCGCGGCCCTGGGGGAATTTTACTTTTCGGGCCGCCCCATGCCCGACAACTTCCTGCTCGTCACGCTGGGCACCGGCATCGGCAGCGGGGCCGTCATCAACCGGCGCATCCTCACCGGCGGCGACGGCAACGCCCTCGAACTGGGTCACATCGTGTCGGGCAACGGCCGCTCAGTGGAGCAGACCATCGGCAAGGCGGGCCTCATCAAAATGGCCAAGGACATGCTGGCCGAACATCAGGGCCACTCGGCGCTGCGCCACGCGGCCAAGCTCGACGACGACGTGATCATTGACGCGGCCAACGCCGGCGACCCGGTGGCCCGGCGCGTCCTCGACGAGTACGGCCGCGTGCTGGGCCAGGCCCTGGTGTCGGCCATCTTCCTGCTCGACATCAAGAACATCTACATCGGCGGCGGCGTAGCCAAGGGCTTTACGCACATGGAAAAGGGCGTGCACGAGTCGCTCAACAAATTCCTCACGCCGTATTACCTCTCCAAGCTCAGCATCAACCCGGCCCGGCTGGGCAACAACGCCGGCATCCTGGGCGCGGCGGCGCTGTGCTTCATGCCGAAAGGGTAGGGGATATGAGCCGGGGACACGACTACGTCGTTTGTACGAATAGTATGAGCAAATAAAGGAATTACAAAGAAAAACCGAGGGTTAAGCCCCGAGAGTAGACATGAAAATAGTAGCCAGTAGTAGCCAGACAATCTTCAACAACCATTGCATGGGGAGTAAGCATCTTACTGACCATTCTAATGATGTTTCTGTATTTTTATTCTCAAGGGGCTTTTAGAAGGGAAGAAATGCCTTTCTGTTATTGAATAGATATGGGACTCACCTATAACAGCACCTAAGATTATCTGTACCAGGAACGTATAACCCGAGGCAGAGAGGAAGAAAAAATAGGTCTTATCATTGAAATGTTGAATGACGGAACGCTGGCAATTGAAAAAATCGCCGCCCTGGCAAAAGTGTCAGTACAACACGTTGAACAAATTGAGAAAGAATTGAAAAAGTAAGTAACCTGTCATGCAATCCTTTCCCGCAATCGAAACGGCGCGGCTAAGGCTGGGCGAATTGCAGCCGGGCGACATTCCGCAAATTGTGAAATGCGCGGACAACCCGCGGATTGCGGCCCAGACGCTCAACCTGCCGTCGCCTTATACCGACAAAGACGCCGTGTTCTGGATCAACCTGGCCAACCAGGGCTTCAAGAACGGCACCCAATTCATCTTCGCCATCCGCCTGAAAGCCGAAAATGCATTCATCGGCGGCATCGGGCTCACCGTTGAACCGCGGTTCAACCGGGCCGAAGTGGGCTACTGGCTGGCGGAACCGTTCTGGAACAAAGGCTACGTGACGGAGGCGACGGGGGCGGTCATCCGGTTTGGTTTCGAAAGCCTGGGACTCAACAAGATCACCTCCTCGCACCTGGCGCAAAACCCGGCTTCGGGCCGGGTGATGCAAAAGAACGGCATGACCCGGGAAGGCGAACTCAAGGAGCACATCCGCAAAGACACCGCGTACCATACGCTGGTCGTGTACGGCTTGACCCGGAGTGAGTACGGAAAGAACGCCTGACCTGGTAGGCAGCGGAACCAACAATCGGGGTATTTGCCGCGACGCGAATCACGCACAGCCACTTTGTTGCGATAAATTTAAATATGTTAAGTAGATTGTTAGGAGAATAACTGGAAATTCCGGCACATCTCCCCCTCGCTGTCATTCCCGGAGGGAAGCAAAGCTCGGCGAAGCCAATCTTTTTATAAATACGGTAAAATATGGCTTACCCCCAAAAGATTCCCTCCGGGAATGACAGCGAGAGGAGTCTAACTCGAAATATAGAATTACTTGCCTAACAATGTAGTAAGCAATGATTGCACGATTCAGTCCTTGATTCCGTGCGTTTGTTTGTAACGGGTAAGCAGGTCCAGGTCACCCGGCGTCACGTCCACCAGGGCGTAGGTAGTGGCGCCCGTAATGGTCATCTCGTCGAGCACGTCCACCAGGTTTTCGTACCGCGACTGGTCGAGGGCCTTGATGATGAAGATCGGCTCTTTGGGCTGCGTGCGGCGCTGGTCCGCAATGATCCGCCGGATGCCCCCGGCCGAGAAGTCAGTTTGGGCCACCTGCGGGTCCTGGATGCCCGTGTAGTAGAAAATGCGGTTGTGCTTGTCGAGCAGGATGGTGATCGTTCTCGATCCGGGTACGGGGCTGGGTTTGTCCCTGACGGGCATGTTGAGTGACATGACGCCGGGCCTGCTGAAGGTCGTGGTGAGCATGAAGAAGGTGATCAGCAGGAAAGCCAGGTCCACCATGGGCGTCATGTCAATGCGGGTAGAGAGGCGGTGGACGCCCCGTTTGGGGGCGCCACCGGAGGCAGTCGTTACTTCGGCCATACGGGTAGGGGGTAGGGGGTTAGGTAAGCAGATGGCGCGCATTCCGGGCCGGGCCTGTTGCCGGTAGCCCGTGGTGCGTTTTATCCCTGGATGCGCCGCACCGCACTTTTCCATAACTCCCTAAAAAGATCCAACCGGCCGCCTTCCCCTGACCGCATTCGCCCGGTACTGTCCGCAGCCGGACATTCCGGGCCCGCCGGCCCGTCGAATCAGCTCCGTACGCCCGTTTTTGCAGATTGGCATACACATTGATGCAAGGAACTAGGCAATGCACAGTTGCGACCGGTCTCACCCGTCCCCGGCCCGCGGCAGTGCGCCAGACCCATCCAACCCTTCCGAAACCAAAGCCTTCCCCGATGCTGTACAACTACCTGAAAGTAGCCGTCCGGAACCTGCTCAAGTACAAGGTTTTCTCGTTCATCAACGTGTTCGGGCTGGCGGCGGCCCTGTCGGTGTGCCTGCTGGTCATGCTCATGCTGGACGACCAGCGGGCCTACGACCGGTTCCACGTCCACCGCGACCGGATTTACCGCGTGCTGGCCGAGCCCCGCCACGCGAGGCAGCCGTACGCCACCACGCCTTTCCCCCTGGCCGCGGCCCTCAAAGCCGACTACCCGGCCGTGGCGGAAGCCACCCACCTGCGGGCCGGGGTCGGCGGCGATGCCACCCACAACGGCAGGATCGCCGAGGTACGGGGCTTTTTTGCCGACGACGCCTTTTTCCGGGTGTTGAGCTATCCCCTCGAAAAGGGTAACCCGGCCACCGCCCTCCGGCACCCCAACGCCATGGTCCTGGGCGCGGCAACGGCCCGGCGGCTGTTCGGGTCCGCCAACCCGCTGGGCAAAACCGTGCAGTTCACCAGCCGCGGCCTGCACTACCTGCACCCCGACGACCATTCGGCGCCGGTGGCGTGGGGCAGCTACACCGTTACGGGGGTGCTGGCCGACAAAGGGTACAAGTCGCACCTCACCTTCGACGTGCTGGTGTCGGCCGCCTCGCTGCCGTCGCTGGCCCGCGACCGGAAAGTCGAGGACCGCACGGCCAACTGGGAAACGCTCTCCGACGGCTGGACGTACGTACTGCTGGCGCCCGGCAAAGCGGAGGGTGACCTGGCGGCGGCCCTGGACGGCCTGGCCCGGCGCCGGTACGCGGCCCTCGCCAACCGGGAGATGGAGGGCATGAGGCTGCTGGCCCAACCCTTGGGCAACGTAAACATGGATTTGCTCAACAACGAAGCCAGCTACCGGCTGCCGACGCTGGTGTACTACTTCCTGGCGGCCCTGGCGGCAGTCATCATGCTGTCGGCCTGCCTCAACTACACCAACCTGTCGGTGGCGCGGGCGGTGACCCGGGCCCGGGAGATCGGGGTGCGCAAGGTGAACGGGGCGGGCCGCCGGCAACTGGTGTTGCAGTTCCTCGGGGAATCGGTGCTGACGGCGCTGCTGGCCCTGGCGCTGGCCGTGCTGCTGCTGCTGGGCATCAAGCCGGCCTTCCGCGGCCTGTGGGTGAACCAGTACCTCCACTTCGAACTGGACGCCGCCCCGTGGGTGTACCTCCTCTTTTTCGCGTTTGCCGTGGGCATCGGCCTCGTGGCCGGCGCGTACCCGGCGCTGCACCTGTCGGGATTCCAGCCCATCCGGGTGCTCAAAAGCAACGGCCTGCCCCGGCCGGGCCGGCTCGGCCTGCGCAAGGTGCTGGGCGTGACGCAGTTCGTCATTTCGGCCTTTTTCGTCACCACGTCCATCCTGCTCTACAACCAGTTCCGGCACTACCTGTCGTTCGAGTACGGGTTCCGCGCCGCCCACATCGTGAACGTACCCCTGCAAAGCAACGACTACCGGAAGGTGAAAAGCGAACTGGCCGCCGTACCGGGCGTAGCCGCCGTGTCGGGCTGCGACGTCATTCCGGCCACGGGACGCTCCAACGGCATCAGTCTCCGCAAGGCGGGCACCAAAGACGCATTCAAGGGGGCCGCGCTGTTGCAGGCCGACGAACATTTTGCGGGCAACCTCCACCTCAAATGGCTGGCCGGCCAGAACCTGCCGCCCGCCGACACGGCCGCGGGGCGGTTCGTGGTGGTGAACCGGTCGGCCGTGTACGCCTTCGGGTACAAGCACCCGGCGGAGATCATCGGGCAGGAACTGGCGGTGGAGTGGAACGGAGAAGCCCTGCGGGTGGTGGGGGTGGTGGAGGATTTCCGCTACCGGCTGCTCTTTACCCACCACGAGGTAGGGCCGCTCGTGCTGCGCAACCACCCCGCCGCGTTTAAATACGTGAACGTGCAGCTGGCCGCGGCCGACCCCCGGGCCACGGTGGCCCGGCTGGCCGAAACCTGGAAGGCCATTGACCCGGTGCATCCGTTCAAGTACGAATTTTTCGACCAGGAACTGGCCGCCACCAACCAGGGCATTTTCGACGTGGTATCCATCCTGGGGTTCCTGGCTTTCCTGGCCGTTACCATCTCCTGCCTGGGCCTGCTGGGCATGGCTACCTACGTCACCGAGCGGCGCCGCAAGGAGGTGGCCCTCCGCAAGGTGCTGGGCGCCGCCGACCTGGGCCTTGCCCTGCTGCTCTCGCGCGAATTCCTGAAAATGCTGGCAATCGCCCTGGGGATCGGGGCGCCGCTCACGTACTGGGCCAATGCGTTGTGGTTGCAGAACTTCCCCAACCGGGTGCCCTTCGGCGCGGGTACGCTCCTGCTGGGCACGGGCATCCTGCTGGTGCTGGGGCTGCTCACCATTGCCTCGCAAACCCTCCGGGCCGCCCGCAGCAAGCCGGTGGATGCGCTGCGCGCGGAATAACCCGGCCCGGCCCGGTGGGGAATGTACTAAAGGCGTACGGACCGCGTTATGGGGCCGTACGCCTTTGCTTTTCCGATTCCGCCTACTCCCCCAGCCACCGGATGAATACCAACGCAATCAACTACCTCAACGTAGCCCTCATGGGGTTGTCGTTCGGGCTGGCGATCTTTTTACCCTTCGAAGTGTTCCTGTTTTCCTACGCCGTGCTCGGCCCGCTGCACTACCTCACCGAGATCAACTGGCTGCACGAACGCGACTACTTCATGCCGCGCAGGGGGGACCTCCCGCTGCTGGCCGGGCTGGGCGGCCTCGTGTTCCTGCTCACGCTGTCCCACCTGCTCCCCCGCTGGGGCGTACCGTTGTCGGAGGCCGGTCACCAGTTCATTACGGCCCGCACCAACAACCTGGTGATCGCCTCGCTGGTGATTTCGTGCGTGGTGGTGTTCGTAGGCAATCCGCGGGTGCGCCTGCTCTGCATCGTGGTGAGCCTGGGGCACCGTTCCGGATGGCGATGGTCGCCGGATTGACGAAAGCCTGCTCTGCATCGTGGTGAGCCTGGGGCTGGCGGCGGCTTCGGGGTACGCCCACCCGTCGCTGGTGGGGGTGGCGATATTCATTCCCACGCTGGTGCACGTGTGGTTGTTTACGGGGTTGTTCCTGCTGACGGGTGCCCTGCGGGGGCGCCGCTTTTCGGGGTATTTGTCCGTGGCGACCTTCGCGGCGTGCAGCGTAGGCTTGTTCTTTTTCCGGCGCGACTACCTGGGGTACCCCATCAGCCCGTACATTCAGCGCATCTACGCGGAGAGTGAGTTGAGCCTGATCAACGCCCAGGTGTTCAACCTGCTGGGGCAGCCGGGCGGCAGCTTCGCCATGAACATGCCCATCGGCCTGAGCATCCAGAGCTTCATTGCCTTCTCCTACACGTACCATTACCTCAACTGGTTTTCCAAAACCGGCGTGATCGGCTGGCACCGGGTGCCCAAGGGGCGCCTGCTGGCCTCGGTGGCCGGGTGGGTAGCGGCGGTGGGCCTGTACGCGTACGACTACCTGGCGGGGCTCACGGTCCTGCTCTTCCTGAGCCTGCTGCACGTTTTCCTCGAATTCCCGCTCAACCACCGGATGCTTTCGGAACTGGCCGGGCTGGTGCGGGGGAAGGGGAGCGGCGCAAACGCAGCGCGGGCACCGGTGGCAGTGGGAGGGAAGCCGGGCGGACGCACCGGGTCGAACCGTAGGAAATAACCGGAGAAGTGTTTATTTTACCCGGAGCGACTCTTTGGAAAACGGAAATACGACCAACGCATGAACAAGCATTGCCTGCTGATTGTACTCCTGTGGCTGGCCGGGCCGGTGCTCGGCCAGGCAGCAGCCACCGTGTACGTTCCCGAATTGGGCAAATACGGCAAGGTGGTGAGCAGCAAGGGAGTGAACGGAGAAACGATCAACCAGCTGATTGCCCTCCCGGACGGACACCACTACCGGTACGGCAAGTGGCAATTCTACCACCCGAACGGCGCCGTAAAGTCGGAAGGGCTTTTTGCCCTCGTCCCCAATGATGCTCCCCGCCGCCATTGCGGCCCGGCCTCCGTGAACGATCCCAAACCCGCCGACTACCAGGAGAAAAGGGTGGGCCGGTGGGCGTACCGGGACGAGAACGGCAAGCCCCGGGTTGACCTGGACGTGGAGGAGGTGGCGTACGACGGCTTCTACCGCCAATACGCGAATTCGCACTTGGTGCAGGAAGGCGTGTTCGCGGGCGGGAAACTGATGGACGGGTTTTTCAATGAATACGCTTTTAAGCGGGACGAGCACAACCCGCCCGACTACATGACTTTTACCCTGGTCAAAACCCGTTACTTCGAAAATGGCCGGTGCGTGCGCGAAGAGCAGAAAGACTTTCGTTGAAAACGGAAGCGGTGCGCTTGCGCAACCCGTACAGATGCAAATCCGGCACTGTATATGCCCGTAAAAGAGCATTGGGATGCGGCTCCTTACTCATAGGCGTCACCCAGCGGCACGAAGTCCTCCTCCAGCCAATACCACCGCTTGCCCTGACTTTCAAATAACCGCTCCAGCAGGTCGGTAAAGGAATGAGCAACTACGGGCATGCTCCCTGCTAGGCCGTGCGTTTCCCGGAAGCTGTCGTAGCACCGTCCCTTCCGCGTTGCTGACAAGTCAATGCAGATGTATTGACCCAACGCAGGCGCATGAGCAATGATGAACCAGTTGAAAGAAACGTCATCCGTGCCATCCTCTCCTACAATCACTGGGTTGGCTCTCACAAATTCCAAAGGAGTAACGATTTGTATTCCATAGTCCTGGGCTTCGTACAGGCAAGCGCCGCCGCACAGTTGGTAGAATTCCCGCAAATCTGCGGGCAGAGATACATCTTCAGTCAAGAGGGGCTGTCCTTGCGGGGGCAGTACCCGGCATGTCCTTTCCCGCCGAATCAGGTCTATCGTTTTGCGTAAGCTCACTTCGCTTAACTACCTGAAAATATACTTGTTGATACGTTAATCAATTGGGCCAACTCCTACAGCGACACCCGCCGCAGGTCGAACTGGTAGTTGCGGGCCACGTCCTCGCTGTTTACGGCCATGGCCGCGCCCAAAGACGAGCCGAGGGGAGAGGGCGACACCACCAGCTCGGCGCCGGGGAAGTCTTTGCGCAGGAGGTTGATGAACAGGTCGCTCTGCGAAAAGCCGCCGTCCACGAACAGCTTCCGCACGGGCGTAGCCCCCGCCGCGAGCAGCACCGCCGCCTTCTGCAACCGCATCAATTCGATCATCAGCCGGTGAAAGGCGTCTTCCACCGTCGGGAAAGCGTCCCAGCGGGTTTCGGGCGCCGACGAGATGCTGCCGTCGGGGTATTGCAGGCTTTCCAGGTGAAAGTACGGCGTGGGGTCGGCCGACCACCGGCGGTACCGCGCCTCGTCGAAGGTGATGGTGTAGTGGTAGTTGCCCTCCGTTTTGCCGAATTTCTCGCCCATCAGGCGGGTCTGCCGGTTGAACTCGTTGCCGAAAAACAGCCGTGACGCTTTTACCGGCGCCCCGTCCACGCGCATGTAGTTGAGGCAATCTTTGCCCAGCTCGGCCGGGGTGAGCGGGTCGCGGCTGAAGGGGTTGAAGGTAATGTTCCAGGTGCCGGTGGAGAGCAGCAGGAACGGCTCGGGCGAACTGAGCAGGTAGGGCAGCAGGGCCGCCGAAGAGTCGTGGATGCCCGCCCCCACCTCCACCGGCTGGCCGTTGACCAGGGCCGTGGTGCGCCCCGTGGCCGGCACGGTGCCCGGAAACAGCCGCCCGATGCCCGTCCCTTCCACCCAGTCGTGGTAGCGGCCGGCCGTAAAGTCCCACAGCCCGGTGTGGCAGCCGATGCTGGTGAATTCACTCTGGGGCAGGCCCGAAAACAGGTACGCGGCGTACTGCGGGAAGTGCAGCGAATGCCGGATGCGGGCAAACGCGTCGGGCCGCTCGGCTTGCAGCCAGTAAATTTGCAGGCCGGAATTGAGCATCCCCAGCCAGGGCGAGGCGGTGCGCACGCAAAAGTCTTCTTTGCCCCCGACCTGGTCGAAGAACCGGGCTGCGAGCGGTTCGGGAAACGGCTTGAGGTAGTTGTAGAGGGGCGCCACCGGGTTGCCTTGGGCATCCACGTGCACGAAGCTGGCGCCGTAGGTGGAGCAGTTGAGCCTGCTCACCCGGAATCCGCCCGGCGTCATGGCCTTGCGCAGCGTATCGCGCATCCACTCCGTCAGCAGGGGCAAATCTTCGGTCGGAAAGCCGTCCTCGTCGGCCGTTTCGGGCAGCGTGGTGTACTCCCGGTGAATCTCCGACAGGTTTTCGTCGAACACCGAAAACTTCTTGTTGGTCTTCCCAATGTCAAAAACGGCGGTATGCATGGAAATGGAGTCGTAAGTGATTAGTGGTGAGTAGTTAGTGGTAAGTGGCAAGTGGTCAGTAGGTACGCGTAAGGCAACTGCCGCGTACTACTAACCACTGACCACTTACTACTAGTCACTCCTAAAGTCCTGTCGCGACGGCGAAGCGGCCCCGTTCGGCGATGCGCTTTTCGCGGAGGCCGTCGGCGCGGAACACGCCGATGGGGTCAATGGCGCCGCCGGCCCGGCGCACGGCTTCGGCCACCAGCGGACGCACGTCGGTGAAGAAGGCGTCGCGCAGGACCTCTTCGGCCGCCACGGCGTCGTTGTCCTCCTGGGCCTGGGCCAGCTTCCGGCGGTCCACGATCAGGGCCCGGGCGTAGGTGGTCAGGATGTTCTGGCAGGATTGCAGCAGGTCCTCGACGGGGTCTTTGGTGTTGTGGCTGGCGTCAATCATCCAGGCGATGTCCGGGTTCTGCACGGCCGCGTCCTGCATGCCGCTCACCAGTTCGTTGAAGATCAGGAAGAGCTGGAAGGGCTTGGTGGAGCCCGTGGTCAGGTCGTCGTCGCCGTACATGGAGCCGTTGAAGTGGAAGCCGCCCAGGCGCCCGAAGTGCAGCAGGCGGGCCACGATCTGCTCGATGTTGGTGTTGGGCAGGTGGTGGCCCAGATCCACGAGCACGTGCGCATTTTGCCCCACGGCCTGGCAGAGGGCGTACGAGGTGCCCCAGTCGGGAATCACCATCGCGTAGAAGTTGGGTTCGTAGGGTTTGTACTCCACCAGCATCGTCCAGTCGGAGGGCATGGCCTCGTAGATTTCAATGAGCGACTGCTGGGTACGGTCGTAGGCCCGGCGGAAGTCGTGCTGCCCGGGGAAGTTGGAGCCGTCGGCCAGCCACACGGTCAGCACTTTGGCGTCGAGCTGCTTGCCGTACGCCACGCATTCGACGTTGTGGTCCACGGCCTGCCGGCGGGTTTCGGCCTGCGTGTGGCAGAGGGAGCCGAACTTGTAGCTGTGCGGCTGGTTTTTCTGGTCCTGGAACGTGTTGGAGTTCACCGAGTCAATGGTGAGGCCGTGGCCCGCGAGGCGCTGCTTGATGGCGGCCACGTCGCGGGGAATGTCCCAGGGAATGTGCAGGGAGATGGAGTTGGCCGAACGGTTGAGGGCGTGGATGAGGCCCACGTCGTCAATTTTTTCTTCCAGCGTGCGGGGTTCGCCGCCGGTCGGGAAACGGCCGAAGCGGGTGCCGCCGGTGCCCAGGGCCCAGCTCGGAATGGCAATCTGGAAGGCGTTGATCTTATCGAGGAGGGTTCCGGCGTCCAGCCCTTTTTCGGCGAGGGTGTCGGCCAGGAACCGGAAATGACGGTCGTGCGCGGCGGCCAGCCGGTCGTTGTGGGCGGCAATGGCGGAAGGGGATACGTTCATAAGGCGTAAGGGAATAAAAGGCTCAATGCCGGACAAATTACATTTTTGGGCCGAATCCTCCTATACGCCCCGCGTTTTTTATCGATGCCCGATGCCCGATGTTCGATGTTCGGGGTGGCGGGGATACGGGGAAGGGTTGGTGGTTGGAGGGGAGAACCACCCCCGGCCCCTCCTTGCAAAAAGGAGGGGAGCCGTGCCCATGCGCCTCGCTGATCGGAAAACGCTTCAGTAACTACTGTCCCCTTGCTGCATGTCCCCTTGCTGCGCAGCCGACCGTTACAGTTCCCCTCCTTCCTTCAAGGAGGGGACAGGGGTGGTCCCTCCGGACATCGAGCATCGGGCATCGAACATCAATAATTGAGCTTCATCAAATACTCATAATCGTAGCGGATGCTCTCCAGCGCCGTGTTGGCGTATTCTTCCTGTTCCACGAAGAAGTACTTCATGCCCGACTTCTTGGCGTTCCGGAGCATCTTGGTAATGTCAATCTGCCCCTTGCCGAACTCCGTGCTGCGCGGCTCCTTCTTGTCCATGTCCTTGAGGTGCCACAGCGGGAAACGGCCGGGGTATTTCTCGAAGTACGTCACCGGGTCATTGCCCGTCACGATCACCCAGCCCAGGTCCAGTTCCATCATCACCAGCTTGGGGTCGGTGCGGTCGAGCAGAATGTCGTAGAGCACCTTGCCGTCGGCCTTCTCAAACTCGTATTCGTGGTTGTGGTAGCCGAACACCATGCCCGCCTTTTTGCAGTCCGAAGCCGCCTGGTTGAACGTGTCGGCCACCTTCTGGTAGTTGGCGACCGTCTGGCCTTCCGAGGGCAGCGACGAACACACCAGGTAGCTCTGCCCCGCCTCGGCGGCTTCGTCCACGGCCCGCTTCCAGTCCTTGTCCACGTGCACGTGGCCGCTGCGCAGGGTCATGCCCAGGTCCTTGCAGATTTTCCGGATCTCCTTGGGTTTGAGGCCGTAGTAGTGGCCCTTGGCGCTGCGGGCCGATTCAAGTTCCTTGTAGCCGATCCTGGCCAGCTGCTTGAGCGTGCCCACGGCGTCGGCCAGCATCTCCTCGCGGACCGAGTAGAGTTGCAGGCCCACGTTGGTCACTTTGGCGGCCGGCGAAAGGGCGGGCAACAGCGCGGGGGCCATCGCCAGGGAAGCAGTATGCTTGATGAATTGTCGTCTGGTAGTCATGGGCGGGAAGTTACGGGTTGAATGTCAGGATTTGGATTTTGCCTGCTTTTTGGCGGCTATTTGTTGATTGATCTGCCGGGTGTTCCCGTACCGCGTCCAGAAGAGCGACTTGAACGGGTCGGCAGCGGAAGAGGCCGGTTCGGCGTTCATCAGCCGGTACACCGGGACCCATTCCCCGCCGGCGGCTACCAGCAGGTCGGGATTGAGTACGTATTGACCGTTGCGGAGGCGCACCCACAACTTATGGTTGTAGGGCTGCTTGCTGTCCACCTCGTTGCGGGCCATCAGGGCGTTGATGTACTTGCGTTCCTTGCGGAAATCGGGCACGATGGCTTCGGGAAACCCTCTCAGGAACCGCTCCACGTCTTCGGCCTCCACGTACCCGGCCCACGGGCCGGACTCCTGCAACTTCCGTTGCAGCAGCAGCATCTGCGTCGCCAGCAGGAAGTTGGCCACCAGGTACTCCACTTTGTGCGCCCCGATCTTGATGAGGTGTTCGCCCAGCCGCAGGCTCAGGCTGTCGGTGCGCAGCAGGGCGTAGAAGGCTTCCTGCTTGTCGGCCACCAGGGCGGGGCTGCGGAAGCGCTGGACCAGGAACAGGTGCAGCGGCGTGCGGCCCAGGGAGTCGGCGGCGGTTTTGTCGGCCCCGTTTTCCGTGAGCCACGCGGCAGTTTTGGCGGCGCCGGTGAGGGCGGCCACCAGCAAAGGCGTCAGGTTGTACTCGTCGCGGAAGTCAGTGCCGTACTTTTTCACCTTCACGGACACTTCCCGGAAGTTGTCCATTACGTAGGGCTGGTAGCGTTTGCGCAGCAGGTTTTTGCGTTCGGCTTCCACCGGGCTGTGGGCCGGAGCGTACCGCTGTTTGTCGCGCAGGGCGGCCAGCTCGGCAACCGGCACGGAGTCGTCGTAGAGCAGGGCGTATTCAAACAGGCGGTCCTTGGCCTTTTTGTTGTATTGTTCCCCGTGCAGGGCCTGTTGCCGCAGCCCTTCCAGGCCGTCGGGCCGGAGCACTTCCCAGTCGGGTACCTGCTGGGCCAGGATGCCCTTGCGGATGGCGTCGGCCTGCTCGGTTTTGCCCTGCAACTCCAGCTTGCGGGCCTCCAGCCGCCATTCTTCGTCCGTAGAGGCCTGCACCTGCACGTCCACCTTTTCGCGGAACGCCGTGAGGCCGAGCAGGGCCAGCAATTCGTGCTTTTCGCGGCTTTCCACCACGTACAGGTTGCGCATGGCCCGCGTCACGGCCACGTACAGCGAGTTGACGAAAAACTTGTACGATTCCAGCGACTTGTCTTCCCGGCCGGGCCGGCTGTAGGCCAGGTCGCCTGCCAGGTCGGCGGGGGTGATGCCTTCGGCCATTTCCCGGAACACCTTTTCGTTTTTGCTCACGAAGTTGACCAGCACGATGTTGTCGTATTCGAGGCCCTTGGCCTCCTGCACCGAAAACAGCAGGGGCGTGTCGAAGTCCTTGCGGGCCTCGGCCTTGTCTTCTTCCCGCATCACCAGCACGGCAAAGCGGGTCGAACGCCGGATTTTGTCGTTGAGGCCCTTCTTGGCCGCCGGCGCATCCCGCACGAACACCACCTCGCCGGGGTTTTCGGAGGCGGGTTCCACCAGGTAGGCGCTTTCGCGGTCCAGCGAACCGAAACTCAGCGTCTTGATCTTCAGC